>DASVVM010000099.1:0-26276 GCA_036386555.1 Allosphingosinicella sp.
TCTCCCCACGCAAGGCGTGGGGAGGGGGACCACCCGAAGGGTGGTGGAGGGGTAACCGACGAGGCTTCTGCCAGCTACCCCTCCACCCCGCTACGCGGGGTCCCCCTCCCCATCTCCGATGGGGAGGATTTCGCTAGTCCATGTGCTTCAATCCGACCCTTAAATAGTCCCAGCCCGTCACCAGCGTCAGGGTCGCCGCCGCCCACAGGCTGACGAGGCCGGTGCCGAGCACCCAGGGCAATTCGGGGACGGCGGCGCCGAGGATGAGTGCGCCGAGCGCGATGAGCTGGAGAGCCGTCTTCCACTTGGCGAGGCGGCTGACCGGAAGCGAGACCTGGATTCCGGCGAGGAATTCCCGAAGGCCGGAGACGGCGATCTCGCGAAGCAGAATGACCAGCGCCGGCACGATATGGAAGCCGTAGATGACCGGGTCCGAGTTGGCCTGGCGGGTCGAGATCAGCATGGCGATGACTGAGACGACCATGATCTTGTCGGCGATCGGATCGAGGAACACGCCGAGCCTCGACACCGTCCCCTGGGCGCGGGCGAGATAGCCGTCGAAATAATCGGTGATCCCGACGAGGCAGTAGAGGCCGAAGGTGATGGCGTAATCGTACCAGCTCGGCTTCCACAGCAAATAGACGAGAATGGGCACCGCGAGGATTCGCGAGAGGGTGAGGAGGTTCGGCAGAGTCAGCATCGGCTGGCCGTGCCTTAGCGGGTCGAGGCGCGGCTGTGAACGGCGGACGGTACGGAGGGGCGATGCTGCGCAGCATTCCCGCGCTGAACGTTTGACCCACGCGCCACAGCGGCTATGACCGCCCGCGCATGCCCCGACGCACCCCGATCGCCCGCGCCTGAGCGCAAGTGCAGGATTCCATCCACCTCCTGTCGAAGCGGCGCTTCCTGCCGCTGTTCGTCACCCAGTTCCTGGGGGCGTTCAACGACAATCTCTACAAATCGGCGATGGTGATCCTCGTCACCTATGCCATCTATTCCGATCCGACCAAGGAGGCGACGTTCAACGCCGTCGCCGGGGCGCTGTTCATCCTGCCCTTCTTCCTGTTCTCGGCGCTTGCCGGTCAGCTTGCGGACGGCGGCGACAAGGCGCGGATCATCCGGATCGTCAAGACGGCCGAGATCCTCATCATGGTCGGAGGAGCGATCGGCCTCCTCCTCCACAGCATCCCCATTCTCCTCGCCGGGCTGTTCGCGATGGGGGTCCATTCCAGCTTCTTCGGCCCGATCAAATATGCGATCCTGCCGCAGCATCTTCAAAAGGACGAAGTGCTCGCCGGAACCGGGCTGGTCGAAGGGGGCACCTACATAGCCATCCTGCTCGGGACCATCGCCGGCGGGCTGCTCGGAGCGAACCATGCCCACATCGCCGCCGGCGCGGTTCTGCTGGTCGCGGTCGCCGGCTGGTTCGCGGGGCGCCGGGTCCCGCCCGCGCCCCCGGAGGCGGACGCTCCGCCGGCCGCGATGGACTGGCACATCATCCGGGCCTCGATCACCTTGGTGAACGCGACGCTCCACATCCCGCGCCTGTTCCTCGCCATCGTCTGCATCAGCTTCTTCTGGATGATGGGCGCGATCCTCGCCGCGCAATTCCCACCGCTGGTCAAGAACGTCTTCCACGCCAACGAGGAGGTGGCGACTCTCTTTCTCGCCATCTTCTCGGTCGGAGTCGGGCTCGGCTCGGTCCTGATCAACCGCCTTTTGAAGGGCCGGGTCCTCGCAATCTATTCGCCCGCCGCGGCGATCGCGATGGGGCTGTTCATCTGCCACCTCTATTACAACACGCTCGGCTGGCCGGCGCAGGGGCCCGAGCTTCTCGACTGGAGGAGCTTCATCAGCATCGGCCAGGCCGAGTGGGTGATGTTCGACCTGTTCGGGGTCGCCGTCTCGGGCGGAATGTTCGTCGTCCCGCTCTACGCCTTCCTCACCACCACCGTCCCCAAGTCGGAGACCGCCCGGACGGTCGCGGCCAACAACATCGTCAATTCGGGCGGGATGGTGCTCGCCGCCTTGATCCTCACCGGCCTCGTCCAGCTCGGCGTGTCGATTGAGGAGACGCTGCTGCTCGTCGCGGTCTCGAGCCTCATCTCCGCATGGCTCGCCTGGAAGCTCCACAAGGCCTGCGATTAGCGAAATCCTCCCCATCGAAGTTGGGGAGGGGGACCACCCGTGGACGACCCGCCTGCGGGTCGTCGATGGAGGGGTAATTGGCGGAAGCCTCGTCAGCTACCCCTCCACCAGGCTTCGCCTGGTCCCCCTCCCCGAGCAAGCTCGGGGAGGATTATTCAGGCAATGAACGTGGAGAAGAAGACCAGCCCGCCGGCGAAGGTCAGGAGGAAGAGTCTGACGTCTTCGGAGGCGGGGATCAGGCGGTCCATGGCCCGGGGTTAACGCGCTCTTTACCAAGCGGGCAAGGGGCCGGATCCGAGGCTTCGCGCCCTGTCCCGAGGCGGCACATGGGCGGGTGCAATCCTTCCCTTGCTTCTTCTATACCGGGCCATGGCCGGGGCTTCGCCTTCCACTCCCAGCATCGACGAAACCCTCGCGGCCGCGGTGCGCGACCCGCGGCTCATGCAGGCGGGGCTGGCCCTGGTCGAGGGCCGCCTGGCCGCCGCCGAGGCGCTGCTCCGTTCCCACCTCAAGCAGAAGCCGACCGACATCGCCGCCATCCGGATGATGGCCGAGCTGGCCGGCCGGCTCGGTCGCTACGCCGATTCCGAGACCCTGCTTCGCCGGGCGCTCGAGCTCGCGCCGGGATTCACCGCCGCCCGCGCCAATCTCGCCACGATCCTCTACCGCCAGAACCGGCCGCTCGAGGCGATCGCCCTCCTCGACGCCTTGCTAGACGACCATCCCGAAAACGCCTCGCACCAGAATCTGAAGGCGGCGGCGCTCGGCCGGATCGGCGGCTTCGAGGAGGCGATGCACATCTACCGGCAGGTGCTCGAGCGGCAGCCCGGCCAGGCCAGGATCTGGATGAGCTACGGCCATGTCCTCAAGACCGTGGGCCGGCTCGAGGAGGGCATCGCCGCCTACCGCCGGGCGATCGCACTGATACCCTCGCTCGGCGAAGCCTGGTGGAGCCTCGCCAATCTGAAGACGGTCCGGCTGGGCGCCGACGACATCGAGAAGATGAGCTCCGCGCTTTCGGCCCCCGGCCTGTCGCGCGAGGACCTCTTCCATCTCCACTTCGCGCTCGGCAAGGCTCATGACGACGCCGGTCAGCCGGAAAGCGCATTCCACCATTATGCCGAGGGCAACCGGCTCCGCCGCGCCCTGATCAGCTACGACGCCGAGGAGACGAGCCGCGCGGTCGACCGCTCCATCGCCCTCTTCACGCCCGCCTTGCTCGCGGATCGGGCAGGGTGGGGCTGCCCCGCTCCGGACCCGATCTTCATCCTCGGAATGCCCCGTTCGGGCTCGACCCTGATCGAGCAGATCCTCGCCAGCCATCCGCAGGTCGAAGGGACGATGGAGCTTCCCGACATCCCCGTCCTGGTCAGGCGGCTGGGCGGACGCACCCGCAGATCCGATGAAAGCGCCTATCCCGAAGCCCTGGCGGCGCTCGGCCCGGAGGCGCTTCGCGCTCTGGGAGAGGAATATCTCGAGCTCGCCCGGATCCACCGGCGCACGGGTAGGCCCTTCTTCATCGACAAGATGCCCAACAACTGGGCCCATGTCGGGCTCATCCACCTGATTCTGCCCGATGCCAGGATCGTCGACGCCCGCCGCCACCCGCTCGACTGCGGCTTCTCCAACTTCCGCCAGCATTATGCCCGCGGCCAGGGGTTCAGCTACTCGCTCGCGGACATGGGGCGTTATTATTCGGACTATGTCCGGCTGATGGCCCATTTCGACCGGGTGCTTCCCGGCCGGGTCCACCGGGTCGTCCACGAGCGGCTGGTCGACGCGCCGGAAGCGGAGATTCGGGCCCTGCTCGACGCTCTCGGCCTGGCCTTCGACCCGGCGTGCCTTCGCTTCCACGAGAACAAGCGCGCCGTCCGGACCGCCAGCTCCGAGCAGGTCCGCCGCCCGATCAACCGGGAGGGAATGGGCCAGTGGCGGGCGTACGAACGCTGGCTGGGTCCGCTGAAGGAAGCGCTCGGGCCGGTGCTGGAGAGCTATCCGGAAGCGCCTGGCTCCTCCCCTCCCTGAAAGGGAGGGGCTGGAGGCGGGTGCGAGCGCAGCGAGCCCACGGACTCCGAGTTTCGACGGCCTTTCGGCCGACTCACCCTTGGCCCCTCCCTTTCAGGGAGGGAAAGACGTGACCTCGAAACCACAGTCGCGACCGGAGGCCGTTTCGCAGGCAGAATAAGTTTGACGACCGCCTGCAACCGGCACAGAATTTTGCCGGACGCACGTTCGGGGGATCTGACGTCATGCGCTTCACCTCAAGCCCGAAGCTCGCCGCCTTCCTGCTCGCCTCCACGGCGCTCGCCGGAACCGCTTTCGCTCAGGACGCGCCGGTCCAGGATCCCCCCGCAACCGGTGAAGGCAGCGGCGCCGGCGACCAGGCGGACAGCGGCCGCGGCCAGTCGGACAATGCCGACATCGTCATCACCGCCCAGAAGCGCGAGGAGAATCTCCAGGACGTCCCGATCGCCGTCACCGCCTTCGGCACCGAGAAGCTCGACGAGCTTCAGGTCAACGAATTCGCCGATTACGCCCGCCAGGTCCCCTCGATCTCCTTCCAGAGCGCCGGGCCCGGCTTCTCAAACGTCTATTTCCGCGGAGTCGCCTCGGGCGAGAACGCCAATCACTCCGCCTCGCTGCCCTCGGTCGGCACCTATCTGGACGAGCAGCCGGTCACGACCATCACCGGCGCGCTGGACATCCACGTCTTCGACGTCGCCCGGGTCGAGGCCCTGGCCGGGCCGCAGGGCACGCTCTACGGCGCCTCGAGCCAGGCCGGGACGGTCCGGATCATCACCAACAAGCCCGATACGAGCAGCTTCTACGGCGAGGCCAATGTCGAGCTCAACAACGTTGCCCATGGCGAATGGGGCTATAGCGGCGAAGCCTTCGTCAACGCGCCCATCTCGGACCGCGCCGCCTTCCGGGTCGTCGGCTGGTACCGCAAGGACGCCGGCTATATCGACAACATCCCGGGCAGCCTGACCTTTCCGACCTCGGGCATCACCTTCACCAACGCGCCTTTCGTCGAGGACGATTATAACGACGTCGAGACCTGGGGCGCGCGCGCCGCGCTCAAGATCGACCTCGACGACAATTGGACCGTCCTTCCGCAGATCATGGCCCAGAAGCAGGTCAGCGACGGCACCTTCGCCCAGGAATCGGGCCTCGGGCAGCTCCAGGTCCAGCAATTCAACCGCGAGCATTTCGAGGACAAATGGTATCAGGCGGCACTCACCGTCTCAGGGAAGATCGGCAGCTTCGACGTGACCTATGCCGGCGCCTACATGCAGCGCCAGATCGACGGTGCGTCCGACTATGTCGACTATGCCTATTTCTATGACGCGCTCGCCGGCTACGGCGCCTATTTCTACGATAACGACGACAATTACGTTAATCCGAACCAGTTCATCCTGTCCGACGACAGCTTCACGAAGATGAGCCACGAGCTCCGTTTCGCCTCCCCGGCGGACAAGCCGGTCAGGGTAATCGCCGGACTGTTCTACCAGCGCCAGACCCACGGCATCGAGCAGAATTACATCATCGAGGATATCGCCGACCACCTCACCGTGCCGGGCACCGAAAGCAACATCTGGCTGACCCAGCAGCTTCGAGTCGACCGCGATTATGCCGCGTTCGGCGAGGTCAGCTGGGACATCACGCCCAGGATCACCCTGACCGGCGGCGGCCGCCTCTACCGGTTCAAGAACTCTCTCGAGGGCTTTTTCGGCTTCTCCGAAGGCTATAGCAGCCGCACCGGAGTCGCCGCCTGCCGCGACCCCGTCACCGGTGTCCTCAGCCCGCCCGTCGTCGCCGGCTCGCCCTGCACCAACCTGGACAAGACGACGACGGCGACCGACTTCATCCACCGCCTCAACCTCACCTGGAAGCCGAACGACGACATATTGCTCTACGGCACCTGGTCGCGCGGCTTCCGCCCGGGCGGGGTCAATCGCCGCGGCGAGCTACAGCCCTACGCGCCGGACTTCATCGACAATTACGAGCTGGGCTTCAAGACCAACTGGGCGGACAACCGGATCCGCTTCAACGGCGCCATCTACCAGCTCAACTGGTCCGACATCCAGCTCTCCTTCCTCGGCGCCAATGGCCTGACCGAGATCAGGAGCGCCGGCAACGCGCGCATCCGCGGCGCCGAGTTCGACTTCTACTACCGCCCGGTCCGCAGCCTCACCTTCAGCCTAGGCGGCTCGTTCAACGACGCCAAAATCACGGAGGATTTCTGCCTGATCTCCAACGAGGCTTTCGACTGCACCCTCCCCGGTCCGGACGGGGAGGACAACGCCCTCCTGGCGCCCGCCGGAACCCGGCTTCCGATCAGCGCCCGCTTCAAGGCCAACGCTTTGGCCCGCTACGAATTCAAGCTCGGAACCCTCGACGCCCATGTCCAGGCGAACGTGATCCACGAGGGCTCGCGCACCGGCGACCTGAGGCTCGCCGAGCGCGCCATCGTCGGCAATCTCGACGCCTATCAGACCGTCGACCTCAGCACCGGGATCACCAACGGCCGCTGGAAGGCGGAATTGTTCGTCAAGAACCTGTTCGACGTGAACGGCGCCACCGGCAACACCATCCAGTGCACCGAGAGCGTCTGCGGCGATCCCGAGGGCCTGACCGCGATCGGCCCCAAGATCTACACCTACGTCATCCGCCCGCGGATGATCGGACTGAGGGTCGGAACGAAGTTCTAGAGCCGCGAGCGCCGCCACGCCGCGACTTGCCGTCAGGCGATGAGCGGGGCGTCCTGATCGGGCGGCAGGTCGCGCGAAACATCGTCGTCGACCCGAGCGGCGAGGCCCGCGAGGCTGAAATGGACCCGTCCGACGGGATAGATCCAGACCTCGTCGACCAGGCTGGCTTCGAACGCGGCGAGCGCGACGGCGTCCGCGCCCGGGGGCGGCGGAACGTTTTTCCACCGGCGCTTTTTGACGGGGGCGCCGAGCAGCGCCTCCACGGCCGCCTTGTCCTGGTTCAGGATCTGCTCCTCGATGGTGGTCAGCGCGTCGGCCATTCAGGTGACTCCCGTCAGAAGGGCTTCCAGATGCCCTGACCATGTTTGCTGCCGTCGGATTTGATCGTGCCGTCGGCATTGACCTGGACTCGTCCCGCATCGGCCTCCCACCAAGCCCTGGTCAACCAGTTGCCGCCGGAGGAGCAGCCTTTCGCGGTCCCGACCGCAATCGCGCCGGTCGCCGCGTTCAAGGCCCGGATGAAGGCGTTGGCATTGCCTGCAGACATGCAGGACGCAACCGATACAAACGTCTTGGCGCCCGGACATAGGGCGTTCTTGATGATGTTGCCGAACTTGGCGACCTGCGCCGCGGACGACACGAAGTCCGTTGCTTCGGTGCCCTCGACATGGCCGTTCTTGTTGTCGTCGTCGCCGAGGCGGAATCCGCCATCGACGGCGGATCCGCCATGGGCTTCGATATGGATTCCGGTGACGCAGCCGCACGCGCCGACATAGGCCCGCAACCCTTCGATGAGGTCGCTGACAGTGTGCACCCTCATCCATGCATCGGCATTGGTATAATAGCCGTAATCCTCAAGATCGATCTCGGTCTCGGCATCGTGAATGAACAGAAGGGTTCCGCGATTCTTGATACCGCCCGGGCAATTGCCCGGCACGCGCGGGGCAATCGGGGCGAGGGCCTCCCACGCCTGGTCCGCTTTCGGACCGATGCGCGACGGCAGCTTCGTCGCGGACTTGTCGCCGGAGAAGGATGCCGGCGTGAGGTCAGGCGTCTCGCCGAGCGCCCGTCCGATCTTGACGGTCTCGACGGCGCGCCCGGTCTGGCGGGTGACCTCGATCGGCTGGCCCTGCGCGCCGGCGCGATGAAGCGACTGGGTGATCGGCGCGTCCTGGGTGAGCGCCGGCCCGGCCGGAGTCATGTTCTGCTCGTCGAGCACCTTGGCGGACTGGCGCTGGGCTTCGGCCTCGTCGATCAGCCCGTCCGATTGCGCCTTCTTGATGTTGCTGAGCTTGTGCTTGGCGTCGCTGGTGGCCTGCTTGGACTTCTGGAAGTCGACGGCCATCTGGCCGAAGCCCTGGGCGAGCGAGGCCGCCTGGCCGAGGGCGGCGGCGGCATTGGCCTGCGTGCCCGCCAGGCCGGCCATGTCGCGGAACGAGTCCGAGCTGGTGACGGCCTGCAGGATCGAGCCGAGACCGGTCGGGTCGGGCGCCGCCGGCGCGTTCTGCAGCGAGATGATGGTGTCGGGGAAAGGCGTCGGAGTGGTGCCTTCCGGCGAGGCGCGGCGCGTGCCGAGCTGGCCCGCCAGCGACTCGAGCTCCGGCTCCTCGTTCGACAGGACCCAGTCCGTGCTTCCGAAATGCTCCTCGCAGGCGCCGCACGAATCCATCAGCGCCTGGGCGTACAGCCCCTCCGTCGGCAGGCTGACCCGGAGCGGCGGGCTGCGATATTCGCTGTCGTGATAATAATCGTGCGCCGCCTTCGGGCTGGCATGGTCGTTGATGCCGAGGAACACGCCTCCGGCGACTCGGAAGACCAGGCTGTTGCCGAGGATTCCGATCGGCTCGCGCTCGACGACCGATGCGAGGCTTCGGCCGGTATCCTCCACCCACTTGCCATCCTCGAAGCGGCGTCCGTAGGGCGCGATGAAGCCGTCGAGCAGCATGAACAGCTCGTCGCGGTCGATCAGCCACATGATGACCTTGTGGTAATAGACCAGGTTGGAGTTGAGGTGGACGATCAGCTCGTCGACGGCATCCTCGATCACCGTCCGGAGGTCCTGCCGCTCCCATGGCGTCAGCGGCAGGAAGATGTCCGCTCCCTGCGGGTCGACGGCGCCGGTGTCGCGCTTGTTGAGATCGTCGGTGGTGCGCGCGGATTCGGCCGTCGTATCGAAATGATCGGTATAATAATGGAGGCTGAGCCGGACCAGGTCCGCCACCGAGCCGATCGGCAGGTCGTCGTCGGCATGGACCTTGATCTGCTGCAGATCCTCGCGGTTATAGGCCTTGGCGACGGGGATCGTGAAATCGATTCGAACGGTGCCGCCGTAGCGGTAGGAGGATTCGAGCGTGCAGTCCGCACCCTCCAGTTTCACGCCGCCGGCGATGGAGAGCTTGAGCCGATCGGCCCACTTGGCCGCCATGGTCGGAGCGACCTCCTTCTGAAACCAGGCGTCGGCCTCGGCCTGCTTGCGCCGAACCTGCTCGATGATCGAATTGATCGGCAGGCCGAACAGGCCGGCATGGCGTGTCCACAGCGCCCTGTAGGCCTCCTCCGCCTCGTCCACCGCCCGGTCGCGCGGACGCTCGATCGACAGCCGCACGTAGAGGGAGCCGGTGACATAGTTGATCCGGTGCTGGCTTCGGCGCCCGGCCGGGATGTCCGACCCCACCCAGTAATTGGCGACCTCGTCGAGATGGTCGAGCGCCCAGCGAAGGTGCCGCGCGAGCATCCGGTGGCGCAGCTTGTCCCTCCATTTCAGGGCCTTGGCAACGTCGAAGGGGCTGATCGAAAAGGGTACGAACAGGCATTCCCGAAGCCCCGCAAAGGCCGTGTCGACTCGGTAGTGCCGGAGGATTTCGTGATAGAGGACCGTCAAGGCGTGGCAGTAGTTGACGTTTCGGACGATCTCCGAAACGCCCTCCACTTCTTCCTCCTGGCGGACTTCGGTGACGATTGTGCTCTCCAGGCGGCGCACGGAATCGCCGAACTGGCGGATCGCGTCCCGAAGCGACTGCTCTTCGCTCGCGGCCACCCGCCGACCGCCCTCCTGCCAGCTCGACGAGTTGGCGCGGCCATGGGCGGCGCCGCCGCCGATCACGAACGGCCCGAGCGCGAACCCGAGTCCCCCGGCGACGCCGGTGCTCGAGGAGGATGAGCCGCCACGGCTCCATTCGGAGAGGCTGGACTGGACCGCGTCGGAATAGTCGCGCTCGCGCAGCGTCGCTTGCGCGACCTGATCGCGCTGCTGGGTCACTTCCTGCCGCACGGTCGATTCCCGCCGCCGCCAGGAGACCTTGACGATCCGGCGCGTCTGACGGGGCGCCAACGTCAGGCTGTGGGCGACGTCTCCCAGCGAATAGCCGTTGGAGCGCCATTGCACGCGCCATTCGAGGATGTGCCCCCCGCAGACGGAGGTCGCCTGATAGAGCGTCGGATCGCCTTCCCATTCGATCGGGTTGCGCGCGCTCACCGGTGCCCGCTGCCGAATCCGCGGATGCAGCCAGCGGTGCCAGCGAGTGCGCATCGCAACACCGATATTGGCGTCGAGCACCGAGCGCGCCAGCATCGCCGGGCCGGCCAGGGCTTCCGAAACCGAGGCGAGCCGGAAGGAGCGTGAGAGGTTTGCGGTAGCGAAGGTGTCAGTCTCCCGCCCGGTTGCGCCGAGGAATTCGGAGGCCAGCGCCTTGGCCCGGACCGGCGGCGCCAGATCGAGGATGATCGGCCGTGAAACCTTCAGCGAGCTCTCGGCGCCGACTTCGGGCTGATCGACGCGCAGCACGGTGAAGAAGCGGCGTTCGCCGAGCACGCGCTGCGGATTTTCGAAGGGCGAGCAATTCCGCCCCGGATCGTCCCCGAAATCGAGCGGATTGTCGATGAGTTGCTGCTCGTCGAAGTCCAGCGGCGGGGCTCCGGACGGCGAGTGATGCCCCGTCCCGGCCCCCCGCTCGCCGACGCCCGCGGGCACGGCGGCCGGCGGCGGCAGGATGATGACGATTCCACTGCGGGGCTCCGTCGGGATCCGATCGACCTGGTAGCCGATATAGGAGCCGGTGCCGAACAGCATCCACGCCCAGCCGACCTCGTCGCCCTTGATCTCAAGAGAGATCTCGAACGAGCCATCGGCGCGGATCGTGGCGCTGCGGAAGCCGGCGGCGTTGGCCAGCGCCGGCTCGACCCGCTTCATGTCCAGCGGGAGGACCTCGAACTCCTCAATGTCGCCGTCGCCGTCGAGGCCTAGAAGCACCCGAGCCGCCTTGGTCTGCGGATTTTCCCCAGCCTCGTCCGCGGCCGGACCGATCGGCGCGACGAACAGCCGGTGCCCGGAATATTGCGGGAGCTTGTCGTCGAACCGGACGAAATGGCCGGACCGGACCAGCCGGGGTGTAACCGCCGGACTCTCGGTGGCCTTCTGGGCGGCGAGGATCTCGTTCGGCACCGCGACCTTGAGCTTGGTGGCCGCGCGGTCGCCCTCCAGCAGCTTCTCGGACGTCCACAACGCCGTGCCCTGCGCCGTCTCGACGGCGACGGTCACGGGCGAGGCGGTGAGCCGGTCGTCGACCAGCATATGGGCCTGGCCGGCGGAATCGAGCTCCGCCTTGACCGCGCTTCCGACCTGTACCGTGGTCGGTTTTTCGTCGCCCGTCGCTTCGATCTCCAGCTCACGGACGTAAACGAGCTTGGCGAAGAGGCGCTGGCTGGGCTCCTCTCCCGCCTTCAAGTCGGTCACGGGATGGACGGTTACCTGCAGTTCGCCCGCCATCGCCTCGCCCTCCCCTTGGCGTCTCTTGCACCAGCGATCAGGTTACGCGCGCGCTACTTGCACCCATATTATCCGGGGAGTTATATCATTTGCATGGGTTGTTGTTAAGCATCGGATTAGGTTACTAATTGGCCAAGTAAACTAACCGGTTCCGTGAATCAAAGTCACGAGTCATCCAGTCAACTGCCAGGCACAACTGAAGCCGGGACCTTGCCCATATTAACTTTAAATTGCTCTTTAACCATGATTTTATGCGCGCGACAGGCGCGAGGTCGAGCTCAGCGCACCGCCCGGAAGAACAGGTGCCCGCCGATCGTGCGGATCGGCGCCAGGCCCGCGGACCAGCGGGGCGACACCGCCGCCGTATGGTAGAAGAGGGCGCCGCCGGTCGGATCGGCCGACTCGCCGGCGAGGATCTCCTGCGCCACCCGCTTGGCGGTGAGCCACATCGCATGGTCCTCGCTGCCGGACCGCAACTTGTCGATGTTCATCATCGCCGGATAATTGGGATCGTTCTTGTTCCAGGCGCTGAACTGCCACGCCGCGCTCACCGTCTCGGTGGCATATTTGCCGTGGGTATTCGCCCGCCGGCGGTTGTCGATGACGTGCCCGACCGCCCGCATCGCCGATTCGCCGCCGTTCCTCGCCTCGCCCCACATGGTGAGAGCCATCCAGTGCGCATCGACGACGTCGATCTCCTCGGCCGCAACGATTTCGACGGCCGGCGCCGGCGGCTCCTCGGCGACGGCCGGGGGCGCGCTGTTCGGCTGGAGAGGCCGGGTCCACTCGCCCCAATTGGCTTTTTCATGCGTGACCGGAGCGGCGGGCACGACCGGTCCGTCGCCCTGCGCCCGGGCGGCCGCGATCGCAACGATGATAGCGGCGATCCCCGCCCCCGCAGCCCATTTCATAATGAATGCAGTAGCTTAAATATCGGCTCGAAGCCAGAGGAGTCTGCCGGCCCGGCCTCTGCGGACCGCCGCCTCTACTCGCTCGGCCATCCCGGACGTGATCCGGGATCGATGAGCACGGCCGTCCGAAAGACGGACGAATCGGTGTTCATGGATTCCGGCTTTCGCCGGAATGACGGGGAAACTCCTGCATCGCGGACCAGTCCAGACCGAAGCGCTGCAGATATTTGCGAAGCCGGTCCGCGTCGTTCGCCGAGGTTCGGCGCGAGCGGGAGGCGCTGAACAGGGAGCGGCCGGCTTCCGAGAGTGAGCGGCTTCGGCGGCAGATCCGGATCACCTCGGCGAGCTGGACCCGGTCGAACGGGTCGATCTCCTCGAGACGGGCCGGATCGACGAGCTGTTCCAGCGCATCGGAGGCGGTCGAGCCGGTCGTCCAGAAGCGCCTCAGCCGCGCCTTCTCCGCCTCCACAGTTGCGATGTCGATCCGCCCCGAGGGGGCGAAAGTCGCCATCCGGGTCACGCTGGCCGCGAGGTCGCGGAAATTGCCGGCCCAGAGGGCCTCCGGCGCGGTCGCGAAAGCCAGGAACGACCGCCGCGCCTCCTTGTTGAAGCTGACCCTCGTCCCCTCGCGCTCGGCGAACCGGTCGAGCTCATAGTCCAAATTGGGCTCGATATCCTCGAGCCGGTCGCGAAGCGCGGGGAGCTCGAAGGTCCACAGGTTGAGCCGTGCGAACAAATCCTCGCGGAAACGTCCGGCGGCGACGGCGACCCCGAGGTCGCAATTGGTGCCGGCGATGAGCTGGAAGTCGGACGAGGCCTCGCGGTCGGCGCCGACCGGAAGGAAGCGCTTCTCCTCGATCGCCCGGAGGATCATCGCCTGCTCGTCGAGGCCGAGCTCGCCGATCTCGTCGAGGAAGAGCACGCCTTTGTCGGCGGTGCGGAGCAGGCCGGAGCGGTCGGCGGCCGCGCCGGTATAGGCGCCCTTGCGGTGGCCGAAGAGCGCCGACATCGCGCTGTCGCCCTTCAGGGTCGCGCAATTGACCTCGACGAACTCGCCCGACACCTGGTGCTTCGAGCGCTTCAGGTCGAAGATGCGCCGCGCCAGCTGCGACTTGCCGGCGCCGGTCGGCCCCATCAGCAGCAAGGGGGCGCGCGAGCGTACGGCGACCTGCTCGATCTCGTCGATCATCCGGTTGAAGGCGGCGTTGCGGGTCTCGATCCCCGACTTGAGGAAGGAGCTCCCTTCCGCGGCCGCGACTGCGAAGCGGGTGGCGATGCTGTCGTAGCGCGACAAGTCGAGGTCGATCACGCTCCAGCTGCCGGCCGGGCTGACCGTTCCGCGGGACGGGTGGGTCTGGAGCAGCTTGCCCGGCAGGTAGCGGGCCTCGGTGAGGAGGAACAGGCAGATCTGGGCGACGTGAGTGCCGGTGGTGATGTGGACGAGATAATCCTCGGCCTCGGGATCGAAGGGGTAGGCCCGGGCGAAGTCGAGCAGCCTGCCGTACACCTCCTCGAAATCCCAGGGATCGGCGAAATCGAGCAGATGCGGCCGCACCAGCGTTTCCGGCGACACTCCGGCGATGTCGGAGGCGACGTAGCGCGCCAGCCCCGCGTGGATCCCGCCGTGGATCAGCTCGAAGCGGTCGACCCTCAGATCCTCGTGCATGCACAGGCCGACGCTCGGCCGCCACTTGTTCCAGCGCGACGGGCCCATCTTGCTCGCATCCAGGGTGGAGCCGACGAAGCCGAGGACGACGGTGGGTCTCATTCTTATACAATGAGATAAATCCTTATCTTTGTCGATATGGAATCGGCGGGACGGGCGACACCGCTCAGTCCGGTTCGCGTGCAAAAAGTCGTTCACCGGCAATGACATACGATTTTTCTTGAGAGCCCTGACCGGTTTGGCATGCCCTCTGCACTGATATCGCCGCCGGGCGAGGTCGAACCGTCCGGCAAGCGGCGGAAGAAGGGGCGGCCGGAATGGGCCGGCCGCCCCGGGAACCGCACGAGATTGTGGTGATACCGGTGAGCGCCCGGGCGCGGCCTGGCCTCCAAAGCCAAAGCCCGCTGGTTCGAATCCGGCCACCGGTGCCACGGGACGATTTGAGGAAGGAAGATGCCATGGCCAACAAGGCCCTTTTTGCTTCCGCGGTGGCCAGGCTCCTGGCTCCCCCGGCCGACGCTCTGAACCGCGAGCTCGCCCCGGCTTATGCTTATGGGCCGGAGCACAAGCTCGCCCAGCTCGCCGCGACCGGCACCCTTCAGGACGCCTTCTACGCGGCCGCGGAAACTCAGCTCGGCGACGTGCTGGACGCGGTCCGGGCGGTCGACCCGCTCTTCGCGGCCAAGGCGGCGCTCTTCGCCCGCTCGCGCGGCGCGATGAAGGACATGCCGGCCCTGCTGACGGCTTGGCTGACGGTGGCCGATCCGGACCTCGCGGTCAGGATCTTCCCGCGGACGATCGACAACGGACGGATGCTGCGCAATTTCGTGCAGATCATGCGCTCGGGAGCCGTCGGACGTAAGTCGCTCGGCACGCGTCCGAAGCGGCTGGTCCAGCAGTGGCTGGAAAAGGCGTCGATGCGCGCTCTGATGCAGGCCGCGACGGGCAACGATCCCTCGCTCGCCGACATCGTGAGGATGGTTCACCCCAAGCCCGCCGACGAGGGCCGCAAGGCTTTCTACGGCTGGCTGATCGGCAAGCCCTACGACGTCGCCGCTTTGCCGGCGGAGATCGCCGGGTTCGAGGCCTGGAAGCGGGACCCCTCGCTTCCGCTGCCCGAAGTGCCGTTCGAGTGGCTGACCGCCTTCGAGCTGTCGGCCGGGCAATGGGCGGAGCTCGCCGGCCGGATGGGCTGGCAGGCGCTGCGCATGAACCTCAACACTCTGGCGCGCAAAGGCGCGTTCGGAGTGGACGGGGTGACCGATGCGGTCGCCGCCCGTCTGGTTGACCGCGACGCGCTCCGCAAGGTGCGTCCCCTGCCCTATCAGCTGATGGTGGCTTTGGGTTCGGCCGATCCGGGCGTTCCGCTGAAGGTTCAGGCCGCGCTGGAGGAGGCGCTGGAGCTTTCGCTTCGCGGCGTTCCGAAGCTGCCGGGACGGGTGGTGATTGCGCCCGACGTGTCGGGATCGATGTCGTCGCCGGTGACGGGCTACCGCAAGGGCGCCTCGTCGAAGGTGAGGTGCATCGATGTCGCGGCCCTGGTCGCGGCGGCGGTGCTCCGCCGGAACCGGGACGCCGTGCTGCTGCCGTTCGAGGTCGGGGTCGTGCCGCTCAAGCTCGATCCGTTCGCCCGGGTCGCGGTCAATGCCGCGAAGCTGGCGTCGATCGGCGGCGGCGGGACCAACGTCTCGGCTCCGCTCGCCTTGCTGAACGATCAGCGGGCGCAGGTGGACCTGGTGGTGATCGTCTCGGACAACGAATCCTGGGTCGATTCCACCCGCCACGGCGCCACGGCGACGATGCTGGAGTGGAACGCGCTGAAGAAGAGGTCGCCGGCGGCGAAGCTCGTCGCCATCGATCTCCAGCCCTACGGGACGACCCAGGCGCAGGAGCGCAAGGACATTCTCAACGTCGGGGGCTTCTCCGATGCGGTGTTCGAGACGATCTCCCGCTTCGCCAACGGCGACGGGGAGCGCGACTGGGTCGCCGAAGTGAAGGAAATGGAGGTGTGAAGGAAAGAAGGCCGTGGCGAATGCCGGCGGGACTACATTGCAAAACTCAGTGTCGCCGGTTCGAGTCCGGCCGGGCCCCCGGGCCCGTAGCTCAGTCGGTTAGAGCATGAGAATTGTCCCGGCAGAACCTGGTCGCCACGGCCTTCGATTCGAGAATGAGACAATCGCGGCGAATGCCGGAAGGACTACATCGACTGTAAATCGCCAGGTCGCGGGTTCGAATCCCGCCGGGTCCACCAACAACATGGGGCCCGTAGCTCAGTGGCCAGAGCGGGAACGTCCTTTCAAAATCTCGTCGCCGCGATGACGTCATCCCGGACTTGATCCGGGATCCATGAACACGGCCCTGCCAGGATGGGCTCGGCAGTGTTCATGGATTCCGGCTTTCGCCGGAATGACGGAAAGCTGCGGGAATGCAGGCCGAAACTACATCCTTTGCCAATGATGTTCCGGCCAACCCTCGTCCCGCAGCCGATGCGACAATCCGGCGAATGCCGGCGGGACTACATGGTATGAAAGGAGGTTCGAACCCTCCCCTCGGTCGAAAGCCCGGGAGAACGTCTCGCCAAACCCTTGTCGCCGCACCGTTATGACGTAGACAGAAGAATGTGAGGAGGGCCCGATGGCCGAGCAGAGTTTCGAATATATGCCCGTGGAGGGCGGAGCGCCGGTCAAGATGTGGACCAAAGGCGTGGCGGTCGATCCCAAGGCGCGCGAGCAGCTGGCGAGCGCGGCGCGGATGCCGTTCATCTTCAAGCATGTCGCGGTCATGCCCGACGTCCATGTCGGAATCGGCGCGACCGTCGGCTCGGTGATCCCGACCCGGGGCGCTGTCATCCCCGCGGCTGTCGGCGTCGACATCGGCTGCGGAATGATGGCGGCGCGCACCTCGCTCCACGCGGCGGACCTCCCCGACACTCTCGAGGGGATCCGCTCGGCGATCGAGCAGGCGGTTCCGCACGGCCGCGACGTCGGCCGGGGCAAGCGCGACAAGGGCAGCTGGGGCGACCCGCCGCCCGAGATCGCGGCCGCCTGGGCGACCCTGGCCGAGCGGTTCAAGCGCATCACCGACAAATATCCGCGGCTGGAGAAGACGAACAACCTCGTCCATCTCGGCACGCTCGGCACCGGCAACCATTTCATCGAGCTCTGCCTCGACGAGAAGGACGAGGTGTGGATCATGCTCCATTCGGGCTCGCGCGGTGTCGGCAACGCGATCGGCAGCTTCTTCATCGAGCTGGCGAAGCAGGACATGCGCAAGTGGCACGTCAACCTGCCGGACGAGAACCTCGCCTATTTCCCGGAAGGAACCGACCATTTCGACGATTATGTCGAGGCGGTCGGCTGGGCCCAGGACTTCGCCGCGCTGAACCGCCGGATGATGATGACCAACGTGATCCGCGCGGTCCGGACGGTCATCGCCAAGCCCTTCGAGGCGGAGCTGGAGGCGATCAACTGCCACCACAATTACGTCCGGAAGGAGAACCACTTCGGCGAGAACGTGCTCGTCACCCGCAAGGGTGCCGTCCGGGCCGCCAAGGGCGTGATGGGGATCATCCCGGGCTCGATGGGCGCGAAATCGTTCATCGTCCGCGGCCGCGGCAATGCCGAATCGTTCGACAGCTGCAGCCACGGCGCGGGACGGCTCATGTCCCGGACCGAGGCCAAGAAGGTGTTCACGCTCGACGACCATATCCTGGCGACCGAGGGCGTCGAATGCCGCAAGGACGCCGGAGTGATCGACGAGACCCCGGCGGCCTACAAGCCGATCGAGGCCGTCATGGCCGCCCAGGCGGACCTGGTCGAGATCGTCCACACCCTGAAGCAGGTGGTGTGCGTGAAGGGGTGACTCCCTGTAATCCTCCCTGCGCGCGAAGCGCGTGGGGAGGGGGACCGGCTGAAAGCCGGTGGAGGGGCAGGTCCGGTCTCGCCCCTCCACCACGCTTCGCGCGGTCCCCCTCCCCATCGCCTTCGGCGACGGGGAGGACTGGTTCTAAGGACAGGAAAATGATCATCATCGACGGCTCCGAGGGCGAAGGCGGAGGGCAGGTGCTTCGCACCTCGCTCGCCTTGTCGCTCGTCACCGGCAAGCCCTTCCGGATCGAGAAGATCCGGGCCAACCGTTCCCGCCCCGGGGTGATGCGCCAGCATGTCACCGCGGTCGAGGCGGCGTGCGAGATCGGCGGCGCCGAATGCGAGGAGCTGGCGGTCGGAGCGTCCGAGTTGACCTTCGTTCCCGGCAAGGTGACGCCCGGCGAGCATCGCTTCGCCGTCGGCACGGCCGGAAGCACCAGCCTCGTCCTCCAGACCATCCTGCCGCCCCTGATGCTGGCGGACGGGCCCTCGTCGCTCGTTCTCGAAGGCGGCACCCACAACATTCACGCCCCGCCCTTCGACTTCCTCGACAAGGTGTTCCTGCCGGTACTGAACCGCATGGGCCCGCGCATCTCGGCCAGGCTGGTCCGCCCCGGCTTCTACCCGGCCGGCGGCGGCCGGATCGAGGTCGAGATCGAACCCTGTCCGAAACTGGCCCGCCTCGACCTCCTCGAACGCGGCGAGCTCCGCTCGGTCCTGGCCCGCGCGATCGTCGCCGCCTTGCCGGGCGACATCGCGGTGCGCGAGCTCGAGGCGGTCGAGAAAATCCTCGGCTGGCCCGAGGAGTCGCGCAAGATCGAGCAGCTCCCCGAGCGCCAGGGCCCCGGCAACATCCTGATGCTCGAAGCCGTCTTCGACGGGTCGACCGAGCTGGTCAGCGGCTTCGGCCAGCTCGGAGTGCCGGCCCAGATCGTGGGCGAAAAGGCCGCGAAGCGAATGGCCGGCTACCTCGCCTCGAACGCCGCCGCGGGCCCCTACCTCGCCGACCAGCTCCTCCTCCCCATGGCGCTCGCCGGCGGCGGCAGCTTCACCACGGTGAGCCCGTCGAAGCACAGCCTGACGGGCGGGGAAGTGATCGCTAGGTTCCTCGATGTGAGGATCACGTTCGAGGAAAAGGATGATGGATGTCACTTGGTGACGTTGGCCTGACGCCTTCAAGTCGGCACGACATCGGCATGCACCGGAGGCCACCCTTGTCAGTTCCTGTTTAGTGTCCGACCATGGCCGGATCGGGTCCGAGTCGATCCGAGGAATGGAGGCTGCAATGGCTTACGCGGCACTGAAGAGCCAAGTCTACAACCGGGGAAGGCCGCCGAACTCCTTCCTTGACGAGCTCGTTGCGTGGGGAAGGAATGCCGCCGACGATATCTTCACTCCAAACGAAGTTTACGACGTCTACTCGTCGGTTTTCGATGCTCTCGGGCCTTATCGTACTCCTGCCTACCGTCGAGCCGTGATGCTTGAAGTGCTGCGTGTGCTGGCAGGCTACGAATCTTCGTGGGATTGGAACGAGGGCGTGGATACCAACAATCCCACCTCCATCACGCCGGAGACCATTGAAGCGGGGGCTTGGCAGGTAAGCGCGAATTCGATGCGGTTCGGCGAGGAGCTCCGCGATTTGGTGATCCGCGAAGTGGGCACCGACGATCCGGAAGCTTTTCAGGTCGCGATGAAAAGCAATCACCGGCTGGCGATGGAATATGTCGCCCGACTCCTGAGACGCACCACCCGGCATCACGGGCCGGTGAAACGCCACGAGATCGATGCGTGGCTGAAGCGCGGTGCCGTCGAGGAGTTCCTGGAGCTGCTCGGACAGGGCCCGGCGGTGTTCCGGGAGCCTTCATCCGGCTCCCCCGAAGGCGAGCGCGGGAGGCCGACCGATTATTATCGGGAGCTACTGCCGAGATCGGCGGGGCAAGGGATCAATCAGGGGCTCACCAGTCCGAGTTCCTCGTTCATGACGAGCCTGCTCGGCCTGCCGCGTACTACGTTCACGGGGCGATGCCAGCCGGCCGACAATGTCGACTATCTGAGGCTGATCGACACGCGACGGGTCGGCCCGATCCGGGTGACTGGCCTCAAGGCAGCTCTGGATTCGCTCGGCCGCGTATTCGAGGATGTCAGGAGGGAGCTGCCGGACCTCTACGCCCTCATCGGCACGGAAGGCATGATGTGCTGCCGATACAAGAGGATTCGCGGGCAGGTTGTGCGGGATCCTTCCAATCACACCTGGGGCGGTGCCGTGGATCTCACCGTGGGCGGCGTGCTGGACGATCAAGGAGACAATAAGGTGCAGCGCGGGCTGCTCATCCTTTCGCGCTATTTCAACGCGCATGGATGGTATTGGGGTGCTTCCTTCCCTGTCGAGGATGCGATGCACTTCGAGGTCTCGCGCGAGACTCTTCAACGGTGGCGCAACGACGGCATCCTCTAGCCACGGCCCCGAGCAAGGCGATCTCGAGGAGAGGATGACCAGCACGGTTCGAAGCTGCCGCGAAGGCTGGTGGAGCCGAGGGGGATCGAACCCCTGACCTCTGCAATGCCATTGCAGCGCTCTCCCAGCTGAGCTACGGCCCCGAACCTTTTTCGCCGGCCCCTGGGAGGGCGGCTGCGGCGCCGGATTTAGGCAAGGCGGTCGCCGTTGGCAAGCGCCCTGCCGCGCCTTTGTCGTCATCCCGGCGAAGGCCGGGATCCCAGCGAGGTCAGGCGCCGAGCCCTTCACCCGCCGAGGTCCCGGCTTTCGCCGGGATGACGTTATTCCTCAAACCTCCTCGTCGTCGTCCCCGGCTCCGGGAACTCCGATATCGTCGTCGCCGCCCAGATCGACCTCGTCGTCCGGATTCTCCTCGGCATCCTCGTCGATGACCAGGTCCTCGGCGGCCAGATCGGCATCCTCCTTCTCGTCCACGACGACCTCCTTCTTGGGCGCGTCGAACGGCAGGGGCTGCTTGGACTTGAGGACCGGCTCGGGATCCCAGGCGACTCCGCAGGCGATGCAGGTCACCGGATCTTCCTTGCCGAGATCGTAAAAGCGGACGGCGCACTTGGGACAAGTGCGCTTCGTGCCCCATTCAGGCTTCACCATCGGTGAAATAACTCCACTAAGCGTTTTCGAGCTGGCTGGAACAGCCGGCGGCTCGGAAAAACGCGGCTCAAAAAACCTAGAGCGATTCGGCCTTGGCCGAACTCGCTCCAGAAATTGGATGACGGCCGCTTCCGACCGGACAGCGGCGCGCTTGCCACATGGGATGTCCGCTGTCAAAGCCAAGGCCCATGCCAAAGCCCATGGACCTGAGCGGGCCCCGGCCGACGGTGTTTGGAGCCTCCAGCCCGCTGCGCGGCGCCGCCCGAGTGCCCGGCGACAAGTCGATCTCCCACCGCGCCCTGATCTGCGCCGCCATGGCGCTCGGCCGAAGCCGGATCGAGGGGCTTTCCGAAGGCCATGACGTCCGCGCCACCGCCGGCGCTCTGAGGGCGATGGGGGTGCGCATCGGGCGCGACGGCGGCGCCTGGACGGTCGACGGAGTCGGCGCCGGCGGCCTGCTCCAGCCCGACCGGCCGCTCGACATGGGCAATAGCGGCACGTCGGCGCGGCTGCTGGCCGGCCTGGTCGCCTCGCACCCGATCGCCGCCGCCTTCACCGGCGACTGCTCGCTGTCGAGGCGCCCGATGGAGCGGGTGGCGGCGCCGCTTCGGCGAATCGGCGCCGAGGTCCATATGGCGCCGGGCGGCCGGCTGCCGCTGACGCTGCGCGGCCTCTGCCCCGCCGTCCCGCTCACCCACCTCATGGAAACGCCCTCGGCTCAGGTGAAGTCCGCCCTGCTCCTCGCCGCCCTCAACATCCCCGGCCTCACCCGGATCGTCGAGCCGGTGCCGACCCGCGACCATAGCGAACGGATGCTCAGGCTGTTCGGCGCCGACATCGCCGTCGAGGGCGGGGACATCCTCCTTCGCGGCGAGGGAGAGCTGAAGCCGCAGCATCTCTCCGTTCCGGGCGACCCCTCGGCCGCGGCCTTCCTCGCCGTCGCCGCGCTCGTCGTGCCGGGCTCGGATCTCCGGATCGAGAATGTGGGCCTCAATCCGCGGCGCACCGGCCTCTACGACATGCTTCGCGAAATGGGGGCGGAGCTCGCCTTCGCGAATCTCCGCGAGTCGAGCGGGGAGCCGTTCGCCGACCTTCACGTCCGTCATTCGCCGCTGCGCGGGATCGACGTCCCGCCCGCCATGGCGCCCCGGATGATCGACGAATTCCCGATCTTCTTCATCGCCGCCGCCTTCGCCCGGGGAAGGTCGCGCACCGGCGGGCTCGCCGAGCTTCGCCACAAGGAATCCGACCGGCTCGCAGCCATGTCCGAGGGGCTTCGGGCGATCGGCGCCCGGGTCGAGGATTCGGAGGACGGGCTCGCCGTCGACGGCGCCGGGGGCGACCCGCTGCCCGGCGGCGCCACCATCGACCCGCGCCTCGACCACCGCGTCGCGATGAGCTTCGCGGTGGCTGGCCTCCACTCCAAACAGCCGGTAACGGTCACCGGCATGTCCTGCGCCGACACCAGCTTCCCCGGCTTCGCCGCCCTCCTCGAGAGCGTCGCCCGATGATCATCGCCGTGGACGGTCCGGCTGCGAGCGGCAAGGGCACGATCGCCAAGGCGCTCGCCCGCCATTACCGGCTTCCGCACATGGACACGGGCCTGCTCTACCGTGCGGTCGCCCTCAACCTGCTGCGGTTCGGCGGCGATCCGGAAAGCGAGTTCGCGGCGGCACGCGCCTGCGATTTCTCCCAGACCGACTTCGACGATCCCGAGCTGAAGAGCGAGGCCGCCGGCGGAATCGCCTCGCGCATCTCGGCCTATCCCATGGTCCGCGCCGCCCTCGCCGAGCGCCAGCGCGACTTCGCGGCGCAGGAAGGCGGCGCGGTGCTCGACGGCCGCGACATCGGCACCGTGATCGCGCCCCGGGCCGACTCCAAGCTCTTCGTCACCGCCAGCCCCGAGGTCCGCGCCCGCCGCCGCTTCGAGGAGCTGACCCGGATGGGCCTCACCGTCCATGAAGAGGACGTCCTCCTCGACATCCGGGCCCGCGACGAACGCGACATGGGCCGGGCCGCGGCGCCGCTGGTCAGGGCGGAGGACGCGGTGCTTCTCGACACGAGCGACATGGACGTCGACGAGGCGATCGCCGCGGCGATCGCGGCGGTGGAGCGGCGGGTGAAGCAACAATAGCTCAGGCCGCGGCCCTGAGCTCCCGCAAGTCGACCTCAACCCGCTTCCCGCACGCTGCCAGCGCCTGCTCAAGCTGCCCCACCGTCGAGCCGTGCCGCAAGTCGAGCAGCCTGTCGATTTGCCGCGGGTTGAGCGACATCGCGCGGGCAAGGTCGGCCTTGCGCCAGCCGCGTTCACGCATCGCACGGTAGACGCTGATCTTGAGGCTGCCGAGCAGAGAAGGCGACACCGTCTTGCGGCCGCGGGGTTGGGAAGCCTGGGGAACGTCGCGCCTGTCGACAATCAGGGCCGAGAGGATGCTCTCGAGAGCGTCGAGCGCATTCGCCAGGGCTTCGGCTTCATCGTCGCCGTAGGTGATCGCGCCCGGCACGTCCGGAAAGGTCACCAAGATCGTGCCGTTGTCATCAGGCGTGAGATCGACCGGATAGTCCATCCGGCCCGTGGCGGTCTTCACAATCCCAAATCCTTCTTGATGCTGTTGATCAGCCCGGTGCCGAGTTGCTTGCTGCCGCCATGGCGGGGGAGCGCAGCCAACTTGTCGCCGCGCCGAACGATGGTGTGGCGCTTACCGTCCTCGAAGGTGCATCCATGCCTGGCCAGAAAGCGACGGAACTGGCTCGCATTCACTCCCTATCTGTAGACGCCAATATTTACGATCAATAGACATATTTGTCTATATGCAAACTTCGTTTATGCTCGGTGAAGGGTAGGCACGTAGGCAGCTCACTTGGCATCGATTACACTGCCGGGATGCGTATCCGCCCTCGCCTTCTGATCGCTGCCGTCTTCGTCGCCGGCGCCGGAGCTGGAGTGCTCCTGCAACAGATTATCGTGGACGCTCCTCAGGGATCGATAGGAACGCCCGACGGCGGGCTGCCCAACCTGCCGACTCGAGACCTCGGCGAGGAGCTGATGGGTCGGATTGGCGGACAATTCATTGCCGATACCCGCGGCGGTAGACGCCTCGCATCCGGAATCTACTTCTTCGACACGCCCAAGCCCTACAGCCTGTGGCTGTGCCGCGTGAACGCCTATCGGATCGCGCCGAAGGTCATTACCGGTAAGCTGGAGCTCTCCCAGGATTGGTGGGAAGACCCGCTTACGTTGCAACGGCGCTATGGCATCTGGCGGCGACCGACTGCTCCAGAGGCGCCGGACGGTATGCGCGAACGTGCCTGCGCCGCATTTCGCGACTTCGACAACACCTTCGGCGCGGACGAGGAGGCCGAGCCGGAACGCGCCGCTTATCTGCTCGACACGATTCTCACCGATGCCCAGGCCCAATCCGCATTTCGCTATCCTATTTCCTGCACGACCTTGCGTTTGCATTCCGAGGTCGGGGCCAAGTGCGATTCGAAATCCGTGCTCCGCCGCCTTTCGCTCCGGCGGCTCCGCCACGCCAAAACCCTCTCCTTCACCCATGAGCCCCGACGCGGTATCAGCCGCGATGTGCTCGGCGTCGCGAGCAGCGCGGCCTCAACCTCGGTTCGTCTGATCGTGGACAGCGAGCAGCATTGGGGTCGCCACGGCATCTCGGAAGGTGAAGTTAAGGCAGTGGAAGTGCAGGAGATGTTGGAAGGGCACTGATCTCAATCCAGCCCCGCCAGCAGTTCGTTCACCCGCCGCTCCGCGTCGGCGAGCGCCCGCTTCGTCGGCTTCTGGCCGTTGAAGGCGGCGGCGACTTCCTCGCCGATCAGCCCCTCGATCGCATTCTGGCGCTGCACCCCGCCCGGGAGCGGCCTCCCGGTGCTCGAAACGGGCGCGATATTGGTTCGGTGCGGAAGCGCCTTGAAGGCCGGGCTCTCGATCACCGATTTGAAGGCGGGAAGGTGGCCGGTGCGGGCCCAGTCGAAATTATGCTCGGCGATGAAGCGGAAGAAGCGGCCGATCGCCCGGCGCTGCTCGGGGGTCCGCTCGCGCTTCGGAACGACCCAGGCATGGCCGCTCGCATAGCTCACCTCCGCCCCCCACAGCCTCGGATAGGGATAGACGGTGTAGCTCTGGAAGAGCGGGCGCCCGGCCGTGTTCGCTTCCGCCTCGAACTGGCCGATCATCCAGGTGCCGGTCGGATAGATGCCGCCCTCGCCGGACATGAAGCTGGCGATTGCGGCGGGCGTATCCTGGTTGCGGGTGCTCGTTCCGGACTCGGTGATCGCCCGGAAGAAATCGACGATCCGCTCGGCCTGCGGAGTCTGAAGGCGGATCGTCTTCGGATTCGGGAACAGCACCGCGTCCTGCGCCAGCAGGTAGGTGTAGAGGTTGCGCGCGGCATAGGCGTTGTCGCCCACCAGGCTCTGGATCAGATAGGGCTTGCCGGTCCGAGCCGTGAACTGACGCGCATGCGCCATCATCTCCTCCGGCGAGGTCGGAAGGACCGGTTTGCCGTTCTTCATCAGCCCGGCCTGTGCGAACAGCCTCGTGTTGATGTGGAAGAGGCCGCCATGGGTGTCGAACGGCAGGCCGTAGAGGCGGTTGCGGATCGTCACCGCGCCGCGGCTCGCCTCGGTCAGCGCCGAAGGGGCGATTCCGGCCTCGGCCAGATAGGGCTCGACCGGCTCGAGCAGGCCTTCGGCGGCATAATCGGAGATCATCCCCGTATGCATGGTGACGAGATCGGGCGGGTCCCGCGCCGCCATCTGAGCGGAGAGCTGGGGATAGCCGGGCCAGGCGACGACGTTGCTGCTGACGTGGACGTCGGGGTTCGTGGCGTTGAACTTGTTGATCATCGCCGTGACGATCCCGCACTCGCCCTCGACCTTCGACACGTCTGTCGCGCCGCCATATTGGGCGCCGCACTCGCCGAAGAAGCGCTGCAGATAGATTTCCGCGCGGTCGTCCTTTCCGGCAACTTCACCGCAGCTCGCGAGCGCGAGCAGTGAGAAAGGCACAAGGAGCCCCCTCACCTCACCGCCGTCCCGGCCATCGCGCGCACGATCTGCTTCTGGAACAATATGTAGACGATGAAGAT
>DASVVM010000100.1:0-6249 GCA_036386555.1 Allosphingosinicella sp.
TGAGGCCCAGGTCGATGCGGCCCGGGTAAAGCGAGGCCAAAGTCCCGAACTGCTCGGCCACCTGCAGCGGCGACCAATTGGGCAGCATGATCCCGCCCGCGCCGATGCGGATGCGGCTCGTCCCCTCCGCCACAAAAGCCAGGCACACCGCCGTGGCGGCGCTCGCCACGCCCGGCATCGAATGATGCTCCGCCATCCAGAAGCGGCGATAGCCGAGTCGCTCCGCCGTTTGGGCGAGCTCGAGCGAATTGCGAAGCGCCTGGCCGGCGTCGGCGCCTTCGGGGACGGGGGCGAGGTCGAGGACTGACAAGGGGATCATGAGCGGGAGATAGGAACGCCGTCATCCCGGCGAAAGCGCCGTCGTCCCAGCGAAGGCTGGGACCCCAGCGAGAACGAGCGCCGAGCCTTTCACCCCCTGGGGCCCCAGCCTTCGCCGGGGCGACGAGCTGGCACCTCCCTGGGGTCCCGGCTTTCGCCGGGATGACGGGTCGCCGCGTACCGGCTAGGGGCATCCGCCATGCTTCAGCGGAGCCCCGAGACCCGCCGCCTCTGGCGCGAAGAGATTCGCGCGACGCTGGCGCTCGCCTGGCCGCTCATCCTCACCAACATCGCCCAGGCCCTGATCCACGTCACCGATGTCGTCCTGCTCGGCTGGGCCGGGGCGTCGGTGCTCGCCGCCGGAACGCTCGGGGTGAACATCTATTTCGCCTTCCTGATCTTCGGGATCGGCCTCGTCACCGCGACCGCGCCGATGATGGCCAGGGAGCTTGGCGAGCGAAGCCACAGCGTCCGCGACGTCCGGCGGACCGTCCGGCAGGGGATGTGGGCCGCGGTCGCCTTGACCGTTCCGGTCTGGATCGTCCTGTGGTTCACCGGCCCGATCCTCGTCGCCATCGGCCAGGACCCCGCCCTGGCCGCGGACGCGCAGCTCTTCGTCCGCGCGCTGCAATGGGGCTTCCTTCCCTATCTGTGGTACCTCGTCCTTCGCTCCTTCATCTCGGCGCTGGAGAAGCCGCTCTGGTCGTTCGTGGTCGGGGTGGTCGCGGTGCTGTTCAACGGGATCGTCAATTACGGCCTCATCTTCGGTCATCTCGGATTCCCGAAGCTAGGCCTGGTGGGAGCCGGCATCGGCAGTGCGATGGCCAACACGCTCATGTTCGTCGGCATGGCGCTGGTCGTTTTGATGCACCGTCGCTTTCGCCGCTTCCACCTTTTCGGCCACTTCTGGCGCTCGGACTGGCCGCGCTTCCGCGAGGTCTGGAGGCTGGGGCTGCCGATCGCGGTGACGCTGGCGCTCGAGATCACCATCTTCAACGCGGCGGTGTTCCTGATGGGCCTGATCGGCGCCGAATCGATCGCCGCCCATGCCATCGCCATCCAGCTCGCAGCGCTCTCCTTCATGGTGCCGATGGGCCTGTCGCAGGCCGCGACGGTCCGGGTCGGACTCGCCTTCGGACGGCGCGACCGGGCCGGAATCGCCCGCGCGGGCTGGACCGCCTTCGCCCTCGGCACAGGCTTCATGTCCCTGACCGGCCTCGTCATGCTGGCGCTCCCCTACGCGCTGGTGACGATGTTCCTCGATCCCGCGCTCCCCGCCAACCAGGCCGTCATCCCGCTCGCCGTCTCCTTCCTGATCGTCGCCGCCTTCTTCCAGATTTTCGACGGCGCCCAGGTCGTTGCGGCCGGGATGCTGAGAGGGCTTCAGGATACGAAGGTGCCGATGATCTATGCGGGCATCGGCTATTGGGTGATCGGCCTCGTGACCGGAGTGGGCCTCGGCTTCGGGCTCGGCTGGGAAGGAGTCGGCATATGGATCGGCCTGGCGGCCGGCCTCGCTGCGGTCGCGGTCATGCTCCTCGCGCGCTGGATGCGGCGGGAGCGGCTGGGGCTCCTGGCATGGCCGGACGCCTGAGTCGTCATCCCGGACTTGATCCGGGATCCACCTTCCTGCGCGGCGTGTCCAAAAGAAGGTGGATGCCGGATCAAGTCCGGCATGACGAGCGCTTCGAACCAGCTCCCGGCGCCCTGTCCGTCACGCCGCTCCTCTCAGCGCCTCGCCGCCGCCGGCGAAGCGGATTCCGAGCGAGAGGCTGTCGCCGATCCGCCGCGCCTTGAGCTGAAGCTCAGCGGCCTCGGCAGGCTCGAACATCTCTCCTGTCGTCTCCTCCCACAGGCTCAGCCAGCGGCTGAAGCGCTCGGGAGTCATCGCGGCGCCGTGCTTCAGGTGCGCGGGAAGCGGCCGGCCCTTGTAGCGGCCGCTGGTCAGCATGACGGAGGACCAGAAGCTCTGGAGCCGGTCGAGATGCTCGGGCCAGTCCTCGACCGCGCCGTCGAACACCGGGCCGAGCAGGGCGTCGCGCCGAACCTTGGCATAGAAGCGCTCGACCAGCCGGCCGAGCGCTTCCTCGGTGATGACCGCCGGGACGGTCACGCGGCCTTCTTCCAGTTGGGCTGAAGCTCGACATGGGAAGGGCAGGGGGCGACTTCGCCCGGCTCCAGGCCGGCGAGCTCGTCGGCGAAGCCGTGGTTGACGTCGCGGTGATGGGCTTCGTCGGCCCTCACCACCAGCACCACGTCGCGCAGGGTGGCATCGTCGGGCAGGCCCCAGTAGCGCTTCGCGATCTCCGGCGCCGGGACATTGGCGGAGCGCCCCTCGTCGATCTCGGCCAAATAATGGGTGTAGCTGACCACCGCCTCCTCCTCGAAATAACCGACCACCCGGTGGGCCGTCCGGGCGGAGACGAGATAGAGGGCGAAGAAGGCCAGGTAGAAGACCCACTGGACTGCGATGATCACGAAGCGCTCGAACAGGGTCGGCTTGCTGATCTCGATGAAGGTCATGAGGTGCATCCGCTCATTCTCGGCCTCATCCATCAGGGTCCTGATCCAGCCGCGGTCGTCGCACATGCGCCTCAGGCAATGGAGATGGTTGATGGTCGCTCCGACCATTCCGGGGACCGCCGCCACCGTCTCCAAGACCACGGCGCGGTGGCCGTAGCGCCTGGCGAAGAAGGTGTCGGCGCAGAACCGCAGCAATTTGGTGAAGCCGAACGCCACCCGGTCCGAAAGGCCGCTGGGGGAATGGTGGACGCTTAGGTCGATCGGCGGCGGGCTCATTGCGTGTCTCCTTGGTCTCGATGCCCGCGGTTTAGAAGGGCTCGGCCATTGCTCCCATTCAGGAGAAGCCCCTAGGTACAATCCCGTAGGTCGACCTCGGCGGACGGTCGGCTAGAGGGGATCGGAGCTCAAGTCGATCGTCATTCCGGACTTGATCCGGAATCCACCTTTCTCAAGCTGGCGCGGCGCAGGCAGAAGGTGGATGCCCGATCAACTGCGGCATGACGGCATGATTCAACCGATTCCCACGACGTTCTAAAGTGAGGAAAGTGGACCTGAAAGCTGCCTCCCTGTTTCCGCTCGCCCGGCGAAGGACCGCGGCCGCGCTCGCATTCGCGATCGCCGGCGTGGCGGCGGGCCTCCTCGCGCGGCAGGTGCTTGGAAGGGACGACGCGCTGCTCTTCATCCCGGCGGTGGTCGGAGCGGCCGCGCTCGGCGGCTTCTGGCCTGGGCTCGCTGCAACCCTTGTGGGGACATCGGCCGGGCTTTTCATCGCCGGCTTCGGGCCGGATCCGGCGACCAGCGCGGGCCTCTTCTTCGCCGTCGGCGCGGCGCTTTCCGTCGGAGGCGAGTGGTTCCAGCGCTCGGGCGAGCGCGCCGCCTCGGCGCATGCCGAGCTGCGCGACCGTGAGGCGCATCTTCGCTCCATCCTCGACACGATCCCGGACGCGATGATCGTGATCGACGAAGCGGGCCTCATCCGAAGCTTCAGCCCCGCGGCCGAGCGTCTGTTCGGCTGGAGCGCGGCCGAGGCGGCGGGACTCAACGTCAGCATCCTGATGCCCTCGCCGCACCGGGAGGCGCACGACTCCTACCTCGAGCGCTATTACACGACGGGGGAACGGCGGATCATCGGCATCGGGCGGGTCGTGGTGGGCGAGCGCCGGGACGGCTCCACCTTTCCGATGGAGCTCGCCGTCGGCGAGGTGAAGGGACCCGGCGGCCGCTATTTCACCGGCTTCGTTCGCGACCTGACGGAGCGCTAGGAGACGCAGAGCCGGCTTCAGGAGCTGCAGGCCGAGCTGGTCCATGTCTCGCGCCTGACGGCGCTGGGCGAGATGGCGTCCGCTCTGGCCCACGAGCTCAACCAGCCGCTATCGGCCATCTCGAATTACGTCGCGGGTTCCCGGGCGATGCTGGCTCGGGAAGGCGCGGACGTCGGCAAGGTCGGCGATGCTCTGGAGCGGGCCTCGGACCAGGCTCTGCGCGCCGGACAGATCATCAGGCGCCTTCGCGATTTCGTCGCCCGGGGGGAAACCGAGCGGCGGATCGAGAGCCTGCCCAGGCTGCTTCAGGACGCCAGCGCTTTGGCGCTGGTGGGCGCGCGCGAGCATGGCATCGACATCCGCTTCGCCATCGATCCGGACGCGGGCCTGGTGCTGGCCGACAAGGTCCAGGTGCAGCAGGTGGTTCTGAATCTCATCCGAAACGCCATGGATGCGATGGAGGAATCGCCCCGGCGGGAGCTCAGGATCGAGGCGTGCGCCGGCGAAGACGGAATGGCCCGGGTGACCGTCGCCGACACCGGCCCCGGGATAAGCGAGGAGGTTGCCGGCCAGTTGTTCCAGCCCTTCGTCACGACCAAGGCGAACGGAATGGGCATCGGCCTCTCCATCTCCCGAACGATCGTCGAGTCGCACGGCGGCCGGCTCTGGGCCGAGCCCGCGCCCGGGGGCGGCACCTTGTTCCATTTTACGTTGAGGCTGGTCGAGAAGGAGGTCGATGACGATGGCGGATGAAGGGGCGGTCCATGTCGTCGATGACGACGAGGCGATGCGGCATTCGCTCGCCTTCCTTCTCGAGACGGCCGGGCATGAGGTCCGGACCTATGCCTCGGCCGTCGAGTTCCTGGACGCGGTTCCGGGGATGGAGCGGGGCTGCATCGTCACCGACGTCCGGATGCCGGGGCTCTCCGGTCTCGAGATGGTCGAGCGACTCAACGCGATGAAGGTGACGGATCCCGTGATCGTCATCACCGGCCATGCCGATGTCCCCCTCGCCGTCCAGGCGATGAAGGCGGGCGTCAGCGACTTCATCGAAAAACCCTTCCCCCAGGACCTCCTCCTCACCGCCATCGGGACGGCGCTTGCGAAGGGGAGCGGATCGAGGGCGGAAGAGGAGGGGCGTCGGCTCATCCTCGATCGGATCGAGGCTCTGTCCGAGCGGGAGCGGCAGGTGCTCGAAGGTCTCGTCGAGGGCAAGCCGAACAAGATCATCGCCTTCGACCTCGGTATCAGCGCCCGGACCGTCGAAATCTACCGCGCGAACGTCATGACCAAGATGCAGGCCGGCAGCCTCTCGGAGCTCGTCCGAATGGCCATGCTGGCGGGGCGGTCCGCCTAAGGGAAAACCCTTAGGTACAAGATCGGAATATCGGCGGATCGGCGCCGCTTTTATCCCTCCTTCCATCGTCAGGGAGGACCCAAATGCGCCATCAAGATCTTCGCTCGGACACCCACAATGTCGCGGCGGTGTGGCCCGATGTCCGGTCGGCCGCCGCCGCGTCCGCAGCCGTTTCGCCCGCGGCGGTCGTTCCGCAACCGGCCGCGGCCATGCCCGATCTTCCGGTCGGCGCCGCACGGCTGGTGGTTTGCGCTTACGCCGGCCTGATGGGCGTTCTTTTCGCCTTTTTCGCCGGCTCGCCACTGGCGACCTTCTGCCTCGCGATCTGCGCATTCTTCGTCGCCACCTTCTTTGGCGTCGCTCGGACGTTTCTGGCCGTCGAGGCCGACCCCGCCGTCAAACCGAGCATGGACCGCTTCATGCGCGACGGCATCGATACGCTGACCGGACGCTGCGGCGGCCGCGACGCGCTGGTGCAGATGCTGGTCGTGCCGGTGCTGCTGATGCTCGGCCTCGGCGCGATGGGGGTGGCCGGGATGATCTATCTGGGCTGAACCCCGACGGGGGGCTTCGACTCGTCACGTCCCTTGACGGTCGGAGCCCCCCGCCCCTATGTGCGCGCCGCACCTTGGCGCGCAGTGGCGATCGTAGCTCAGTTGGTTAGAGCACCGGTTTGTGGTACCGGGGGTCGCGGGTTCAAGCCCCGTCGATCGCCCCACCGCGCCTGCCCAGCAGCAGGACATTTTCATGCAAGCCCCGTGGGATTATCCCGATTTCGACGATCATGAG
>DASVVM010000101.1:0-21638 GCA_036386555.1 Allosphingosinicella sp.
CAAGGTCGTCGCCAAGGGCCTCGAGACCGTCGGCCAGGAAGTCGCCGAGTACAGCCGCAAGAGCTTCGAGGACGCTTCCGCGGCCCTGAAGAGCTTCACCGAGGTGAAGTCGGCCACCGACTTCTTCCGTCTGCAGAGCGATTTCGCCCGCAGCCAGTTCGACGGCCTCGTCGCCGAGAGCAGCAAGCTCTCCGAGACGATGATCAAGCTCGCCGGCGATGTCGCCGAGCCTCTCGCCAGCCGCTACTCGGTCGCCGCCGAGCGCGTGAAGGCCGCCGCCGCTCTGTAAAGGAGCCGCAGCGCCAGCTGGTGCAGTTAGGGCGGCCCCCTCGGGGGCCGCCCTTTTTGCGTCCGGGAACGCCCGTGCGGGTCGCGCTTTGGAATCCGCGCCGGGAAAGTCTTGCCGGAAATCGGCCCATTGCCATATCAGGGGCGCGTATGAGTTGGGATCAGATCGTGGCAGCGGACGAACGCAAGGGCGGGGATGTCGACGACCCCGGCCTCGGCGTCGCCACTCGGACCCGCACCCGGACCAAGACGCCATCGCCCTACAAGGTGCTGATGCTCAACGACGACTACACGCCGATGGAGTTCGTCGTTCAGGTCCTCCAGATGTTCTTCAAGATGGGGATCGAGGACGCTACGAGGGTGATGCTCGCGGTCCACCAGCGCGGAGTGGGCGTCTGCGGCGTCTTCACCTACGAGGTCGCCGAGACCAAGGTCGCCCAGGTCATCGACTATGCGAGGCAGAACCAGCATCCCCTGCAGTGCACGCTGGAGAAGGCCTGAGTTCTCCCCTCCCTGAAAGGGAGGGGTTGGGGGTGGGTCCGCCGAAGGCGGCCGAAACTCCGAGGCAGTAAGGCTCGCTCCGCTCGCACCCACCCCCTGCCCCTCCCTTCCAGGGAGGGGAGTCCATCTTGCCTCCCCCCGCGAAAGCCTTAAGACCTCAGCATGGACCGCATCATCATCCGCGGAGGCAAGCGCCTCGAGGGCCGGATCCCCATTTCCGGAGCCAAGAATGCCGCGCTGACGCTTCTCCCCTGCGCCCTGCTCACAGACGAGCCGCTCACCCTTCGCAACCTTCCGCGCCTCGCCGACGTCGACAGCTTCGGCCATCTCCTCAACCAGCTCGGGGTCTCGACCACCGTCGAGGGCGCGCGCGCCGACGAATATGGCCGGGTGATGACCCTTCGGGCCTCCAACCTGGCCTCGACGGTCGCGCCCTACGACATCGTCCGGAAGATGCGCGCCTCGATCCTCGTCCTCGGCCCGCTGGTCGCCCGCGCCGGCGAGGCGACGGTATCGCTGCCCGGCGGCTGCGCGATCGGGATGAGGCCCGTCGACCTTCACCTCAAGGCGCTGGAAGCGCTCGGCGCCGAGATCGAGGTGGCGGCGGGCTACGTCCGGGCGAAGGCGCCGAAGGGAGGCCTGGTCGGAGGGACGATCACTTTCCCCTTCGTCTCGGTCGGAGCCACGGAGAACGCGCTGATGGCCGCGGTCCTCGCCAAAGGCGAGACGGTGATCGAGAATGCGGCGCGCGAGCCCGAGATCACCGACCTCGCCAAATGCCTGATCGCGATGGGCGCCGATATCGAGGGGCTGAGGACCGACACCCTCACGATCCGGGGCAAGGACCGACTTCACGGCGCCACCTATGCGGTGATGGCGGACCGGATCGAGGCGGGCAGCTATGCCTGCGCGGCCGGTATCACCGGCGGCTCCCTGGAGCTGGTCGGCGCCCGCAAGGAGACCATGCCCTCCATCCTCTCCGGCCTCAGCGACGCCGGGCTGATCGTCGAGGACACGGCCGACGGGGTGCGGGTCAGCGCCGACGGCGGCCTGAAGCCGCTTTCCATCTCGACCGCCCCCTACCCCGCTTTCCCGACCGACATGCAGGCCCAGTTCATGGCCATGCTCACCCTGGCGGAGGGGACCAGCCTGCTCACCGAGACCATCTTCGAGAATCGCTACATGCACGTCCCCGAATTGAACCGGATGGGCGCCGAGATCGAAGTGCGCGGCCGCTCTGCGGTCGTGAGGGGCGTCAACGGACTGGTCGGCGCGGAAGTGATGGCGACCGACCTGCGCGCGTCGATGAGCCTCGTCCTCGCCGGCCTCGCCGCCGAGGGCGAGACCCAGGTCCACCGAGTCTACCATCTCGACCGCGGCTACGAGCGGCTCGAGGAGAAGCTTCAGGCGGTGGGGGCGGACGTCGAGCGGGCGAGTGGCGACTAGCCGTCGGGCAACCGTCATCCCGGCGAAAGCCGGGACCTCAGGTCGCGAAGTCTCGGCGGGTCTCCCCGAGGCCCCGGCTTTCGCCGGGGTGACGGGTCAATCCGCCGTGGTCAGCTGGCGCTCGCCGCCGAGCTTGTGGACCCGGCCGTGCTTCATGACGAACTGGACGTTCTCGAGCAGCCTGATGTCGGCGGTCGGGTCGCCGCGCACCGCGACGATGTCGGCGTCCTTGCCGGCTTCGATCGTTCCGATCCGGTCGGCCCGGCCGAGCAGCGTCGCGGCGGCGACGGTGGCGGAATGGATGGCGGCGGACGGGGCCATGCCGTTCTTCACCATCAGGGAGAACTCGCGGGCGTTGAGGCCATGGGGCGCGACCCCGCTGTCCGTGCCGAAAGCGATGTTGATTCGCTCGCGAACCGCCCGGGCGAAGCTGCGCTCGGCGTTGCCCGAGGCCTGCTTCGCCTTTTCGAACTGGGCCGGAGTGAGCGCGCCGCGCTCGCCGTCCGCGACCGCCGCGGCGGGGGCGACCAGGGTCGGGACGTAATAGGCGCCGGTGCGGCGGTAGAGTGCGAAGGTCCGGTCGTCGGTGAAGGTGCCGTGCTCGATCGAATCCACCCCCGCCTCCAGCGCCGCGTTGATCCCGTCGACGCCATGGGCATGGGCGGCGACCTTGCGGCCGAAGGTCTTCGCGGTCTCGACGACGGCGCGCATCTCGTCCGCCATCATCTGCTGGTTGAGGCCGCCGGCGACGTTGCTGAGCACTCCGCCGGTGGCGGCGAACTTGATGACGTCGGCGCCCGCCGAGATCTGCCGGCGCACCGCCCGCCGGCAGTCCTCCGGGCCGTTGCAGGTATTGTCGGCGTTTCTCAGGCCGATCTCGGTCAGGTCGCGGTTGAGGCCGTTGACGTCGCCATGGCCCCCGGAGACGGAGATGCCTCGCCCCGCAGCGACGATGGTCGGGCCGGCGAACTGCCCGGCCTCGATGACGTCGCGCAGGGTGGTGATCATCCGCGGCTCGTTGCCGAGGTCGCGAACCGTCGTAAAGCCGGCGAGAAGGGTCTTGCGGGCGTTGATGAGGGCCGTGAAGGCCTCGTCCTCATAATCGCGCTGGGCCGCCTGGAGCCGGGCCTGGAGCCGGTCGTCGAGGCCGCGCAGGTGGACGTGCATGTCGATGAAGCCGGGCATAACCGTGCTGTCGCGAAGGTCGACGATCCGGGCGCCCGGCATGTCGATATAGCCGTTCCGTATCTCGACGATGCGGCGCCCCCGCACGACGACGCTCGCCTCCCGCCGCGGGGGCTGGCCGGGCACGGCCATCAGGGTGCCCGCGTGAATGACGGTGACCGTCTCCGCCGGCTGAGCCAACGGCGGAGCCGAGCTCTGGGCGAAAGCGGGAACGGCCAGGGCGATCGCCAATGCGGCGAGCGAGGTACGAAGCATCTTCATCGTCATCCCCTTGTTTGACGGGCGCACAAAAGCGGCAAAGGGACGAAGCTTCAAGAGGATACCTTAACTCCCCTCCCTGCAAGGGAGGGGCTGGGGGTGGGTCCGCCGAAGGCGGCCGAAACTCGGACCCAGCAGGAAGTCTCGCTGCGCTCGCCTACCCACCCCTACCCCGTCCCTTCCAGGGAGGGGAATATCAGGTCAGCACTTCGACGCTGTGGATGATCAGGCCGACCAGCCCGCCGACCAGAGTGCCGTTGATCCGGATATATTGGAGGTCGCGCCCGACCGCATTCTCGAGCCGCCCGGTGACCGTGCGCGCGTCCCAGCCGCGGATCGTCTCGGAGACCAGGGTGACGATGCCGCTGCCGTAAGTGGCGACGGTGCCGACGACCAGCCGCCGGGCGAACTGGTTGATCGCCTTGTTGAGCCGGCCGTCCTGCTGGAGGGTCTCTCCCAGCTGCTTGAGCGCCTCGCCGAACCGCCCGGCCATCGCCGCCTCCGGATCGCGCGCGGCCCGGAGCAAGGCGGCGCGGCTGTTCTCCCACAGGCCGCCGAGCCAGTCGGTGACGGCCTTGTTGGCGATGATCTCGTTCTTCCAGCCCTCGACCTTGCCCTGCATGTCCGGGTCGAAGCGCATGTCCCAGGCGAGGGCGGCGAGCGCCTCCTCGGCCTTGGCGCGGAGCGGATGGGCGGGGTCGATCGCCATGTCGATGGTCAGGCGGCGAAGGCCGTCGACGATTCCGTCCGCCAGCTTCTCGTCGAGGCCGGAGAGGCGCATGATCATCCCGGCCCGGTCGTGGACCATCTTTCGGATCAGATCCTCGTTGGCGTCGAGGGTCCGGCCGGCCCAGGTCACGATCCCGTCGAGGATCGGGATGTGCCGCTCGTCCGTGATCGCCCCTTCCAGCGCCTGGCCGATCAGAGGCGAGACTTCGAGCGAGCGCATCCGCTGCGCCACCGCATTCTTGACCATTCCGCCGAGCCGTTCCTGATCGAGCGCCTCGAGCAGATCGGCGATGAGCCGCGAGCCGCCCTGCCTCAGGCGGCCTTCGGGTGGGGGATTGGCGAGGAAGCGGCCGATGGCGCCGGCGATGTCGACGTTGCGCATGCGCCGGGCGACGACCTTGGGAGTCAGGAAGTTGTCGCGAAGGAAGGAGGCGAGGGTCGCACCGATCCGGTCCTTGTTGCGCGGGATGATCGCGGTGTGCGGGATGGGCAGGCCGAGCGGGTGGCGGAACAAGGCGGTGACCGCGAACCAGTCGGCGAGGCCGCCGACCATCGCGGCTTCGGCGAAGGCCTTGACGAAGCCGAGCCAAGGCCAGGTTTCGTCCCAATGGTTGGCGGCGAGGAAGACCGCCGCCATCGCCACCAGCATCCCGGTCGCGATGATCCGCATGCCGCGCAGGCTCTGCGCCGAGGGAGCGGATCCGGTGGAGGGGCGGCTCATTGGCGCCTCAATAGCCGGGCCGCCACTTTGGTTCACTTCCGCGCAACCCGTCATTCCGGCGAAAGCCGGAATCCATGGACACCGGCCGCGGAGAGTTTTCGCCGAAGCCCGCGTTCATGGATGCCGGATCAAGTCCGGCATGACGCTGTGGCAACACGCCTCGGCGCGCCCGCCCGTCACTCCGCGGGCTGCTCCACCGGCGCCGGACCGTGATCCTTGCGTCCCTTGTAGGTGATCAGGCGTCCGAACTTCGGAGCCAGCCACTTCTCGAAGTCGTCGGCGAGGCTGAACGACGCCGGCACCAGGACCAGGGTGAGCAGAGTCGAGAGCATCAGGCCGCCGATCACGACCACCGCCATCGGCGCCCGCCAGCTGGCGTCGCCTTCCAGCGACAGGGCCGTCGGCACCATTCCGGCCACCATGGCCATCGTGGTCATGACGATCGGCTGGGCGCGCTTGTGGCCCGAATCGACGATCGCCTCGTCCTTGGGGACGCCCTTGGCCATCTCCACGATCGTGAAATCGAGCAGCAGGATCGAATTCTTGGCGACGATCCCGAACAGCATCAGGATTCCGATCAGCACCGGCATCGACACGGCATGGCCCGTCGCCCACAAAGCGAGGAACCCGCCCAGAGGGGCGAGCAGAAGCGAGCCCATGTTCACCAGCGGGGCCATCAGGCGCTTGTAGAGCAGCACCAGCACCGCGAAGACCAGGAAGGTGCCGGAGATGAGCGCGCCCATGAACTCCGACATGAGCTTCGCTTCCTCCCGCTGCTGGCCGGAGCGGGCGCGTTCGACGCCTTCGGGCAGATTCTGAAGGATCGGAAGCGACTCGATGATCGCCTCCTTGTCGACCACACCCGGAATGAGGTCCGCGCCGACGAGGATCCGTCGCTCCTGGTTGAAGCGCTGGATCTGGGCGGGACCGGCCCCGAAGCTGATCGAGGCGACGACCTTGAGCGGCACCGAGCCGCCGGTGGTGGTCGGAACCGGCATGTTCTCGATGGTCGACAGGTTGCGGCGCGAATCCTCCTGGAGCGCGACCCGGATCGGCACCTGCCGGTCCGAGAGCGAGAAGCGGGCGCTCGCCTGGTCGATCTCGCCCTGGGTGGCGGTCCGGATGGCCTGGCTCATCGCGGCGGTGGTGACGCCCATGTCGGCCATGAGGTTGAGCCGCGGTGTGATGGTGATCTCGGGCCGCCGCATGTCGCCGGCGATTCGCGGCGAGACCAGCTCCGGACGCTTGCGCATGTCTTCCACCAGCTTCAGCGCCGCCTGCTGAAGCTTGACCGGGTCGGAGCTGGCGAGCAGCACCCCGACCGGACGGCCGCCGACGCTGTTCTGGGCCCGGAACGTGACCCGCGCGTCGGGGATGCCCTGGAGCATCGGGCCGACCTGGCGCTCGAAATCGGTGCTCGTCCGCTCGCGGCCTTCGCCCTTGTCCTTGAGCGACACGTAGATGGTCGAATTGCCGGCACGAACCGAGGCGAAGGCGGATTCGACGTCCCCCTGGCTGCGGACGAGGGCCGCGGCCTTGTCGGCGACGGCCCGGGTCTGGTCGAGCGTCGAGCCCGGCGGCATCTCGATCGCGACCTGGACCGTGTCCTCGTCCGTTTCCGGCTGGAACGCCTTGGGCAGCATCATGAACACGCCGATCTGGGCGGCGAAGCAGACGGCGCCGATCATCACCGCCTTCCAGCGATTGTGGAGCGTCCAGCGCAGCAGGCCGAGATATTTGTCCATCAGCCAGCCTTCGCCATGCTTGGCCGGGCCGTGCGCCTTCAGGAAATAGGCCGCGATCATCGGAGTGATCAGGCGCGCGACGGCGAGGCTGATCAGCACGGTGATGACGATGGTGAGCCCGAAGCTGATGAAATACTGGCCGATGATCCCGCCCATCATCGCCACCGGCAGGAAGACCGCGACGATCGAGAAGGTGGTCGCGACGACCGGCAGGCCGATCTCGTCCGCAGCGTCGATCGAGGCCTGATAGGCCGATTTGCCCATCCTCATGTGCCGGACGATATTCTCGATCTCGACGATCGCATCGTCGACCAGAACGCCCGCGACCAGGCTCAGCGAAAGCAGGGTGACCATGTTGAGCGTGAAGCCCAGCATGTCCATGAACCAGAAGGCCGGGATGGCCGAGAGCGGGATCGCGATCGCGGAGATCAGGGTCGCGCGCCAGTCGCGAAGGAACAGCAGCACCACGACGACGGCGAGGAGCGCGCCTTCGACCAGGGCCCGCATCGAGCTCTCATACTGGCCTTCGATATATTGGACCGGCGTGAACAGCAGGGTGTAGCTGACCCGAGGATCCTCCTTCTCGAGGTCCTTCAGCTGCTTCATCACGTCGTTGTAGACGTTGAGGTCGGAATAGCCCTTGGCCTTCTGGACCATGAAGCTGACGACCTGGCGCCCGTTCTGGATGCCGTAGCTGGACTGCTCGGCCCACTGGTCGCGAACGCTGGCGATCGAGTTCAGGCGGGTGGTCCGGCCGCCGCCGATCGACAGCTGGGTCTCGCCGAGCGCGTGCGCGGTGAGCGCGCTTCCGAGCACCCGGACCGACTGCTCCGAACCGGCGATCTCGGCGCGACCGCCGGCGGCGTTGACGTTGATCGCGCGCAGCTGCTGGTTGACCTGGGTGGCGCTGATCCCCTGCGACTGCATCCGGACGGGATCGAGCTCGACCCGGATCTCGCGGCTCACTCCGCCGGTGCGGCTGACGATCGAGACGCCCTCGACGCTCATCAGCCGCCGGTTGATCGTGTCGTCGATGAACCAGGAGAGCTGCTCCACCGTCATCGCCGTGCTTTCGGCGGACATGTAGACCACCGGATAGTCGTCATTCTCCTCGCGCTGCACCTGCGGCTCGAGGATCCCGTCCGGAAGATCGCCTCGGATCCGCGCCACCGCGTCGCGCACGTCGGTGACGGCGCGGTCGACCGGAGTGCCGATCTCGAAGAGGATGAAGGTGTTGCTGTTGCCTTCCCGGATGAACGAGTTGATCTCGGTGACGCCTTCGATCCCGCGCACCGCGGCCTCGACCCGGCGGGTGATCTGGATCTCGAGCTCGGGCGGCGCCGCGCCGGGCTGGCTGATCGAGACGCTGGCGCCGGGAACGCTGACGTCCGGGTTCAGGTTGACGTCCATCCGCATGAAGGCCAGCACGCCCATGGCCAGCAGGAAGACGAAGAGGACGATCGGAATGACCGGGTTGCGGATCGCCCAGGCCGAGATGTTACGCATCGTTCATCGACTCCAAATCGACCTTCGGCCTAGCGGGCGACCGCGCGCTGCGGACGCACCTTCTCGCCCGGGTTCAGGAACGCGCCGGCCGACTGAACGACCCGCTCGGTACCGTTGAGCCCTTCGGCGATCACGACGCCCTTGTCCGTCACCGTGCCGATCTTGATGGCCCGGCGCTGGACCGTGTTGTCCGGAAGGACGATCAGCACATAGGTGCCGGCATCGTCGGTGAGGACCGAGGATTCGGGCAGAAGCGGCGCCACCGTGGCCCCGGCCTGGATCGCCGCGGAGGCGAAGCCGCCGGGCCTGAGCTCGATATTGTAGGGAATGGATATCCGGGCCTCGCCCTGCCGGGTCTGCGGGTCGATGATCGGCGAGATCTGCCACACCGAGCCCTGGTAGCTCTGCTGCGAGCCGACCGGAGTGACGGTGACGGGCACGCCGACGGAAAGGGTGGAAAGATCCGTCTGGGGCAGCCGGGCGAGAAGCTCCATCTGTCCGCCCTGGGCGATCCGGAAGAGCGCTCCCGAGCCGCCGCTGACGATCTGGCCGGGCTCGACGTTGCGGTCCAGGACCAGGCCGGCGGCGGGGGCGCGGACGTCCAGCCGGCCGATCCGGGCGCGCGCGGCGCCGAGCTGCGCCTGGGCGACCCGGACCCGGGCGTTGGCGGCGTCGCGGGTCGCGATGCGGCGCTCGACGTCCGCCTTGGACACGAAGCCGCGGGCAACCAGCGCCTGGGCGCGCTGGAGCTCCTGCTGCGCGAGCCGGGCGTCGGCGCGGGCGACTTCGATGCTCGCGGCGAGCTGCTGCGCTTCCTGCGACTGGACCGACCGCTCGATGACGGCGAGCGTCTGGCCGGCGCCGACCCACTGGCCCGGCTCGACCAGGACGCGGGCGACCATGCCGCCCTCGCCCGCGATTCCGACCGGCATGTCGCGGCGGGCCGCGAGCGTGCCCGTCGCCGAAATGGTGCGGGCGACCTGCTGGCGGCCGGGAACGACGACGCTGACGGCGGGCGCCTGGGCCGCCCCGCCTTTGCCTTCGCCTGCGGCCGGCCCGGCCTTCTTCTCGTCGCCGCCCCGGCCGAGCAGGAGGAACGCGGCGAGGGCGAGGACCAGCACGGCGACCACGGCGAGGATGATGTTGCGGCGGCGGCGGCGGGCGGCGGTCGCGTCGTCGACCACGACCACCTGCTCGCTCTCGACGGCGCCGCTGCGCCATTTGCGCGTCTCGAAGTTCATAGCTCTCATCTTTCCCCACACCGGACCGGGCGGATCGCCGCTTCGGCTACTGTATTAGCCAAATATAGCACCTGCCTCAAGTCTAATCTGTCGCGCGCCCCCACGCGGCGGAACCGGGCTCTACATTTTTTGTTGGGGTTTGGCCACTCGAAAGCGGTACATCCGCGAACGAGCAAGCGAGGGTAAGGAGCGACCGATGAACCTGCTGGCGGACTATGGCTTCTTCGGGTGGATCCTGATCGGAGCGCTGGCGGGCGCCCTCGCGAAGCTGATCATGCCGGGCCGCGATCCCGGCGGCTGCATCGTCACCATCCTGCTCGGAGTCGGCGGGGCGCTGCTCGCCGGCTTCGTCAGCCACCAGCTCGGCTGGGACCGGGGCAATACCGGCGCCGGATTCATCGCCGCGACCATCGGCGCGATCGTCATCCTGTTCATCTACCGGCTGATCAACCGGAGGCGTCTCTAATCCTCCCCACGCGAAGCGTGGGGAGGGGGACCACCCGAAGGGTGGTGGAGGGGTCATTGGCGAGGCCTCTCCAGCTACCCCTCCACCATGCTTCGCATGGTCCCCCTCCCCATCGCTTCGCGACAGGGAGGATTAAAGGCGAGTCGCCCTCTTCATCTCCGCCACGAAGCCTCGAACATCTTCGCCGCGGGCAATCCGGTCGACGATCGCCGAACCCGATATCAAGCCGACGGCCCCGGCTCGAAGCGCCAGCCGCACATGCTCCGGCTCCGAAATTCCAAAGCCGAGCACAGGCGGCGGCGCCCCCGCCGCGACCAGCGCCGCAATCACTTCGCCTGCAAATCGCACCTCGGAGTGCGCGCCCGTGACCCCCGCCCGGGCGACGCAATAGGTATAGCCCGCCCCTTCCGCGGCGATGCGCGCGAGGCGCTCCGGCGGAGTGTTCGGCGCCGCGATCAGCACCGGGGCCACTCCGGCCGAACGGGCGGCCGCGAGAAAGGGCTGGGCCTCGATCAAGGGAACGTCGGCGACCAGCACGCTGTCGACCCGGGCCTCGGCGGCTGCGGCGTAAAAGGCGTCCCGCCCCCGCGCCATGACCAGATTGGCATAGGTCAGAATTCCGACCGGGACGTCCGGGTGGCGAGTCCGGAATTCGCTGAGGAGCCGAAAGCAGTCGGCCGTTCGGGTGCCGGCAGCCAGCGCCCGGACCGCCGCCGCCTGGATGACGGGGCCGTCGGCCACCGGGTCGGAGAAAGGAATCCCGACCTCGAGCATGTCCGCCCCGCTTTCGACCAGGGCGTCGAGAATCGCCGCGCTGCTCGCCGGGTCGGGGTCGCCGAGCATGACGAAAGCGCCGAGCGCGCCCTCCGCCCGCGCCCGGAGCCGTTCGAACATCGCGGCATAGCGGGTCATGAGGCGGCCCCCAGCAGCCTTCGGGCCTGCTCCATGTCCTTGTCGCCGCGTCCCGACAAATTGACCACAAGCACGGTTTCCCCGGTCGCCGCTTCCGCCATCTTCAGCGCCTGGGCCAGGGCATGGGCGGATTCGAACGCGCAGATGATCCCCTCCGAGCGGGCGAGCAGCGCGAAGGCCGCCAGCGCCTCCCGGTCGGTGATACCGACATATTCGGCCCGGCCGCTGTCCTTGAGATGGGCATGCTCGGGCCCGACCGCGGGATAATCGAGGCCGGCGGAGACCGACCAGCTCTCGTCGATCTGGCCGTCCTCGTCCTGCAGGACGTAGGTCTCGGCGCCGTGGAGGATTCCGGGCCGGCCTCGAAGCAGGGTCGCGCCATGCTCGTTCCCGTGGAGGCCTCGGCCCGCCGCTTCGACTCCGATCAGCCTCACGCCCTCGTCGTCAACGAAGTCCGCGAACAGTCCGATCGCGTTGGAACCGCCGCCCACCGCGGCGATGCAGGCGTCGGGAAGCCGGCCTTCCTCCTCGAGGACCTGCGCCCGCGCCTCCTTGCCGATGACCCTTTGATATTCGCGGACCATCAGCGGGAAGGGGTGCGGCCCGGCGACGGTGCCGAGCAGATAGTGCGTGTCCTCGAAGCTCGCCGCCCAGTCCCGAAGCGCCTCGTTGATCGCGTCCTTCAGCGTCCGCGCACCGCTCTCGACCGGCACCACTTCGGCGCCCATCAGCTCCATCCGGAAGACGTTGAGCTTCTGCCGCTCGACATCGTGGGCGCCCATGTAGATCCGGGTCTTCAGACCGAACAGCGCCCCGGCGAGGGCGGTGGCGACCCCATGCTGCCCGGCACCGGTCTCCGCGATCAGCCGGCGCTTCCCCATGCGCCGGGCGAGCAGGGCCTGGCCGAGGACCTGGTTGGTCTTGTGGGCGCCGCCGTGGAGCAGATCCTCGCGCTTGAGATAGATTCGTGCCCGCTCGGAGCCGAGGTTGCGGCAGCGGGTCAGCGGAGTCGGACGCCCGGCATATTTGGCGAGCAGCGAGTCCAGTTCAGCCCGGAAGGCCGGGTCCTCCGCCGCGTCGAGGAAGGCCGCCTCGAGCTGCTCGACGGCGGGCACCAGGATTTCCGGGACATAGGCGCCGCCATAAGCGCCGAAGCGGCCGCTCAGCCTCACGCCGTCTCCCCCCGGGCCGCGGGCCGGAGCGCCTCGAAAAAGGCGTAGAGGCGGCCTGCATCTTTCCGGCCGGGGGCCATTTCGACCCCCGAGCCGACGTCGAGGGCGAAGGCGCCGACTCGGGCGGCGGCGCGCGCGTTGGAGGGCCTGAGACCCCCGGCCAGCACCGACCGGCCGAGGTCGGAGCGGCCGTGAAGCCGAGCCCAGTCGAAGGCGATCCCGGTGCCGCCCGAGCGGCCCGCGATCTGGCTGTCGAACAACGTCCGGTCCGAGCCGAGCCGAGGGCGCGGCACGTCGCGACCGACCGGCGCCGCCGCCCAGATCTCGGTCTCGTCCGGCAGCAGGTTGCGAAGGGCCCGGATATAGAGCGCGTCCTCGTCGCCATGGAGCTGCACGGCGTGCAGGCCGAGGGCGCGGGCCCCGTAGGCGACCTGCATCGGCTTCTCGTTGCGGTAGACCCCGACGAGCGGGATCGGCGAGGCTTCCGCGATCGCCTCCGCCTGCGAGCAGGTGACGGCCCGAGGCGTGTTGGGCACCAGGACGACGCCCGCATAAGCGGCGCCGTGCTCGGCCGCCATGGCCGAGTCATGGCCGTCGGTGATCCCGCAGACCTTGACCCGCCCGAAGGCGAGCGCTCGGGCCGCTTCGGCGACATCGTCGGAGCGCATCAGCGAGGATCCGACCAGGAAGGCGTCGGCGAACGGAGCGAGCCGCCCGACGTCGGCGCGGGTCGATATGCCCGACTCGGCCACCACGAGCGCGCCCGGGGGGACGAGGGCGGCAAGGCGCTCGGTGGTGGCGAGGTCGACCTTCATCGTGTCGAGATTTCGGTTGTTGATTCCAATGATGTCGGCGCCGAGCCGGACCGCCCGGCCGACCTCCTCGGCGCTATGGGTTTCCACCAGCACGTCCATGCCGAGCCGCCGGGCGGCCGCCATCACCGCCGCCGCCTCTTCGTCGTCGAGCACTGCCAGGATGACCAGCACCGCGTCGGCGCCGTGGAGCCGGGCTTCGGCGACCTGCCTCGGATCGACGATGAAGTCCTTGGCCAGGATCGGGCCGAGGAACTCGCGGCGGACCGCCCGCAGATCCTCGAGCGAGCCGCCGAAATAGGGCGCGTCGGTGAGGACGCTGATCGCGTCCGCGGCGCCGCGATAGGCTCGGGCGAGCGCCGCGGCGTCGGCCAGCGGACGGATCGCTCCGCCGGAGGGCGAGCCCCGCTTCACCTCCATGATGAAGCGGGCGCCCGGCCGGGCCAGCGCCGACTTGAGGCTGCGCCGGGTCGGCTCTGCCGACTCGAGGCCGAAGCCGCCGAGCCGAGCCGCCACGTCGACCCGCTTTCTCGCGACGATCTCCGCGAGGATTCCGCTCGTCTCAGTCATTCGTGGCCTCGACGAACAACTCGAGCCGGCGATAGGCTTCGCCCGACGACAGCGCCTGAAGCGCCATTGCGACGCCGTCGCGAAGGTCCGGAACGAGGCCGGCGGTCATCAGCAGGGCACCGGTGTTGAGCGCCACCACCTCGGTCTCGGCGGCAAGGCCGTAGCCCATCAGCAGAGCCTTCAGCCGCTCGGCATTCTCCTCCGGGCCGCCGCCTCGAAGCACCTGGACCGGCCGCCGCTCGAGTCCGGCATCCTCGGGGCGGATCGTGACCGGCGCCAGAATTCCCCCCTCCAGCCGGACCGCCTCGGTCTCGCCGTGGAGGGCGATCTCGTCGAGACCGGAGCCGTGGACCACCAGGGCCCGAGCGACGCCCAGCGCGGCGAGCGTCTTCGCAACCGGCTCGAGCAGCGCCGGATCGGCGACTCCCAGCAACTGCACCTGCGGCTCCGCCGGGTTCAGGCAGGGGCCGAGCATGTTCATGATGGTCCGGACCTTGAGCATCCGCCGCACCGGCCCGGCATGGCGAAGCCCCGGATGGTAGAGGGGCGCGAAAAGAAAGCAGATCCCCGTCTCGTCCAGAGCCTTGCGGGAAACTTCGGCGGTCACGTCGAGCCTCGCTCCGAGCTGCTCGAGCACGTCGGCCGAACCGCAGCGCGAAGTGACCGAGCGATTGCCGTGCTTGGCGATCGGAAGTCCCGCCGCCGCCGCCGTGAAGGCGACCGCGGTCGACACGTTGATCGACGCGGAGCCGTCTCCGCCGGTGCCGCAACTGTCGGCGAAGAGGTAGTCGGGCCTCGGAAAGTCGGCGTCGGCGGCTCGAAGCGCCCGGGCCGCTCCGATCAGCTCCCCGGCGGTCTCGCCCTTGAGCCGGAGCGCGACAAGCATTGCTGCGATGGCGGGCTCGGGCAGCCGACCCGCGACGATCTCGGCGAACAGCGCCTCGGCTTCGCCTTCGGAGAGTGATTCGCCGGTGTACAGGCGGGCAAGCGGAGCATCGACGGACGGGGTTTCGGACGTGGGAAGGACAAATTTCGGCTGCGTGGACATGGCTTCTTCCTGGGATTGGGGGCGCAAAAGAAAAGGCCCGCCGGGAGCGGCGGGCCTTCAAGGAGACTTCGGATGCCTAGAGGATCCGGTTCACCATCGATGGTCGCGCGCCGCGGCGGAGGAGATGTCCCACCACCAGAGCCAGGCGTGCGCAGCGGCCGGCGCCGAGAGGGCGCAAGTGGAGCCGGTGCGGATCGCGCGGTTCGTCATCGCCGCCCAAGTCCCAGCTAAAGCCCTACAAGTCAATCCTATTCCGTGTTCAGCAACGGTGCAGGCCCTGCCGCGTTGAAAGGACCGGCACCGTAACCTTCGGAGAAATCCATGCGTATCCTGATTCTCGCCGCCGCCCTCGCCGCGTCGGCCCTGCCGGTCGCGGCCGCCGCGGCCCAACCGCAGCCCGCCGCCACCGGGATCCTGCTCGACGGCACCCGCCTCGATGTCGTCGCCACGGGCGAGGTCACCCGGATCCCCGACATCGCCCGGATCACCGCGGGAGTCGTCACAATCGCCCCCACCGCCACGGCCGCGCTGGCCCAGAACGCCACCCGGATGGCGTCCGTCCGTGCCGCGCTGAAGCGTGCCGGGATCGCCGACCGCGACATCCAGACCAGCTCGATCAACCTCTATCCGGACTATCGGCACGACGCCCAGGGCGGCAATCCGCAGATCATCGGCTACCGCGCCAGCAACGAAGTCTCGGTCAGGTTCCGCGACATCGCCGCCACCGGCCGGATCCTCGACGCCCTGGTCGCCCAGGGCGCCAACCAGATCAACGGCCCGATGCTCACCATCGACAAGCCCGAGGCGGCGCTCGACGAGGCGCGCACCCAGGCGCTCGCCAATGCTCGCGCCCGCGCCGAGCTCTATGCGAAGGCGCTCGGCAAGCGTGTCGGCCGGATCCTCTCGATCAGCGAGGCCGGCGCCAATTACGCTCCGCCGGTGGTGATGATGCGCCAGGCCGCCCGCGGCAGCGCCGCCGATTCGACCTCGGTCGATCCGGGCGAGCAGAGCGTCGCGGTCAGCCTGTCCGTGTCCTTCGAGCTGGAATAGTTTTCTGCCTCCCCATGCGCAGCATGGGGAGGGGGACCCTGCGCAGCATGGTGGAGGGGTGACCAGACGCTGGCTGCCGATCCATGTCACCCCTCCACCAGCTTCGCTGGTCCCCCTCCCCGCGAGCTCCGCTCGTGGGGAGGCAGATACTTTCCTTTTCCTCCTTAAAGCCTTAGCGCCGGCCGATGCGCATCATCCCGATCCTCGCCGCGGCGGCCCTGCTCGCCGCTCCCGCCCCCGCCCAGAAGCTCGGCGCCCGCACGTCAAGCCCGGATCAGGTGCTCGGGCAGAAGGCGGCGCTCGATCCGATGGCCGAGGCCGAGCAAATCGCCGCGGCCGCCGCCGCGCACCCGCTGGGTACCGAGAAAAACCCTCTGCGCGTCGGTGGGCCGGAAGGCGCCCGGGCCTATATCGCCCGGCTTCGCTGCGCCGACGGTTCGAGCCCCCAGGTCGGGCGGCGAAGGAGCGGCGGGGTCGGCGCCTACGGCACCCTGACCGAAACTTATCCGCTCGATTGCGGCGGCGCGGCGCCGGGCCGGGTCGCCTTGGCCTTCGATTTCTACCATGCGGAGCATGTCGAGAACCGCCCGGCGCCCGGCTTCACCCTCGACGCGCGCTGATCGGCCGCCGCGCGGGCGGGGAATGAGATCGAGCTATCGGGCCGGCGATGCTGTACGATGCACGTTCGGCTCGGAGGTCCACATGGCCACTCGGATAATTCAAGGTTTCTTTCTCGGCGGCGCGATGCGCGTGCCCGCGCCCCGCGATCCGGCGCAGCGGATCTCCCGCCTCCCCCCCTCCCTTGTCCCGGTTGGGCCGCCGCCATCGTTGCGCCCCTCGCGCGAGGTCGCTCAACGCTTCGGAGGATCCGGCAGCTTCGAGATCGATCCTTCAAGGATCGGCCTGGCCCGGGGCGGCGGCCAATCGCTGCCGACAGCGCTCCTTGCCAAGATGGAAGCTGCATTCGGCGCGGACTTCTCAGCCGTTCGAGTTCATATCGGACCGCAGCCGACGCGGATCGGCGCCATCGCCTTCACGACGGGCAATGACCTCTATTTCGCTCCCGGCCAGTTTCAGCCGGCCACGATGACCGGCCAGCGGCTGATCGGCCATGAGCTCGCGCACGTCGTCCAGCAGCGTCAGGGCCGGGTGCGATCCCAGGCGGCGGGGGTGGCCGTCGTTCAGGACCCGGTGCTCGAGGCCGAAGCGGATCGGCTCGGCATGCGCGCCGCCAATTACCGGCTCCCCGTCCAGGCGAAGATGGCGGCCGGCTTCGGCTCGCCGTGGGGCGCTTCGGTCCCCTTCCCAGCGATTCAGAGAGCGGCGGCCGAGCCCACGGGGAAGGCCATTAAGGCCGCCGCGGCGGCCAAACGGGCGGTGGCCGCGGTGGCCGCGGCCACCGCATCCACCGATCTGCCCACCAAGAGCGCGGCCGGCGGCGACTTCAGCGGTCTCGTGAAAAGACAGGAGCAAAAAGGGGAGATCAAGGCGACCACCGATTGGAAGCTTAACGGCCTGAACGAGTTCACTGACAAAGGGAGCCGCCATGCCGAGGATAACCTCATCGCAGCCCTGACAACTCAATACACCAACGCAAAGAACAAGAAACAGAATTCGATTTGGAATGATGCGCTGACCGTTACCATGAATGCGTGGCCCTGCACTCATAAGTGCGATAAAAACCTGGCTGCGGTTGCAGAAAAACTCGGCATAAAAATCACGGTCAAGGTCACGAATAACAAATATTCGAAGGAACATAAGATCGAAGGTTATGTCGGCGAGATTGTCTATCAATGATCCGACGAAGCCGATCGCAATACCCGCCGCCGGCGACCTCCAATGCGAGGAGCATGTCGAGACGCCGGCCGCCGCCCCGGCTTGATCCTCGACGCGCGCTGACCGGTCTTTCCAGCTTCCCGGCGATGGCGGGGACCCAGCCCTTCCCCGTCCCGCAGGGCTCCGGTCTTCGCCAGGAACTGACTTCCGGTTCGGCAGCGCAATCTCTACAGACCCCCCGATGCGAAAATGGCTCGGCCGCCTCGGCACGGCTCTCCTCTTCCTCGTCGTCGCCCTCTGCTTCGCGCCGTCGCTGATCCCGTCCTTCCTCGACCGGATCTATTACGAAGGGCCCCGCTCCGGCCATTTCGACGGTGAGCGTTTCTTCAATCCGGGTCCGGTACGGCCCGGCGCCGCCCATGGGGGCCCGGCGCGGTTCATGAACCGCTTCGTCGGCTCCGACGAACGGGTGCAATGGCCGGAGCATGTGCCGGTCGCTCCGACCGTCCCGCCGCGCAGGGTCGAGGGCAGGGAGATGCTGGTCACCTGGATCGGCCATGCCACCGTGCTGGTGCAGACGGCGGGCCTCAACATCCTCACCGATCCGATATGGTCGGAGCGGGCCTCCCCCTTCTCTTTCGTCGGCCCGAAGCGGGTGCGGGCGCCGGGGGTGCGGTTCGAGGACCTGCCGAAGATCGACCTCGTCCTCGTCAGCCATAACCATTACGACCATATGGACCTCCCGACCCTGAAGCGGCTCTGGGAGCGGGACCGGCCGCAGGTCGTCACCAGCCTCGGGAACGAGACTATCCTGCGCAAGGCGGGGATCGAAGCGACGGCGCTCGACTGGTCACAACGGCTCTGGCGTTATGGTGCCTCCAAGTGGAGCACGGGGTCGGTGCCCGTCCTCGAATGCTTCTCCGGCGGCTGCCCGCCCTTTCGAGAAGTGCGGGTAATGCGCAATCATCACTGGTCGTCGCGATGGGGCACCGACCGCAACCGCGCGCTCTGGTCGGCGTTCACCGTGACGACTCCGGCCGGCAAAATCTTCTTCGCCGGCGATACCGGCTACGGAGACGGCAGCTGGGCCGATGAGGCCGCGCGCCGGGGCCCGATACGTCTCGCCATCCTGCCGGTCGGCGCCTACGAGCCGCGCGACGTCATGCAGGCCAACCATATCGATCCGGACGAGGCGGTTCGGATATTCGAGAAGCTGAAGCCGGAGACGGCGCTGGGCATGCACTGGGGCACTTTCCAGCTGACCTTCGAGGCCATCGACGACCCGCCCAGGCGGCTCGCGGCCGCCAGGCAGGCGCGGGGAATCGCGGCGGCGCGCTTCGTCACCACCGAGGTAGGACGCAGTTTCAGGGTCCCCTAATCCTCCCCGCTGCAAAGCGGTGGGGAGGGGGACCACCCGAAGGGTGGTGGAGGGGTAAACGCACAGGCCTGCGCCAGTTACGCCTCCACCCCGCTGCGCGGGGTCCCCCTCCCCATCTCCGATGCGGAGGACAAAGCGCTCACCCCTCCTTGGTCGCCGCCGTGCATTCGCCGACCCGGCGGCCGGTCAGTCGCATCTCCATCGTCATCGCCTTGCCCATCATGTCGGTTTCCGACTTCATCGTCATGTCGATGCTCTGCGCCGAGTAGCGGCCGTCCATCGTCATCTGGGTCTTGCCGGCGCCGCCCTGCTGGCCCTCGCAGATGGTCTTGCCCTGGATCCGGCCGCCCGACCAGCTGAAGCCCTCCGACTTGCAATTGCCCGGATTGTCCTTGGTGAACATGTCGGCCTTCGGCCCCTTCGCCTCCTCCTCGGTCATGCAGGTGCGGGTCGCCTTGCCGCCCTCCTTCTTCATGGCGTCGGCGACGCCTTCCGGAAGGCCTTCCACCTTCACGTTGACGACGTTCATCGTCATTTCCCATTCGCCGGGCTGGAGGTTGACGCCGGAGCCGGAGCCGGAGCCGCTCCCCGCCGCCGACGCCGAGCCGTTGCCGCCCCCGCCCGCTTTGTCGCCGCCCGAGCTTCCGCAGGCCGCCAGCGCCAGCGCCGCGGCGCCGAGGATCAATTGGGTCTTCATTCTCTTTCCCCCTTGTTGTGGATCAATTGCCGGCCGGGCTCGCGCCCGGCCTGAGCAGGTCGAGCACCGCCACCGTCATCGCCTCCGTGCCGAGCCGGATCGACGGCTCCGGGTCGATCCTGAACAGCGGCGAGTGATGCGACGGCACCGGCGGCCCTCCCGAGCGGGCGGCGTCGAACGCCGACTGCGGGGTGCCTCCGACCTGGAAATAGAAGCCGCGCACTCCGTGCTCCGGCTGCACGAAATAGGTGAAGTCCTCAGCGCCCATGCTCTCCTGCGAGAAGGGAACCACCGTTCCGGGAGGAAGTGCGCCGGCCCAGGCCGTGCGGATCCGCTGCGCCAGATCGGGCGTGTTGCTGGTCGTCGGAGTGCCTTCCGAAACCCTGACCTCGGGAAGCCGGTTCTCGGCGACCCCGTGGGCCCGGGCGATGCCCTTGGCGATGCGGTCGATCGCGGCGAGCAGCTGCTTGCGGGTGGCCTCGTCATTGGCGCGGACCGTGATCTGGAGATCGGCTCTGTCGGAGATGATGTTGTGCTTGGTCCCGGCGTGGAAGGAGCCGACCGTGACCACGGCCGGCGACAGCGGCCCGACCTCGCGGCTGACGATCGACTGGAGGGCGGTGACGATCTGGGCGCCGATATAGACCGGATCCTTGCCGGTATGCGGCGCGGCGCCGTGCGCACCGACCCCGTGGATGGCGACGTCGACGCTGTCGGCGGAACTGTACATCAAGGCATCCGAGCCGCTGATGGTGCCCGTCCGCATCCCCGAATTGACGTGGAAGCCGAGCGCGTAATCGGGCTTCGGGAATCGCGTGTAAAGGCCGTCGGCGAGCATCGCCTTGGCGCCGCCGACCCTCTCCTCGGCCGGCTGGGCGATGAAGACGATCGTGCCCCGCCACCGCTCCTTCGCCGCGGCGAGCTGCCGGGCGGTGCCGACCAGCGAGGTGATGTGAACGTCATGGCCGCAGGCGTGCATCACCGGCGATTCGACTCCGTCCACTCCGACCTGCCGCGCGGTCGAGGCGTAGGTCACTCCGCTTTTCTCCGCGACCGGAAGCCCGTCCATGTCGGCGCGGATCAGCACCGTCGGCCCGTCGCCGTTCCTCATCACCGCGACGACGCCCGTACCCCCGACGCCCTCCGTCACCGTCGCCCCTTCCGAGCGCAGCGCCTTGGCGAGGATCTTCGCGGTGCGGTTCTCCTTGAAGCTCAGCTCCGGATTGCGATGGAAATCGACGAACATCGCGCCGAGCCGCTTGTCGTAATCGGCCTTGATCGAATCGGCGAATTCCGCTGCCCCGGCGGGCGCGCCGAGGAGGGTGCAGGCAAGCAACAGAGACTTCAGACGCATTCAGCAACCTCCATCAGCCGTCATGCCGGACTTGATCCGGCATCCACCTTTCTTGAGCCCCGGCGTTAAAGAAGATGGACCCCGGATCAAGTCCGGGGTGACGAAAATGATCGATCCGCATCCTAGTCGGGCCACAGGGCCGCGAAAAGCCGCTCCGCATCGGCCTCGTCATTGTAGAGATGCGGGGTGATCCGCATCCGCTCGCCGCGCAGGCTGACGTGGACATCGGCGGCCGCGAGCCTCTCTTCGATCCCGTCCGGAAGGCCGCCCGGGAAACGGACGGAGAGGAAATGCGGCGCCCTCCCCTCCTGCCCGGTCACTCCGCGCTCGCGGAGCCGCGCCTCGATTCCGCCGGTCATCGCGCCCAGCGTCTCGGCGACGTTGCCGACGCCCCATTCGAGCAGCTGTCCGATCGCGGCGCCGGCCACCGGCAGCAGGGCGAAATTGGCCCGTTCGCCCATGTCGAAGCGGCGCGCGCCAGCGGCGAAGCCTTCCTCGTAATCGGTGAGGCTCCGGAAGTTCCGGGCGTTGCGGCGGACGATCCAGGCTTCCTCGAGCGGCCGCCCCTGCTGGTGGCGCGGCGCGACGTAGAGGAAGCCGAGGCTGTAGGGGCCCATCAGCCATTTGTACGAGGTCGCGATCAGATAGTCCGGATCGACCGCGCCGAGGTCGAGCGGCAGTGCGCCGGTCGACTGGGTCGTGTCCAGCACCAGTGCCGCCCCGACCGACCGGCAGCGCCGCCCGATCGACTCGACGTCGATCATCGTCCCGCACACCCAATGG
>DASVVM010000102.1:0-39600 GCA_036386555.1 Allosphingosinicella sp.
CGGTGGGAGCCGGAAACGACCCGGCGCTTGAACTCGTTACGGCTGCTTCCTTCCGGACCTGACCGGGTTGGCGAGAGCGCCGTCCGTCCGACTCCCGCGGCGCATATGGTGGAAGCGGGGGATTCGCGCAAGACGTCCCCGCAGAACGCCACCTTATTGGCCCGGCCCGTTCGCTCCCGGCCAGTCCTTGATGTGGAGATCGCGCTGCGGGAACGGGAGGTCGATGCCGTTCTCGCGGAACAGCTCCCAGACCCGGTTGAGGATATCGGACCGGACGCTTCCGACGCCCTGCTCGGGATCGCTGATCCAGACCAGTATCTCATGGTCGACGCTGCTCTCGCCGAAGGCCACGAGCCAGACCTTGGGCGGCCGGTTCTGCATCACTCTTCGCGACTCGCTCGCCGCCTGGACCATCAGCTTCTGGGCGAGCGGAAGATCGCAGTCGTAGGCGACCCCGACCGGGATGTGCACCCTGACGTCCCGGCTCGAATAGGACCAGTTCTCCACCTCCTGGGTCATCAGATTCTCGTTCGGGATCAGATGCTCCTTGCCGTCGCGGGTGACGATCGAGACGGCCCTCACCCCGATCTTGGTGACATGGCCGAAGCTCTCGCCGACGACGATCACGTCGCCCGGCTTGATCGAGCGGTCCATGAGCAGGATGATCCCGGCGATGAGGTTGCCGAACGTCTTCTGGAGCCCGAAGCCGACCGCCAGCCCGAACGCGCCGGAGAAGACGGCGAGCGCGGTCAGGTCGATCCCGACGAGGTCGATTCCGATGAAGAAGGCCGCGATGAGGATGGCGACGCTTGCGAGCTTCTGGCCGAGCAGCTGCTGGGTCGCGTCGAGGCCGGTCGCCCGGTGGATCGAGTGGCTGACGATCCGGTTGAGGAGCTTCACCACGGCATAGATTGCCGCCAGGATCACCAGGATCTGGATGACGGACAACAAGGAGACGCGGCGATCGCCGGCATTGAAGCCGACCCGGTCGAGCATGTCGGTGATCGGCTCCAGCCCGCCGACTGCCCGCGCGAGCAAGGCGAAGAAGGCGACCGCACCGAGCAGGGCCGCGATCCAGCGCGGCATCTGCAGCGCCCGGACGAGACCGGAGACGAGCAATGCCGCCCAGACCGCGAGAGCGAGTCCGAGCACGATCGCTCCAAGCGGCCGCCAGGCGTCCGCATTGAGCGCCAGCGCGACAATCAGGGCCGCGATCGTCCAGCGGGTGAGGTCGCCCATCCGCGCCGCCAGCGCCTCGCCGCGGCGGCCGGCGCGATGCTCCCAGAAAGCCGCCATCCGGGGACCGAGCCAGCGCCCGATCAGCCAGGCCGCTCCCCAGGCGGCGGCCACCAGGGCGAGTGCAACGGCCGCCGCGACCCAGTCGCCCGAGGCAGGCCAGGTCACCCCGAATCGCTCGACCAGGCCCCTCACGGCGAGTCCCAGCGGGCCAGCGCGCCGGCCAGATCCCCGATCAGATCGTCCGTATCCTCGAGGCCGATCTGAAGCCGGACCAGCGGCCCCTGGGCCTCCCAGCGGGTCGCGGTCCGGATTCGTCCGGGGTCGGCGGGGACGACCAGGCTCTCATAGCCGCCCCAGCTGTAGCCGAGGCCGAACAGCTCGAGGGCCTCGATAAAACGCGTCCGTTCGGAGTCGCCGCCTCCGTTCAGGACGAACGCGAAGAGCCCGGACGAGCCTTTGAAGTCGCGGGTCCAGATTTCATGGCCCGGACAGCCGGGCAGCGCCGGGTGAAGCACCGCCGCGACCTGCGGCTGCGCTTCCAGCCAGCGGGCGATTCGAAGCGCGCTCGACTCGTGCTGGCGAAGCCGGACGCCCATCGTCCGAAGCCCTCGCGCGCATAGCCAGGCGTCGTCGGGGCTTACCGACTGGCCGAGGTCCCAGCTCGTCCGCTCGAGCTTCGCATACCAGCCGGAATTCGCGGTGACCGAGCCGAGCATGACGTCGGCATGGCCTCCGACATATTTCGTGCCGGCGAGGATCGAGAGATCGATCCCGGCGGCGATGGCCGGGAAGAACAGCGGGGTCGCCCAGGTATTGTCGAGCAGCGTGGCGACCCCCCTCGCCTTCGCCGCGGCGCAGATGGCGGGAATGTCCTGCACCTCCATCGTCAGCGAACCGGGGCTCTCGAGGAAGATGGCGCGGGTGCGCTCGCCGATCAGCTCCGAAATCCCGGCGCCGACGAGCGGATCGTAATAAAGCGTGGTCACCCCGTAGCGCTTGAGGAAGGAATCGCAGAAGCGGCGCGTCGGCCCGTAGACGCTGTCCGTCATCAGCAGCTCGTCGCCGGAGGACAGGACCGACAGCAAGGCTGCCGTCACCGCCGCCAGTCCGCTCGAATAGAGCATCGTGCCCGCGGCGCCGGGCTCCAGCTCGGTCAGCGCCTCGGAGAGTGCCCATTGGGTCGGAGTGCCGTGGAGGCCGTAATAATATTCCCCGAAGGCGGGCGCCGCGGCGCGCATCTCGGCGACGCTGTCGAAGAGGATGGTCGAGGCGCGATGGACGGGCGGGTTGACCAGGCGGCCGCGCCATTCCCTGCGGCGGCCGCCGTGGACGAGCTTCGAGTCCGGGTGCCGGTCCTTCACGCCGGCCCCGTCGCCTTGGGAGTCGCGGGATCGGAGCCCCATTCCGACCAGCTTCCGTCGTAGAGCCGGACGTCCTGCTTGCCGAGGAGATGGGCTCCGAAGAGCAGCACGCAGGCGGTTATTCCGGAGCCGCAGGTGGCGACCATCGGCTTGTCCAGATCGACCCCGGCGGAATCGAAAGTCCCTCGCAGAGCCTCCCCCCGCTTCCAGCTGTTGTCGGGATTGAACAGCGCGCCCTGGGGCAGATTCTTCGAGCCGGGAATGTGGCCGGACGCCATTCCGGGGCGAGGCTCGGCTTCCGCCCCGGTGAAGCGCGCGGAGCCGCGGGCGTCGACGATCTCGTGGCTGCCGTCGCCGAGGAGAGCCCTTACCGAGTCCTTGTCCGCCACCGCGCCGGACTCGAAGCTGGGGCTGAAATGGCCGTGGCGCAGCTGCGGCCGCCCGCTTTCCAGCGGCCGGCCTTCCGCCTTCCACTTCCGGAGGCCGCCGTCGAGGATCGCGACATAATGGGCGCCGAAGCTCTTCAGCATCCACCAGGCTCGGGCGGCGCTGTGCAGCGGGCTGTTGTCGTAGACGACGAAGCGCTGGCCGTCGCGAAGGCCCAGCGAAGCCATCCGGCTCGCGAACTTCGGCTCGGGCGGCACCATGTGCGGGACCGGGTTAGTGCTGTCCGACACCTCCTCCAGATCGAGGAAGACGGCCCCGGGAATATGCTCCGCTTCATATTCGGCCCGGGCGTCGCGCGGTTCGCCGGGGAGAAACAGGGTCGAGTCGATGACCCTGAGGTCGCCCGCTCCGAGCTCCCGCTCCAGCCAATCGGTGGTGACCAGGCTGTCCATCGCCTCTCCTAACGCCGAAGCACGCCGAGCCGCTCCAGCACCGCCAGATAGGCGGCCACTTCCTCCACCGGCGCCGGGCCGACGCTGAGAGCGAGCTCGTCGCGAATCTGCTGCACGTTGCGCCGCCCGTTGACGAGGTTCAGCGCCTCGTAGCCGAAGCTCGGCCCTTCCCACGCCGGCCGGCGGTCGAGCAAGGCGGGCCGCTCGAGCTTCGCCTTCTCGAGACGATCGTCGAACCAGCTGTATCCGAAGCCGTTCATGGGCCCCTTGAGCTTCTCGTCGCGGCGGTAGACGAATCCGGCCGGACCTTCCGCCGCCGGGACGGGGACCTCGCGGACCGGCTCGCCCACCAGGAGGCCGAAGCGCTGCAGGGAGAGCTCGAGCGCGACCTCGTGATTGGAATGCTGCAACCCCGCCGTAGCCCCGTCTGCGTCGGAAAGCTCGCCGGCGCGCCGGGAGATCTCCGCGCTTCGCAAGTCGCCCTCGATCATCTGGAGCCGCCCCAGCGCCGGGGTGTCCGACTGCTCGACGTTGGCGAGCGCCCAGGCCGAGGCCGCGGCGATGAACATCGCGCGCTTCATCTTGGTCGAATCGAGATTGCCGGGCACGTCCCTGTTGGTGTGGATGTAGATGTCCGGCCAGTCCGAGACGTAGATGATCGGGATCCGCCAGCTCCCCTCGCTCCACACCTGATGGTCGGAGCCCTCCGAGAAGCCGCCGATCCGGGCCCGGAGCGGATTCTTGCCGCCCTCCGGATCGAGCAAGGGGAAGTCCGCCTCGCCGCGCTCGACGTAAAGCGAGGCGTTGGAATCGACCCAGCGCGCCATGGCGAAGCCGACTCCCGAGACGAAGCTCGGAAGGCTCGGCGGGGAGCCCTCGACCCCGAGCGTTCCCTTCGTGACCTCGGTATTGCCGCCGATCATGTCGAGGTGGATCGTCGCCAGGGTGCGGCGGGCGAACTCGGGCCGGGCGTTGAGCAGGGCGATCGTGCATTCGATCTCGCACGGCCAGATGAATCGAAGCGTCCGCTGCGGCTGGGGCAGCTTCCCCTGGGCGATCAGCCGCTGGAAGTTCCGGGCGATCTCCAGGATCCCCGAGCAGCCGCTGGCATTGTCGTTGGCCCCCGGCGACGGATGGTCGAGGTGGCAGGAGAAGAGGATTTCCTTCGACCGGTCCTTGCCGGGGATGACGGCCGTCGGGATGAGATAGGCGCCCGGCGCGCGCCCCGCCGTCGCTTCCGCCCGAAGGCGCACCGTCTCGCCTTTGGCGAGCCTCGCCTGCCAGGCGCGGGCGCGGGCGGGGGAGACCATGAAGGCGAAGGTCGGGTCCTCCCAGGTGCTGAGATGGCCCCAGCGGATCAGGCTCTCATCCTCGCCCCACCAGGCCGAGCGCTGGTTCTGAGCCCAGGAGACGATCCCCGCCGCGCCGCGCTCGGTCACTGCGAGCTTCGCGGCGGCCTCGGGCTGACCGGAGACGAGGACGAGCTTGCCGCGCACGGTCTTGCCAGCGTAATCGGCCGCCGACGCGCCGGTCCCGACGTCGACCAGCTCCGCTTCGGCGCGGCCGCCCACGCTGTCCTGGGCGAGGGTGATTGGTTGGTCCGCCCAGGAGGCGACACGCTCGGAGTCGCGCCAGCGTCCGCCCTCCTGCTTCTGCTCCCAAAGCTCGGCGAAGCTGGCGTTCCAGGCGGGCCGCGAGCGCTGCGTCCCGTAGAAGATCTTGCCGTCCGCCGGGAGGGAGATCAGGTCGACCTCCTTCAGTCCGTATTCGCGGAGGCGGTCGCGGATCAGCTCGGCGGCGGCGCGATAGCCGTCGGAGCCCCGCATCCGGTGGTGGAGGGACAGGGCCTGGACGGTGCGCTTGGCCGATGCGCCGGAAAGTTCGCTCGCCAGTGCCTCGGTCTCGGCCGATGTCAGCAGCGGCGCGGCCTTCTGGGCTGCCGCCGGACCTGCGGCCATCGCAACGAGCGCGGCCACGGCCGCTCCATGTAGCTTGGGCATTCAGTCCTCCCCGTCGCCGCAGGCGATGGGGAGGGGGACCGCGCGAAGCGCGGTGGAGGGGCCGTGCCGAGCCCGTAAAGCCCCTCCACCACCCTTCGGGTGGTCCCCCTCCCCATGAGGCTTCGCCTCACGGGGAGGACGAGAGCCAATATGTGGATACAGGCTGGCTTCCGGACTGCTCATTTGGCGAACCGCCGGAAGAAGCTTTGCTGGCCCCAGGTCGGCCGCTCAGGCGCGTTGGCCACGCGCAGGGCCAGCTCGGCCACGAAGTCGTGCAACCGGATCGCATCCTCCTTCGCGACCGGCTGGGCGAGGTCGTCCGACGGCGCGTGGTATCGGGTCGAGCGCCATTGCCGCTCGATCTCGGCCTCCGGATCCTTGGCGCCGAAGCCGAACTTGAAGGCGAGCGCCGGGACGCCCTCGCGGATGAAGCTGTACTGGTCCGAGCGCACGAAGCTGTTCCGGTCCGGGAAGGGATCGGGGACCAGAGGAAGCCCCATCGACTGGCCGACGGCCGCAGCCGTTGCGCCGAGGCTGCTTTCCTCGGCGCCCAGCGCGGTGACGCTCTTCAGCGGCATGATCGGCAGGGCCATGTCGAAATTCATGTTGGCCACCATCGACGCCTTGGGCACGGTCGGCCGGAGGGCGAAATAGCGCGAGCCCAGAAGCCCCTTCTCCTCGGCGGTGACGAAGACGAACAGCATCGAGCGCTTCGGCTTCAGCCGCCGCGCCTTGTAGCTCCGCGCGATGTCGAGAAGGCCGGCGACTCCGGCGGCATTGTCCATGGCGCCGTTGTAGAGCCCGTCGCCGTTGATCGGAGCGCTCACTCCGAGATGGTCGAGATGGGCGGAGAAGACGACATGCTCGGCCTTCAGTCGGCGGTCGCTGCCGGGCAGCCGGGCGACGACGTTAGACGAGGTGACGGGGCGGTGCCGCATCGCCACCGTCGCCCGGAGCGAGCGCTTCATGTCGAACTTCGGCAGCGGCTTCGACGCGTCGGCGAGCGCGGAGATCTCGGCGAAGGTGCGGCCGGAGCCGGTGAAGAGCCGCTCCGAGGATTCGGTGTTGAAGCTGGCGGCGAAGAACTGCGTCTTCACGTCCCGAAGGGCGGGATCGGCGAAATACATTCCCGACTGACCGGCCTGGGCCATGGCGCGCGACCAGGGCACCTCCACGGCCTTGGCGGTGGTGAGCGAGAGAAGGCCGGCCGCGCCCCTTTCCGAAAGAAGCCTTCCCCGGTCGCGCCGGGCATGCGCCTTGAGGGCTCCCGAAATTTCCGCCGGGCCGCCGCTGACGACCACCGCGATCTTCCCCTCGAGGTCGATCCCGGCGAAATCGTCATGGCCCGCCTCGGGCATGTGGAGCCCATAGCCCACGAACACCAGGGGCGCCTCGATCCGCTCGGGGCGGCGCCCGTCTCCACGGGCGATGATGATGTCGCCGGGGATCGACAGCGGAGTCGAGCGCCCGCCCGAGACCAGGGCCGCGCTCGATCCGGCGGAGTCGATGAACTGCTCCTCGAACGCCACCGGCTGGAAGAAACCCTCGGTTGCGGCGGGCTCGAGGCCGATCTCCCGAAGCTGCGAGACGACGTAATCGGCGGCGCGCTGGTATCCCGGGGTCCCGGTCAGCCGCCCCTCCATGTCGTCGGCGGCGAGGGTGGAGACGTCGCTCCACCAGCGCTCGGCGCGCTCGGCGGGGGTCGGCGGCTCGGGGACGGTCGCGCAGGCCGTCAGGAGGAGAGCGAGGAACAAGGCGAGACGCATCGGCTACTCCGGCAGGGGCGCCTTCCATTGTCGCGGCGGGGCGCCATTGTCCAGCCGGTGAGCGCCGTTCCGCCGGCTGGCGGTCATCCCGGGCTCGACCCGGGATGGATGGACATTGCGGTGCGAGCCGGTCACCGGCCCCGGATGAACGCCCTTATGTCGCGGGAAAGCTTCGCCCGGTCCTCGTCGCGGACGTACATCATGTGGCCGGAGCCGTAATAAGCGTAGACGATCCTGTCCTGCGGGATGCCGGTGCGGGACAGGGAATATTCGGCGCCGAAGAAGGGCGTGGCGAAATCGAAATACCCCTGGCCGACGAACAGGCGCAGCCCCGAATTCTCGCGCATCGCCCGGCCGATATAGGGAGCGACGTTCTTGTAATATTTCGCCTCCCCGCCCTGGTCGGCGAGATCCCAGTCCCAGTTGCCGAGCCCGGCGATGGTCGAATATTGGCGTTCGGTGCGGAACTTCAGGCCGTCCCGGACCCACTGGTTGAGAGCGGCCGTATAGCCGGCGTCGATCCCGTAGAAGCTGGGATCGTTGTCCGGCGCCTCGCCGGCATTGTCATAGTCGCGCCCGGTATAGCGGGCGTCGAGACGGCCGACGGTGAGCCCCCTGTCGCGGAGCAGCTCCTTGTAGAAGCGCTGGTCGGTCACCCTCAGATCGGCGGAGTCGAGGAATCGCTCGGAGAGGCCGGTGAACCCGGCGAGCCGGCGGCGGATGACCGCACGCTCCTCCCCCTGCAGCTTCTGGCCCTTGAGCAGCGCCAAGGCGTAATCGCCGGCGGCGAAGTCCCGGGCCTCCTGCACGAAACCTTCCAGCGTGCCGGCGTCAGGGGGCGCCTTGCCGTGATGGTAAGCGGCCGCGGCCATCGACGGGAGGAAAAGCACATAAGGCATTTCGTTGCCCGGCACATTGGCCTGGGCTCCGAAATCGAGGATGGTCGAGATGAGGATGATCCCGTTCAGCGAGACGTCGTTGAACGCGCCCTCGAGCTGGTTGACGACCGCCGCCGAGCGCGTCGTCCCGTAGCTCTCGCCGCCGAGGAACTTGGGCGAGTTCCAGCGGCCGTTCTCGCCGAGCCAGATCCGGATGAACTCGGCCACGGACCTCGCATCCTGGGTCACTCCCCAATATTCCTTGCCCTCGGTCTTGCCGAGCGGACGGCTGAAGCCGGTACCGACCGGGTCGATGAAGACAATGTCCGCGACGTCGAGCAGGCTGTCGGGATTGTCGAGGATCGGGAAAGGCGGCGCCCCGTCGTCGCGGGCGTCGGACGGGATCGCCACCCTCTTAGGCCCGAAGGCGCCCATGTGGAGCCACAGCGAGCCCGAGCCGGGACCGCCGTTGAACAGGAAGGCGACGGGCCGGTCCGGATCGCGCGGCTCCTTCACATAGGCGATCGAGAAAAGGCTCGCCTTGGGCGTTCCGTCGGCGGCCTTGAGATAGGTTTCCGAGGCTGTCGCGGTGTACCGGATGCGCTGCCCGCCGAAGGTGCCGGCATGTCGGGTGACGGAGACGATCGGCTCGGGAACAGGCTTGTCTGATTCCTTCGCCGCTTGCGCGAAGGCGGGAGCGGACAGAGCGAAAGCGCAGGCGGCGAGCAGGATATTCCTCATGCCGCGGAGCTATCGCACGCGCTCCGGCCGAGTCAAAGCGCTTGCCCCCGGCGGTTCGGGCTGCGACCTTCCCGCCATGCGCCTGCGCGTCGCCACGCCCGAGGATTCCGACGCCGTCGCTTCGGTGCTCGGCCCTTCCTACACGCTGCTGATGGCGGCGGCCTACCCGCCGGACCTGCTCGCCAGGACCCTGCCCGCAATCACCCGCGCCAATCCCGTTTTGCTGTCGTCGGGCCGTTATTATCTCGTCGAGTCAGAGACCGGCGAGCCCGCCGGCTGCGGCGGCTGGAGCTCGAATGCGCCGGGCCGGCGGGAAGACGATCACCCGCGCGCCCATATCCGCCATTTCGCCACTCATCCCGACTGGATCCGGCGCGGGGTCGGGCGTCTCCTCTACGAGCGCTGCGCGGCCGATGCCCGGGCCGCCGGCTTCACCCTGTTCGAGGCCTGGGCAAGCCTCAACGGCGAATCCTTCTACGCCTCGCTCGGCTTCCGACCCCTGGGGCGGATCGACACGGCGATGCCGGGCGGGGTGCAATTCCCGGCAATCCGGATGGAGCGGCCGATCTAGTGGCTCGGGCCATCCTCGGACGGCGACGTCGCCGCGGGGCAGCCGGCCGAGAAATGGGCGCAGTCGAACCAGTAGCGCGTGCGTTTCGCGGCGGCGCTTTGCGGGAAGCGCTTGTGGAGCAGGGCGAAGGCGGCCTTCGAATAGGCGCCGTGGCCGCCCTGGCGCTGGCAGCCGTAGCGCGTGGCCCGGACGGCGAGCGCCAGCGCCTCGTCCTGACCGTCGAGGCCCTTGCCCTTCCAGGCGATCGCCCGCTCCGACAGCAGCTTGGGCGCGCAATCGATCTTCGAGAGCTTTTGCTGCTCCGCGGTGCCGCGGGCATTCCACAAATAGCTCGAGTCGAGCAGTGGCCCGAGCGTTGTTCGGGCACCGGCTATCGCCAGCGGATCCTCGCGGTCGGCGCGGAAATAGCCCTCGTGAGGTCCGTAGAACTGCCCATACAGAAGCTCGTCCAGATTCCCGTCATGGCGTCGGACCTGCCAGGCGCACCACCAATTGTTGTCGCTGTGCTGGTGAGTGTCGATCCGATTGAAGCCGGCTTCGCGGTCGGCCGCCTGCGGAGCGCGCTGGTGATCCGCCATCACGATGTTGAGCGCAGGGGAGCGCAGCACGTCCAGGAGGAGCCGGCGGTCGCTGGGCCGGGCCCCGCGGCCGGGACGGGAGATCCAGGCGGCGGTGATCTCCGGATTGAGCCGCCGCATCAGCCGGTCGAGACCGGCGGGAATGGGCCGTCCCATCGCATAGAGGCGGCTCCAGGCGACTCGGGCGAAGCGGGCGCGCTCTTCAGCCGGAACGTCGCCGCGCCCGGCCAGCCGGGTGAGCGCTTCGGTCGAAAGCAGGTTGAAGAGAACCGGCCGCTCGAACGAAACATCGGCAACCGCCATCTGCCGGACGAAGCGGTCCTCGTCCTCGGCGAGGAGAAGCAGCGGCAGGTCGTAATGGCTTCCATATTCGTCCTTGAGGACGAGCCCGTCGCGCAACTTTCGGGCGTCCCGGATTCGCCCGCTGGCGATCAGGTAGCGAAGGCTTGCGGCGACCGTGGCGCGGTAGTGGCGGCTGTCCTGCCAGGGCCAGCTTTTGAGCCTCGAGAGCACTTCCTCGACCCTCGCTCCGGGATTTTCCGTCGGCCGGTCGGACATCAGCCCGTCCCTGACGCGGTGGTAGAAGAGCGCCGGCAGAGCCGCGAGGCTGGCGTCGTCCGGGCAGCGAAGCGCTCGCTCCATGGCAGCGTCGGGCCAGGGCCGCAGCTCATGGCGCCGGGTGAGGGATGCGTCCGCCACCTCCCAAGCCCTGGCATCGGAAGCCTCTTCCGCGTCGTTCATGAAGATGAGCCAGGAATAGGAGTCGCGATGCTCGCGCTCGGCGCGGGCCCAGCTTCGCCGCTCGTAAGGCGACCTCGGAGCGATCGACCAGGCCGCCAGCCTGTCCGACTTCGCCGCGGCGGCCATCGCCCGGCTGGCGAAGGCCTTGTCCGGCACGGCGCCGGTGAAGCCCCAATAAGGATCGGGGAAGTCGCCGTGGAGCTTGTCGATGTCGGCGAGGGCCCGGGCATAGCGCTCGCGCGCCACCGGATCGGACCGCAAGCGTCCCAGCGGGACCTGGAGCGCTTCCAGCGTGAGGCGGACCTGCTCGCGCCGGATCTCCGGCGCAAAAGCGGCGAGCCCGCGATCGGGATTGGCGTATCCGCCGCTCTCGTAGTCGGCTGCATAGCCAATCGAGCCGATCAGCCCCTGGGTCAGCGCGTGGATCGAGGCCAGCCGCCGGTCGGCGAGGATCGAACGCGCGTCGGCCAGGATCTCGCCGACGGGCACGGGCCCCGACGGACCCGTCTGGTCCATTGGCGGGACCTGCCGGTCGCCCCCCAATGGCCGGCGGACCGGCGGCGACTTGAGGGGCGGCCATTCCGACTTGATCGCGAGCATCATGTAGCGCGCCATCGGGGCATGCTCGGAGGAGGAGGCGGCGATCCGGCGGAAGGCCGCCGGGGCCGCGGCGCTCTTCCGGTAGAAAAGCTGGGAGGCGGCCTGCCAGGCACGGTCGTCGCGCTGGAGCCGGGCAACGGCCGGATCCGGCAGCGGCAGCGCGGCCGGGATGGCCTGGAGTGGCGGATCGCGGCCGGCGCAGGCCGAAAAGGTCGCGCGCTGGGCTTCGAACCAGTGGCGAACGTAGGGATGGTCCGATCCGAGACGGGCGATGCGGGCCCGGGCGGTCTGCAGTGCGTAGCCGGGCCGGCACTCGCCGGTCTCGATCCAGCGATAATGGGAGCCGCCCATCTCGGTACTGTCGACCGGCAGCATGCGCTCGAGCAGCGGCCGATCGTCGTCCTGGTACCAAAATCGCAAGTCGCGATATTCGAACTGGTCTATACGCGGGTCGCCGAGGCCGGCCAGCGCCCGGTAGGTCGCCGCGCCCCGCGGATTGCTGAAATATTCGTCCATCCGCTCGACGACCTTGTCGGGCGCGAGACAGGCTCCGGCGGCAGGCTGCGCGGCCTGAAGGAGGGCGGCAACGAACGGCAAACCCAACGCCCTGGCCATTCGAGCCCTCCTGCAAGGAGATGAGCATCCAGGGCTACAAGTCACTGTACCAGCGTAATTTTTCGCCAGTTTCAGCATCGCGCGGACAGCTTTCGTGCTCGCTCGACGCGGTTGTGCGCAAATGTGCGCAACCCTCGCTCGGCCGAGCATGACAGCAGCGCCGCAAGCCGCTAGAGGCCGGCCATGGACCTGACCCATCTCGGCCGCTCCAGCCCCCTTCCCGCCTCGCCGGACGAAGCGAAGCTGGACTATGTCCCGAACCCGCGTCCGGGCCGCCCCTACCTCGTTCGATTCACGGCGCCCGAATTCACCTCGCTCTGCCCGGTGACGGGACAGCCCGATTTCGCCCATCTCGTCATCGATTACGCGCCTGGCGAGACCATCGTCGAATCCAAGTCGCTGAAGCTGTTCCTCTCCGCCTTCCGCAACCATTGCGGCTTCCATGAGGACGTGACGGTCGGGATCGCCGAGCGGCTGGTCGCGGAGATGAAGCCGCTCTGGCTTCGGATCGGCGGCTATTGGTATCCGCGCGGCGGAATGCCGATCGACGTCTTCTGGCAGTCGGGAGGGGCACCGGAGGGGCTCTGGGTCCCCGCCCAGGACGTGCCCGGCTATCGCGGACGGGGCTGAATTGCAGGTCGCTATTTTCGGAGCCGGTTCGGTGGGCTGCTTCATTGGCGGGGCCTGGGCCGCGGCCGGCCTTGCGGTCCGCTTCGTCGGGCGCGAGCGGATCGGCGGCGAAATAGAGTCGAGCGGCCTCACCCTCACCGACCATTCGGGCTGGCGAACGAGGCTGGCTCCCGAGCAGGTCGATTTCTCGACCAAGCCCGCCGCTCTGGCCGATGCGGACATCATCGCGCTTTGCGTGAAGAGCACCGGCACAGCCGCCGCGGCGAAGGAGATTGCGCGCAACGCCCGGAAGGGCGCGCTGGTCGTCAGCTTCCAGAACGGGGTGAGCAACGTCGACCTGCTCCGCTCTTTGTTCAGGAACCGGTTCGAGGCCGTCGCCGGAATGGTGCCCTACAACGTCGCAGCCCTCGGCCAGGGGCGTTTCCACAAGGGCGTTGCGGGAGACCTCATCGCCGAGGACGTGCCGGCGCTGCGCGCGCTCGCCGAGCGGATCGGCGGCGGTCCGGCGCGGCTGTCCCTGTCGAAGGACATGCCCGCCATCGGCTGGGGGAAGCTGCTCATCAACCTCAACAACGCGGTCAACGCTTTGTCGGGCCGGACCCTCGTCGAGCAATTGAAGGAGCGCGACTACCGTCGGGTCGTCGCCGCCTCGATCCTCGAGGCGCTCGGGATCCTGGAGGCGGCGGGGATCGAGCCGGCGAAGATCGGCCCGGTGCCGCCCAGGCTGCTCCCGCACGCCATCGCCTCGCCGGACCTCGTCTTCAACAACCTCTTCCTGCGCATCCAGAAGATCGACGTCCACGCGCGCTCCTCGATGGCGGACGACCTCAGGGCCGGGCGGCCGACCGAGATCGATTATCTGAACGGCGAGGTGGTCAAGCTGGCGAGGAAGCTGGGGCGCGACGCCCCGGTCAACGCGGCCATCGTCTCGCTGATCCGCCAGGCCGAAATGGGAATCGAGCTGCTCTGGGAGCCGGCCAGGCTTCGAGCCCATGTTCTGGAAGGCCACAAGGCGGCACCGATCTTCGGCTACTGAGTTTGACAAGGTATCGGCGTCCCCGCAGGGCCGCACACCGTCCCGGATCGGAGTCCTTCATGCGCCTCTTCGCCACCGTTTCCCTTTTCGCCCTCGCCCTCGCCGGCTGCGCCCGGGCCACCGACTCGACCTCGCCCGCCGCTCCCCCGGCCAACCCGCCGCAGGCATCCCGACAGATCACGACCCAGCTCCCGGCCAACGTCCGGCCGCTCCAATATACGATCAACGCCACGCCCGACGCGGCGAACCTGCGCTTCACCGGCCGGGCGGACATCGACATTCAGGTCCTCCAGGCGACGAACTCGATCACACTCAACGCGGCCGACCTCGAGTTCGGGGAGGTCTCCCTTGGGGGCGGAAGCGAGGGCGCTCCGCTCGCCCTCAACCCGCGCGACATCGACGTCAACGAGGCGAAGCAGACCGCGACCTTCCGGTTCGGGCGGGAGATCGCACCCGGGCGGTACCGCCTGACGATTAACTACAAGGGCAAGATCTACACCCAGGCGGCCGGACTGTTCGCGCTCGATTACGAAGGCGCCTCCGGCAAGAAGCGCGCGCTCTTCACCCAGTTCGAGGCGCCCGACGCGCGGCGCTTCTTCCCGGGCTGGGATGAGCCCCAGTTCCGGACTCCCTACAATCTCAACGTCACCGTTCCAGCCGACCAGGACGTGGTCGGCAACATGCCGCAGGCGGGCGTCCGGATGAATGCCAACGGCACGAAGACCGTCACCTTCCAGACCACCCCCGCCATGTCGAGCTACCTGCTCTTCCTCGCCGTCGGCGAGTTCGACCGGATCACCACCACCTCGGCCGGCACCGAGATCGGAGTCGTCACTAAGCGCGGCGACGGCGAGAAGGGCCGCTGGGCGCTCACCGGCTCCGCCCAGATCGTCCCCTGGTACAACGAATATTTCGGGACGCCCTACCCGCTCCCCAAGCTCGACAACGTCGCCGGCCCGGGAAGCAGCCAGTTCTTCGGGGCGATGGAGAATTGGGGCGCGATCTTCTCGTTCGAATCGATACTCCTGGTCGATCCCGCCATCACCACCGAAGCGACCAAGCAGCGCATCTTCGAGGTCGCCGCTCACGAGATCGCTCACCAGTGGTTCGGGAACCTCGTCACCATGTCGTGGTGGGACGATCTGTGGCTGAACGAAGGTTTCGCCTCCTGGATGGCGACCAAGGCGACGACCGCGCTCCATCCGGAATGGGATCCCGAACTCGGCACCGTCTCCGGACGCGAAGCCGCGATCAATCTCGATTCGGTCTCGAGCACCCACCCGGTCGTCCAGAAGATCACCACCGTCGAGCAGATCAGCCAGGCCTTCGACGCGATCACCTACCAGAAGGGCGAGGCGGTGATCACCATGCTCGAAGATTATGTCGGCGAGGATAGCTGGAGGCGCGGGGTGCAGGACTATATCCGCACCCATCGACTCGGGAACACCCAGACGGACGACCTCTGGCAGGCGGTCGAGCGGGCGGCGGGCAAGCCGGTCACTGCCATCGCCCACGATTTCACTCTGCAGCCGGGCGTGCCGCTGATCCGGGTCGAGAATGCGACCTGCCGCGGCGGCAAGACCGAGGTCTCGCTTCGCCAGGGCGAATTCAGCCGCGACCGGCCGAACCTGGCGGCCAAGGCCTGGCGGGTGCCGGTGATCGCCTCGAGCGTCGGCGGCGCGGAAGTGCGCACCCTCGTCACCGGCGGCGCCGGGACGCTCAGCGTCCCCGGCTGCAATCCGGTCGTCGTGAACAGCGGCCAGACCGGTTATTACCGCACCCTCTATTCGCCGGCCCTGCTCGAGCGGTTGACCGCCGGCTTCGCGCGCCTCAAGCCGATCGACCAGATCGGCCTCCTCGCCGACAATTGGGGCCTCGGCCTTGCGGGCTACCAGTCGGCCGCCGAGGCGCTCGACATGGTGGACAGGGTTCCGGCCAACGCCAATCCGCAGGTGTGGAGCCGGGCCGCCGCCATCCTGAGCAGCGTCCACGCCCTGTACGAGAGCGATCCCGCCCATCGCCGGATGCTCGAGCGCTACGCTTCGGCCAAGCTGTCGCCGGTGCTGGCGCGGATCGGCTGGACGGCGAAGCCGGGCGGGGCGCCGACGGTGCCCGTGCTTCGGGCCGACCTGATCAAGACTCTCGGCGAGATGGGCGATTCGGGCGTGGTCGGCGAGGCCAACCGGCGGCTCGCCGCGGGCGACCCGCTCGCCACCGGCGGCCCCTTGCGAAGCACGATCCTCGCCGTCACCGCCCGCAACGTCGATTCCGCCGGCTGGGAGCGCCTTCGCGCCCAGGCCCGCGCCGAGCGGAGCCCGCTGGTCAAGGCGCAGCTCTACCGACTGCTCGGAAGCGCCGCCGACCCCGCCCTGGCGCAAAGGGCGCTCGACCTCGCTTTGACCGACGAGCCGGGCGCCACCACCAGCGCCGGGATCCTCTCGGCGGTCGCGGGCGAGCATCCCGACCTCGCTTTCGACTTCGCCATCCGCAACCGCGAGAAGGTCGAGGGGCTGGTCGACATCTCGTCGCGCTCGCGCTTCCTCGCCGGCCTCGGCGGCGGCTCGGCGGATCCCGCCATGGTCGCCAAGCTCGAGGATTTCGCGACCCGCTACATGACCCCGCAGTCGCGCGGCCGGGTCGACGTCGCCATCGCCTCGATCCGCGACCGGGTGAGGGTGCGGACGACGAGGCTGCCGGACATCACGCGCTGGCTGGAGGCGAAGGCGAGATAATCCTCCCCGCCGCGAAGCGGTGGGGAGGGGGACCACCCGAAGGGTGGTGGAGGGGTAACTGACGAGGCTTTGCCAGCTACCCCTCCACCATGCTTCGCATGGTCCCCCTCCCCACGCTTCGCGTGGGGAGGATCAGGAGGCCAGCTTCATCGTCCGCCGGTAAACCCAGCCCGCGAGCAGGACGAACAGCGCCGTCCCGCCGATCAGAGCCATGGTCTCGAACCCTTCCCCGGCGAGGGCCAGCGGCGAATCGCTCCCCGAACCCGCGACGATGCCCGCGAAGACCACGCCCCACAGGCTCTCGCCGACGATCAGCCCGGTCGCCGCGAGCACGCCCATCCGCCGCGCGAATTCGGGCTTCTCGCGGCGGTCGGCCCAGCGGTCGTAGTAAAAGCCGATCACCGCCCCGCTCACGACCGGCAGGACCGCCGCCATCGGCAGGTAGATTCCGATCCCGACGGCGAGCGGCGGAAGTCGCAGCTTCTTCATCCGGCCGAGCGTCTCGTCGAGAAGAACGAGGCCGACCCCGGTGAGGGCGCCATAGCCGATCATCGTCCAGTTGAGATCGCCGCCGAGCACCCCCTTGGCCAGCGCGGAGATGAGCGCGGCCTGGGGCGCCGGCAGGGCCTGAGGCCCGGCGCCGGGCATTCCGGCGAAGCCGAAGGCCTCGTAGAGCACCTGGAGCACCGGCGGAACGACGAGGGAGCCGAAGATCACTCCGAAGATCAGGGCGACCTGCTGCCGCCACGGTGTCGCTCCGACCAGCTGGCCGGTCTTGAGGTCCTGGAGGTTGTCGTTGGAGATGGTGGCGATCCCGAAGACGAGGCCGGTGACGATCAGGGCGTAGGCGACCAGCGCCTCCGACGTCCCCGCAGGCGTATCGCGCCCGAACAGCCCGACCAGCATCAGCGACGCGGCGACGACCGAAAGGATGCCGATGCCCGAGACGGGGCTGTTGGAGGCTCCGATCAGGCCGGCCATGTAGCCGCAGACCGCGGCGATCATCAGGCCGATGACGAGGATGAAGACGAGCGCGCCCGCGATCAGAAGCGCGGCCGAGCCGGCCAGGGGCCCGCCGGCGATCACGGTCCACAGGAGCCAGGCGATCGGAGCGAGGACGGCGAGCGAGCCGAAGCCGACGATGGCGATTGGTAGGTCGCGTTCCTCCAGCGCCAGCGCCTCGCCGCCGCGCCGGGCCGCGCTTGCCGCCATCGCCGAGCGGATTCCGCCGAGCACCGGCCCGGCGATCTTGAGCAGGGTCCAGACCGCGGCCACTCCGATCACTCCGGCGCCGAAGAAGCGCACATGCTGGGTGAAGATGGTGCCCGCCCAGACCTGGGGCCCGCCCTCGATCGGCATCTGCGCCGTGAGGATCGGGAGCAGGACCCACCAGCCGATGGCGAGGCCGAGGAACATGGCCATTCCGACCGAGATCCCGACCAGGTGACCGACCCCCATCAGCGCGAAGGAGAGGCCGCCGGAGATGCCGGTCGCCCCCGCCCCGGTCCGGAACCAGGCCGAAGCCTCGGCGGCGACGAGGCGCGTCTGGGTGAGGATGGCGAAGCCCGCCGAGACGAGGCTGCTCCAGACGAGGACCGACAGGCCCTTCGAACTCTCCTCCTCGCCGGCGCGCGAATTCGAGCCCACCTGAAGCACTTCGGCTGCGGCCCGCCCTTCCGGGAAGGGCAGCGGGCTGTCGACCACCATCGCCCGCCTCAGCGGCACCGAGAAGAGCACGCCCAATATCCCCCCGAGCATCGTGATCGCGGCGGTGGTGACGAACGGGAAGCCCTGCCAATATCCGATCATCACCAGCCCCGGCAGGACGAAGATGATCGCCGCCAGGGTGCCCGCCGCGGACGCGACGGTCTGCACGATATTGTTCTCGAGGATGGTCGAGCTGCTGAACCAGCGGAGCACCGCCATCGAGATGACCGCCGCCGGGATCGAGGTGGCGAAGGTCAGCCCGACCTTGAGGCCGAGATAGACGTTGGCGGCGGTGAAGACGAGGGTGAGTATACCGCCGAGGACGATCGAGCGGATGGTGAGCTCGCGTGTCGATGCTTCGGATGCCATGTATGATCGCCCCCAATTGCCAGGGCGCACCTTGGCCGAGCGGAAGCGGCGCAGCAATCGGGTTGCGACCAGTTTAAATCCTCCCCAGGATTTCCTGGGGAGGGGGACCGCGCGAAGCGCGGTGGAGGGGTTTGCAGACTTGGGAAGGCCCCTCCACCATGCTTCGCATGGTCCCCCTCCCCTGCAAATGCAGGGGAGGATTTTAGGTCACCGCCCTCTGAACAGCCCGCCCAGCAGGCCCCTGAGCAACTGACCGCCGAGCTTCCCCGCAACCTGTCGGCCAACGGTGCTTGCCGCGGAGCGTGCCGCCGACTCCACCAGCTTGTCCGTCAGCGTCGGCTTCGCAGCCTCCCGAGCCTGCCGTGCCGCCTCCCGCTCGGCCGCGACCCGCGCCCGCTCGGCTTCCTTCGCCGCGCGCGCGGCCTCGCGCTCGGCGAGAACCCTCTCCTTCTCCGCCTGCTTCGCCTCGGCGGCGGCGAGCTTGGCTTCCTCGGCGATCGCCTTCGCCTCGGCCGCCGCAGCCTGGGCCTCGCTGGACCTGGCGCCGAGAAGCTCCTGCGCGGAGTCCCGGTCGATCGCCTCGTCATATTTGGAGCCGATGGCGTCGGTCTGGAGGAAGATCGCCCTTTCCTCGGCCGTGACCGGTCCGACCCTAGAGCCCGGAACCCGGATCAGCGTCCGCTCGACCGGCGACGGGGACCCGTCCGGCTCGAGCAGGGACACCAGCGCCTCGCCGACCTTGAGCTCGGTAATGGCGGTGGCGACGTCGACCCCCGGATTGGCCCGGAACGTCTCGGCCGCCGAACGCACCGCTTTCTCGTCCCTCGGAGTGAAGGCTCGAAGGGCATGCTGGATGCGGTTGCCGAGCTGGCCGGCGACGGCGTCGGGAATGTCGATCGGGTTCTGGGTGATGAAATAGACCCCGACGCCCTTGGAGCGGATCAGCCGGACGACCTGCTCGATCTTCTCGAGCAGCGCCGCGGGAGCGCTGGTGAAGAGCAGGTGGGCCTCATCGAAGAAGAAGACGAGCCTGGGCTTGTCGGGATCGCCGACCTCCGGGAGCTGCTCGAACAGCTCGGAGAGGAGCCAGAGCAGGAAGGTCGAATAGAGCTTGGGCGAGGCCATCAGCCTGTCGGCGGCGAGAACGTTGACGATTCCGCGGCCGCGCTCGTCCAAGGCGATGAGATCGTCGATGTCGAGCGCGGGCTCGCCGAAGAAGCGGTCGCCGCCCTGCGAGCGGAGCTGGAGCAGCGAGCGCTGGATGGTGCCGACGCTCGCCTTCGAGACGTTGCCGTAGGTCACGGTCAGCGCGTCGGCGCGGCTGGCGCAGTCGGCGAGCATGGCCTGGAGGTCGTCGAGGTCGAGCAGCAGCAGCCCGTCCCTGTCGGCGACGTGGAAGACGATGGTGAGGACGCCTTCCTGCACCTCGTTCAGATCCATCAGCCGGGCCAGCATCAGCGGGCCCATTTCCGAGACCGTGGTGCGGATCGGGTGGCCCTGCTGGCCCAGCAGGTCCCAGAACTGGACCGGATTGTCGCCATAGGACCAGGAGGAATCGCCGATCTCGGCGGCACGGGCGGCGAAGGCCTCGTGGAGCTTGCCCATCGGCGATCCCGCCATGGCGAGACCGCCCAGATCCCCCTTCACGTCTGCGACGAAGACGGGGACACCGGCGCGGGAAAAGCCCTCCGCGAGGCCTTGAAGGCTGACGGTCTTGCCGGTGCCGGTCGCGCCGGCGATCAGGCCGTGGCGGTTCGCCCGCTTGAGCATCAGCCGCTGAGGCTTGCCGCCGCCCGTGCCGATGAAGATCGAGGTTTCGTCGTCCACTCTAGGGCTCCCTGGCTTACGGGTGCCGCCCTATCCGATGTGGAGCCGGACACAAAATCCTCCCCAGGCACAGCCTGGGGAGGGGGACCAGGCGAAGCCTGGTGGAGGGGTAGGTGGCACAGGAAGCCCAGGATCAGGCGCGAGACGGCGAAGGCCTGCGCCTTCTACCCCTCCACCACGCTCCGGACCCTCCCCATGCTTCGCATGGGGAGGATACTTACCGGCCCGAAAGCGCGATCCCGTAATAAGCCGGAGGGGTATTGGCCCGGCGGACCAGCAGAAGCACGCTGTTGCGGCCGGCCGAGCGCGCCGCGGCGACCGCAGCGGCGGCTTCCTCGGGCGTGCGGGTCGCGCGCTGGTTGATCGACAGGATGATGTCGCCGGGCTGGATTCCCTTGGCGGCGGCGTCGCTGCCCGGATTGACCGAGGCGATGACGACTCCCCTTGCGTTGGTGTCGTTGAGCCGAAGCGACCGGGCGATGTCCGGAGTCAGGGTCTGCACCGTGACTCCGAGGCTCTCGCGCGTCGAGCGCTGGCCGCTCGACTGCTGGGCTTCAGCGGGCTCGCGGACCGGAGTCTCGTCCTCGATGCCGTTGAGCCGGGCAAGCTCCTCCTCGGTCGGGCGCTCGCCGACGGCAACGTTGACCGTTTGGCGCCGACCGTCGCGGACGACCTCGATCGGGACCCGCGAGCCGATCGGCTGCCGCGAGACCAGATAGGCGAGCGATTCGTCCGGAGTGACCGGCCGTCCGCCGACGCTGACGACCACGTCGCCCTGCTGGATCCCGGCCCGGGCGGCCGGGCCGCCGGCGGTGACGCTGCGGATCAGCTCACCCTGGTTCTTGGGGATTCCGAGCGAGGCCGCGATGTCCTCGTCCAGCGCCTGAAGGCTCACTCCGATATAGCCGCGCTGTGGCCGCTGCCCCTTGCGCAGCGAGTCGATGATCGGGAAGGCCTGCTCGGCGGGGATCGCAAAGCCGATCCCGACATTGCCTCCGGTCGGCGAGATCAGAGCGGTGTTGATCCCGATGACGTTGCCGTTGAGGTCGAACATCGGCCCGCCCGAATTGCCCATGTTGATGCTTGCGTCGGTCTGGATGTAGCGGTCGTAGGTTCCGGCGCCGATATTGCGGTGGAGCGCCGAGACGATGCCCGCGGTGACGGTGCCGCCGAGGCTGAACGGGTTGCCGATCGCGACCACCCAGTCGCCGACCCGGACCTGCTTGGAATCGCCGAAGCGGACGAAGGGCAGGTTGTTGCCCTTGATCTTGAGCAGGGCGAGGTCGGAGGCGGCGTCGCGGCCGACCAGGGTCGCTTCATATTCGCGGCGGTCCGACAGGGTCACCGTGATCTGCTCGACGGTGGCGCCGGTGCGGGCCGGGGAGACGACGTGGTTGTTGGTGACCACATAGCCGTCGGCGGAGATGAGGAAGCCGGAGCCGAGCGAACCGCCGCGCTGGGTGATCGGAGCGTCGCCGCCGCCGTCCGGCACCGGAACTCCGAACTGGCGGAAGAAATCCTCGAAGCCCGGCGGCACCTGGCGGCTTCGATTGACCTGGATCGACTGTTTGGTCGAGATGTTGACCACGGCCGGCTGGAGCCGCGCGGCGAGGTCGGCAAAGCTCATCGGGGCTCCGGCGCGCGGAGCGGCGGAGGCGATGGTGCCGGGATCGTTTTGCGCGGTCTGGGCACCGACGGGGCCCACCGTCAGCGTCGCGGCGGCGCCGCCGATAAGGATGGCGGCCGAGAGGCCATAGACGTAACGCACGATTCGTATCTCCTCATTTGCTTCGGCCCGGGCGGGCAGTCCGGGCGACTGCGATTACAAACGTAATTGGTGCGTCTGAACCGGATTTGAATAGGCACGGCCTATTTATCGATTCCTGCCCTTGAACTCCTGCAGATATTGGTTGTCGGGCGACATGATGATGCTCGAGCGGCCCTGGTTCTCGCCCGGAGCGAAGGTCGTCTCATAGCTCTGCATAGCCCGGTAGAAGGCGTAGAAGTCGGGATCCTTGCCATAGGCTTCGGCATAGGTCTTCGCGGCTTCGGCGTCGGCGTCGGCCTTGATGATCTGCGCCTGCTTGTAGCCCTGGGCGCGGATCGCTCCGGCCTCCTGCTGGCGGGCGGTGCGCATCCGCTCGTAGGCGGAATCGAGCGGCGTCCCTTCGGGAAGGTCGGCGCGCTTGATCCGGACGTCGACGATCTCCGCGCCATATTGGCGGGCGACCCGGTCGAGGGCGCGCTGGATATTCGCCATCAGCTGGCCCCGCTCGGGGCTCAGCAGCGTGGCGAAGGGTCTCTTGCCGAGCTCGTTGCGGATCGCCGAGCCGAGGATCGGCTTCAGCTGGTCGCTGACCCGCTCCTCGGTCCGCGCGGAGACGTACATCTGCAGCGGGTCGACGATGCGGTAGCGGGCGAAGGCGTCGACCTGGAGCCGGAGCTGGTCGGTCGAGAGCACCTGCTGGCGGTCCATCTTGACGCTGAGGATCCGCTTATCGATCCAGACGATCTGCTCCATGAAGGGCACCCGGGCGATCAGCCCGGCCCCGGTCTGGCCGAAATCGACTCCCCGGCGATAGGCGTTGATGACCCGGTCCGGGTTGCCGAAGCGGACGATCACCGCCTGCTTCGTCTCGGGGACGGTCGCGAAGGTGCTTCCGATGATGACGAGCAAGGCGATCGCGATGAACGCGAGGGCAATGGGGTTGCGAAGCGCCCGGCTCATCGCGCGGCTCCTTCCTGGGCTTGGCGCTGGACCTGGGGCAGCGGCAGATAGGGAGTGACTCCGTCGGCCTCGACCACGGTCTTGTCGACCTTGGAGAGGACCCGCTCCATCGTCTCGTAATACATGCGGCGCCGGGTCACCTCGGGGGCCAGCTTGTACTGGGCGAAGACCTTGTCGAACGCCGCCGCGTCGCCCTGGGCCCGCGCGGTCTGCTGCTGGGCGTAGGCGCGCGCCTGGTTGATGTAGGACTGAGCCTCCTGCTGGGCGGCGGACACTTCCTTGAAGGCGTTGTTGACCGTCGCCGGCGGGTCGGACTGCTTGATCGCGACGCCCTCGATCCTGACTCCGGCGCCGTAGCGGTCGAGCACCTGCTGCATCACCAGCGAGACGCGCGACTCTATGTCGCTCCGGCCGGCCCCGATCGCGTCGTCGAGCGAGACGGTGGCGAGAACGGCGCGCATCGAGCTTTCGGCGACTTCGCCGATCGTCGATTCCGGATCGTTGATCTGGAAGAGGTAGAGCTGCGGATCGCGGATCGTCCAGCGCACCGAATAAGCCACGTCGATGATGTTCTGGTCGCCGGTCAGGATCAGATTCTCCTGCGACGCGTCCGGCGACCCGATGTCGCGGGTGCGGATCTGGCCGACGTCGACCTTCTGAAGGCGCTCGATCGGCAGCGGCAGGGTCATCGCGATCCCGGAATTGACCGTCCGGCTATACTTGCCGAACAAGGTGACGACTCCCCTCTCCTGCGGCCCCACGAGGTGGAAGCATGTGAAGAGCAGCCACAGCAGGACGAATACGCCGAGGCCGTAGAGCCAGTAGGGGCGGCCCTCCTGATGGGGGAAGCGCCCGCCGAACTTCTCGCGGCTCCTTTTCAGGAATTCGTCGATCGAGCTGACGTTGCCGCCGACTCCCGGGGTGCGGCGCTTGCGCGGCGGCTGTCCCCATGGATTGCGCGGTCCGCCGCCACCGCCGCCGCCACCGTCGCCGGAGCCGCCGTCGCCCGAGGGGCCCCAGGGCCCGCCGCGATTTTCATTCAACACGGCGCCGAGACGCGCGCCCCACCCGAAAAATCTTGCCATAGGGCCTTTATAGGTAGCGCCCCCGCGGAAAAACAGTGGCAAGCCCAACCGCACCCCCTATCTGCAGCGGATGAACGACGAGAAGGACCCGCTGGCCGCCGCCCTTTCCTCCGTGACGGAGGCGACCGGCCGAATTGCGGCTCCGCGGCTCAGGGAGGGCGTCGCCAGCCTCGTCCTCGACGTAGGCGGCCTTGCCGCGGAATCGCGCGCTTCCATCGAGCGGCAGATCCGCGCCGCCCTGGTCGCCGTGCCAGGGGTCCGCGAAGTTCGAATCGCAATGACCGCGGACAAGGTGCAGCGCACCATCGTCGCCATAGGAAGCGGCAAGGGCGGCGTCGGCAAGTCGACCGTCGCCGCCAACCTCGCGATCGCCCTCGCCCGCTCCGGCCGCAAGGTCGGTCTGGTCGACGCCGACATTTACGGGCCGTCATTGCCCCGCATCATGGGCAATTCCGACCGCCCGGAGCTCAACGGGAAGAGGATCGTCCCCGTCGATGCCTGGGGGGTGAAGATGCTCTCCATAGGCCAGCTGGTCGAACCGGGCACCGCTCTGGCCTGGCGCGGCCCCATGATCGCCAGCGCGCTCGGCCAGCTGATGGAGGGCGACTGGGACGATCGCGAGCTGATGATCGTCGATCTTCCGCCCGGCACCGGCGACATCCAGATGTCGCTCATCCAGAAATGGAAGCCGGCGGGGGCGGTGATCGTGTCGACCCCCCAGGACCTGGCCTTGATCGACGCCACTAGAGCGATCGACCTGTTTCGAAAGATGGACGTGCCGCTGCTCGGCCTCATCGAGAACATGTCCGGCTATGCCTGCCCCCATTGCGGCGAGGTTTCGGACCCCTTCGGCGCGGGGGGCGCGGAGGCGGCCGCGAAGGTGATGGCGATCCCGTTCCTGGGGCGGATCCCTCTTACGCTGGCGATTCGAACCGCCTCCGACGCCGGTGTTCCGCCAGCAGCGCGCGAAGGCGAAGAGTCGAAAGCCTTTGCAGCAATAGCGGCGGGGCTGATGGACTCACTGCTACGCGCTTAACGATATTGGCAGGGTGAAACTCACCTGTTATGAAAAGTTCATGGGCAGATCTTCCACCCGGTATTCGACACGAGGCGTGGAGGGTTGGGCGACGTTGCTGGTCTCCGCTTGTCTTGGGGGCTTCATAGCCGGGCTGTTCGGATTGGCGCACGACTGGAGCAGCCGCGACCAGCATCGCTGCACCGTCGCAATGCAGTTTTTGGGAGACGAGACACCGAGTCCGGCGTTAAACCCACAGGGTCGGCGAAGGCTTGCGGCGGAGTCCCATTCGAGGCTGCTACGTTGCCTGGGAGACGGTTGATGACGGAATTCTGGCTTTTTCTGATCTTTGTGAGCGTCACAGGACTGACTTACGGTCTTCTCACCCTTCGCGGCCTTCGCCGCGACGCCGAGACTCCAGCCGAGTAGCGCCGAATGCCCCTCACCCGCGACGAAGACCTTTTCGACCTCCTCGCCTCCACGCGCACCATCGCCATGATCGGCGCGTCCGACCGGCCCGACCGGCCGAGCTACGGCGTGATGCGCTTCCTTCAGGACTGGGGCTACCGCGTCCTTCCGGTGAACCCGCAGATCACCGGCGAGCATGTCCATGGCGAATATGTCTGGCGGGAGCTTTCCCAGATCGGCGAGCCGATCGACCTGGTCGACATCTTCCGCCGCTCGCAGGCCGCCGGTCAGGCGGTCGACGAGGCGATCGCCGCCGGCGCCAGGGCCGTGTGGCTCCAGATCGGAGTGATCAACGAGGAAGCCGCGGCCCGAGCCGAGGCGGCCGGGCTCAAGGTCGTGATGAACCGCTGTCCGAAGATCGATATTCCAAGGCTCGGAGTGCCGCGGGTCGGCTGACGGGTGGGGCAGCCGCCAAGCGGGAACCCTGGAGCTGGGACCTCGAGCCCCCGAGCAGCCGTACCCTTCGGTTCGGGAAGTCGACCGAGACCCGGTCGAACAGGCGAAGGGCGTCCATTCCCAGCAGCAGCGCCGGCCGCTTCGACAGCCCCAGCTTCTTGAAAGGATGGACGTCGGCGAAGGCGACCGGCATGTCGTTGATGTCGATCCCGCCGAGACGAATCCGCTTCACCCTGGTCTGGTCCGCCGCCATCTGCCCGCCGGTGACGCTCTGGAGGGTGATCGGAACGGTCGTCCGAAGCCGGCCCTTCTGCTCGAGCTTGCGCCTCAGAACGTTGTTCGCGACGGTCGTCTGAGCGCCGGTATCGAGGATCACCCAGACCTTCTGGCCGTCGACCGATGCGTCGACCATGACGAGATGGCCCAGCCGGTTGCGGGCGGTGACGACGATCGTGTCGGCGGGCCAATGCTCCTCCCGCCTGTGGCTGTTGGTGACCGTCATCTGCTGGCGGACGAAATCGAAGGAAACGCGCTGGGACTGAAGCGAGTCGACCCCCAGGATTCCCTCGGCGCCGATGTAGCGGCGCTGGAGCGCGGGGGCGTGGATGTCGCGCACGCTCCTGCCGCCGACTTCAAGCGCCGGAATCAGAACGGTCTGGATCTGGCTGACCTCGGTCATGCTGTGAAGCCGGGCGCGGTTGCCCAGGCCGAGCCGAAGATCGCGGGCCAGCTCCTCGGCGATCGACGTCCGCTCGGCGCCCGTATCGACGATGAAATCATAGGGCCCGCTCTTGCCGATATTTACCGGTACGGTCATTCGCGCCCAGCGGTCCTCCTCGGTGCCGAGGACGGTGCCGCTTTCATCCGCCGCGGCGGGCTGCGCCGGTTCCCGACCGCTCAGCGGCGCGACCCCCGCCAAGGCGGCGGCGGCGACGGGTATGATTAGCAGCCCGAACTTCATGGATGATCCTCCTTGCCGCGGTCTTAGCAGCTACGCGGCCGTAACCGAAACGCGCTCTGCGAACGGCGCAGCCAGTGCGACGAAACTCCCGTCAAACCAGATCCATGGCGCGGTCCCGGAGCCGCTCGAGCGCGGCGGCGTGGATGGCCGGAGTCGCGACGAGCATTCCGAAAGCCTCCCCGCTGGCGCTGTTGAAGGCGAGAGGCTGGCCGAGCGCTCCGGTCACGGTCGCGCCCGCTTCGGCGGCGATCAGCGCTGCGGCGGCGATGTCCCATTCGAAGCCCCATCTGAGAGTCGCCACCAGGTCCGCCTCGCCGGCGGCGACCAGGGCGATCCTGAGCGCGATCGAATTGGGCTTGGCGACCGCGACCAGGTCCCGGTCGATCCGGGGAAGCTGGTCCGTGGGCACTCGCGCGCCGGCAAGCTCGGCCCGACCGCTGACCCGGAGCCGCTCGCCGTTGCGCCAGGCGCCGCGCCCCTTCTCTGCACTCCAATGCTCGCCCCGCGCCGGAGCGTCGAGGATTCCGATCAGCGGAGTCCGGTCCTCGACCAGGGCCACGGAAACGCACCAGCCCGGGCGGGCGCGCAGATAGTCGCGGGTGCCGTCGATCGGATCCACCACCCACAGCCGCTTCCGCTCCATGCGGTCCGAAGCATCGAGGCTTTCCTCCGACAGCCAGCCGGCCTCGGGGTCCAAAGCGCACAGCCGCTCGCGAAGGAAGGCGTCGACCTCGAGATCGATCTCGCAGACCGGGTTTCCGGGCGCCTTCTCCCAGCGCTTATAGTCCGTACCGAAGCGCGCCGCGGCGATCGCTCCGGCCTCGCGGACGGCCGCGGAGACGGCTTCAAGCACCGGCGACCGTCATCCCGTCGATACGCAGGGTCGGCACGTTGGCCGTGTAGCGGAAGTCGAGGTCGTCCGCGGGGACCAGCCTTGCGAACATGTCGAGCAGGTTGCCGGCGATGGTGATCTCCTCGACAGCCGGTCCGAGCCTGCCCTTTTCGATGATGAAGCCCGACGCGCCACGGCTATAGTCGCCGGTCACCGGGTTGACGCCCTGGCCGATCAGCTGAGTGACGTAGACGCCGAGCTCGACGTCGCCGATCAGCTGCTCCGCTGTCAGCCGCCCCGGCGCCATGTGGACGTTTGTGGCTCCGACGCTGGGCGCGCCGGAGCTTCGAGTGGCATGGCCGGTCGGCAGGCGCCCCAGCTGCCGGGCCGAGGCGCTTTCGAGCAGCCATCCGGTCAGCCGGCCGGAATCGACGAGGTTCAAGGGCCGGGTGGGCAGCCCCTCGCCGTCGAACGGCTTGGAGCGCAGGCCGCGGGGCCGGTGGGGGTCGTCGCGGATGGTGACGTCCTCGCCGAACAATTGCTCCCCCTCCTTCTCGAGAAGGAAGCTGGTCCGCCGGGTGATCGACGGGCCGCCGATCGCGGTCATCAGGTGGCCGAGCAGCGAGTTGCCGACGCGCGGGTCGAACAGCACCGGCATGGTGCCGCTGGCCAGCTTGGCCGGCCGAAGCCGGGCGACGGCGCGCTCCGCCGCCCGCCGGCCGAGGGTCTCGGGATCGTCGAGCTCCGAATAATGGCGGACGCTGTGATAGGCATAGTCGCGCTGCATCCCGCTTCCCGCCCCGGCGATCAGGCTGGCCGAGCACGAATAGCCGGTGGCCGAATAGCCGCGGCAGAAGCCGTGGCTGGTGGCCAAAGCGAAGACGCTTCGGCCGGCGCTGACTCCCGCGCCTTCGCTGTTGGTGATCCCGGCGACCTCCCGCCCCGCTCCCTCGATCGCCAGCGAACGGTCCCTGAGCTCGAGCGGCGACGGGTCGCCGCCGTCGTCGGCGTCGACGTCGGGGCCCGTCTCCCGCATCAGCAGCTCCTCGGGCGCAAGGCCCGACCAGGGATCCTCGGGCGCCTCCCGCGCCATCGCCGCGGCCCGCTCGACCAGGGCGGCCATCGCTTCGTCGGACAGGTCGGAAGACGAGACGCTGGCCGATCGGCTTCCGACGAAAAGCCGAAGCGAGACGGTCTCCGCCTCGTTGCGCGAGACGTCCTCGAGCGCGCCGAGCCGGACCTGCACCGACGTGGAGGCGTTGGCGGAATAAACGGCGTCGGCGGCGTCGGCTCCCGCTTTGGCGGCGCGCTCGACCAGCGCGGCGGCGCGCGCCTCGGCTTCCTGGATACTCAGCATGCCGTTCCACCTAGGGTGGATGGCCGCCTAAATCTAGGAGGTGCCGACGACGAGGCAGGCGAGGAAGAGGAGGAAGCCGGCCATCCGGTTCGACCGGAACCTGACCAAAGCGTCGCCGCCGTCGCCCGGATCGAGCCTGGCGACCTGCCAGGCGAGATGGCCGGCCGTGGGGAGAAGCGCGACCAGGGCGAGCCCGTCCGGGCGGACTCGCCACAAGGCCGCCGCCCACAAGACGAGCGCGATCCCATAGCAGACCGCCACGCCCGTCCTGGCATGCCCGCCGAGAGCGAGCGCGGACGATTTCACGCCCACCAGCGCGTCGTCCTCGCGGTCCTGTAGAGCGTAGATCGTGTCGTAGCCGATCACCCAGAAGACGGAGCCGGCCCAAAGGATGACGGCGGTGGCGCTGAGCTCGCCGAGCACCGCGGGCCAGCCGACCAGCGCCCCCCAGGAGAAAACCAGGCCGAGCCAGGCCTGGGGCCACCAGGTGATTCGCTTCATGAACGGATAGGCGGCCACCGGCGCGAGGCTGGCGAGCGCGACGATTTGAGCGGTCCGGCCGAGCTGCAGAAGAACCGCGAGGCCGATCAGGCATAACCCGGCGAGCAGGATCCAGGCGCCCCACAGGCTGGCCCGGCCGCTGGCCAGCGGCCTCAGGCGGGTTCGCTCGACGCGGGCGTCGAGATCGCGGTCGACGACGTCGTTCCAGACGCAGCCGGCGCTTCGCATCGCCCAGGCGCCCAGCGCCAGCCACAGCATCAGGGCGGCTCCGTTCGGCCCCATGCCGGCCAGCGCCACGCTCCACGCGCAGGGCCAGAACAGCAGCCACGCCCCGATCGGCCGGTCGAGCCTCATCAGCGAGGCGTAGGGGCGAAGCGCCCGCGGCAGTGCGCCGATCAGTCCGCGGCGTTCGGAATCGGGGACTATGTCGTCGTTTGTAGTCACGCCACCCAGCTTGAACTAGGGAGAAGCATGCCCGCAACCCCCGCCTGGCCGCCGTCGAGCCTGCCGCGCCTGTTCGTCGGTCAGCCTCTTCGTGAAGGCGCGACGCTGATATTGGACGGCCCTTCGGCCAATTATCTCGGGAACGTCCTTCGCCTCGGGCCGGGCGCGCGCGTCAAGCTGTTCGACGACCGGACCGGCGAATGGCTCGCCGAGATCGTCGAGGCCGGGAAGAAGCGGGTCACCCTCGCCGTCGCCACGCACCTCCGCGCCCGGGAACCGGTTCCCGACCTCTGGCTCCTCTTCGCTCCGATCAAGCGCGGCCGCATCGACTGGCTCGTGGAGAAAGCCACCGAGCTCGGGGTCGCACGGCTGATCCCCGTCATCACCCGTCGAACCATGGTGGAGCGGCTGAACCTCGACCGGCTTCGCGCCCATATCGTCGAGGCTGCCGAGCAGTGCGAGCGAACCGCGCTCGCGGAGCTTGCCGACCCGCAAAAGCTCGACACCCTGCTCGCCGCATGGCCGGCACAGCGCGTGCTGTATTTCGCGGACGAAGGCGGGGGCGAAGCGCTTAGGCCCAGACCAGGTCCCGCCGCCATCCTCATCGGCCCGGAAGGTGGCTTCGCGGACGAGGAGCGCGCCGCGATTCGGACTTTGCCGCAGGCCAGACCGGTCAGCCTCGGTCCCCGAATCCTGCGCGCCGACACCGCGGCGCTCGCGGCGGTCGCCTTGTGGATGGGCGCCGCGGGCGACTGGTCCAAAGCGTCCCGGACGTAATTGGTGCCAGGCACCAATTTCTAAGTATTTGAATCGCCATTCCGGACGGGCCGGTTTCGTTCGGCAACGGGAAGAGGCTGGCGGGTTTTCGCGACCGGAGCTAGAGGGCGGCGATGACCACCCGGACCGAAACCGCGCGCGCGGACCCGCCGATCGAGAGCCGCGAGGACCTGCTCGCTCCCTTCGAGGGCGGCGAGAAGCCGCAAAGCGCCTGGCGGATCGGCACCGAGCATGAGAAGTTCGTCTACCGCCGCTCGGACCATCGGGCGCCGTCCTATGAGGAGCCGGGCGGGATCCGCGACCTGCTCGAGGCAATGACCGAGTTCGGCTGGGAACGGGTCGAGGAAAGCGGCAACGTCATCGCCTTGTCCGGCAAGGACGGCAATGTCAGCCTCGAGCCCGCCGGCCAGCTCGAGCTTTCCGGCGCGGCGCTCGAGAACCTCCACCAGACCTGCGCCGAGGCCGGGCGCCATCTCGACCAGGTCAAGCAGGTGGGCGAGAAGCTGGACCTGGGGTTCCTCGGCCTCGGCATGTGGCCCGACAAGGCGCGGGACGATCTGCCGCGGATGCCCAAGGGCCGCTACGAGATCATGCTCCGCCACATGCCGCGCGTGGGCAGCCTCGGCCTCGACATGATGCTGAGGACCTGCACCATCCAGGTCAATCTGGACTATAGCTCCGAAGCCGACATGGCGCAGAAGTTCAGGGTCGGCCTCGCCCTTCAGCCGCTCGCCACGGCCCTGTTCGCCAACTCGCCCTTTACCGAGGGCAAGCCCAACGGCTTCCTCTCCTACCGGAGCCACATCTGGTCCGACACGGACGGCGCGCGCACCGGAATGCTGCCCTTCGTCTTCGAGGACGGCTTCGGCTACGAACGCTATCTCGACTATGCGCTCGATGTGCCGATGTACTTCGTCTACCGGGAAGGCCGCTACATCGACGCCGCCGGCCTCTCCTTCCGCGACTTCCTGAAGGGCGAGCTCTCCGTCCTCCCCGGCGAGAAGCCGCGCCTGTCCGACTGGACCGATCACCTCTCCACCGCCTTCCCCGAAGTGCGGCTGAAGAGCTTCCTCGAGATGCGCGGCGCCGACGGCGGCCGGTGGAGCAAGATCTGCGCGCTTCCCGCGCTCTGGGTCGGACTGCTCTACGACCAGTCGGCGCTCGACGCCGCCTGGGACGAGGTCAAAAATTGGTCGCTCGACGAGCGCCAACGGCTGCGCGACGAAGTGCCCAGGCTCGGCCTCGCCGCCCGCACCCCCGCCGGTGAGCCTTTGCGGGACCTGGGCGCCCGGATCCTCGCCATCGCCGACGCCGGCCTCAAGGCGCGCGGCCGGCACAATCAGGCGGGCGACAACGAGTCCGGCTTCCTCGACCCGTTGCGCGAGATCGTCGCCCGCGGAATCACTCCGGCGGAAATGCTGCTCGAACGCTATCGCGGCGACTGGGCCGGCGACGTGTCGCGTATCTACGATGAGATGAGCTTCTAGTTTTCCGTCATGGCGGGCTTGATCCGGATGACGAGGGAAGGAACATGCCGATGACCGAGCTGCGCACGCTCTACCCCCCTATCGAACCCTATGACACCGGCCGCCTCGACGTCGGCGACGGCCACAGCCTCTACTGGGAGCGGTGCGGCACTGCGGGCGCGAAGCCGGTCGTCTTCCTCCATGGCGGCCCCGGCGCCGGCTGCAGCCCCGACCACCGCCGCCAGTTCGATCCGGCCCGCTACGACATCCTCCTCTTCGACCAGCGCGGCTGCGGCCGCTCGACGCCCCATGCCAGCCTGGAGGCCAACACCACCTGGCATCTGGTCGACGACATCGAGCGGCTTCGGGAGAAGGCGGGTCACGAACGCTGGATGGTGTTCGGTGGCTCCTGGGGCTCGACCCTGGCGCTGGCTTACGCGCAGACCCATCCGGAGCGCGTGACCGAGCTGGTGCTTCGGGGAATTTTCACCTTCCGGCAGACCGAGCTCGACTGGCTCTACCGCTACGGCGCGTCCGAGGTCTATCCGGACAAATGGCGCGACTTCCTGGCGCCGATCCCGCAGGCCGAACGGGACGATCTGGTCGCAGCCTATCAGCGCCGCCTCACCGGCGACGACGCGCAGACCCGGCTCGCCGCGGCGAAAGCCTGGAGCCAGTGGGAGGCGGAGACGGTCACCCTGCTGCCCAGCCCGGCGACGATCGCGGCCCACACCAGCGACGATTTCGCCGTCGCCATCGCCCGGATCGAAAACCACTACATGGTCAACCGCGGCTGGCTGGAGGAAGGGCAGCTGATCGCCAATGCCGGCGGGCTGAAGGACATCCCGGCCGTGATCGTCCAGGGCCGCTACGACATGTGCACCCCGCCCGCCGCCGCCTGGGACCTTCACGAGGCCTGGCCGGAGGCGAGGCTGGAGATCGTCCACGGCGGCCATCTGTTCAACGAGCCGGAGGTGCTGGACGGGCTGATAAGGGCGGCCGATGAGTTCGCTTCTTAATCCTACGTGCCGCGAAGCGGTGGGGAGGGGACCAGGCGAAGCCTGATGGAGGGGTAGCAGGCTCAGATTTTGCCGGGTTCGCGCGATTGTCCACGAAAGCCCGCGCGATCTACCCCTCCACCACCCTTCGGGTGGTCCCCCTCCCCATCTAGCGATGGGGAGGATAGTCACTGCCCAGGCCTGTAGACCCTTTCCGTATGGCCCTTGAGCTGCTCGGGGTAGAAATAGACCTCGCGCAGATCGCCCTTGGCGTAGCGCCCGGCCTGGTCGTTGAAATGCGGTGAGCCCGGGTGCCCGCTCTCGCCGCCCGCCGTCACCGCCCTCGCCCGCACTTTGGGCCCGAACTCCACCACCGCGACGAAGCTGTTGCCGCTCGTCCCGTACCAGCGCTTCGAGCCGCCCCTCGGCGCCGCTCCGAAGGACGCGAGCGAGCCCCAGCGGCCCGAGGTGAAGCCGACCGGGATGCTCGGCGCGGAGTCGCTGAAGGGGTGGACGATGTCGCCGGTGAGGCGCTGGAAGCGGTTCACCTCGCCCCAGGGTACGTTCCACCGCCCGAACTCGGCGCGAAGCCGGTCCATCGCCGCGGCCAGCGCCTCGAGGCGTCGTCGCTCCGGCAGCCTGCCGATGCCCGACACCGTCTCGCCGAGCGGCCAGCCGGCCTTGCGCGCCTCCTCGTAGAGCGGCTCCGCCCAGAACATGGCGAGCGTGGTGGCTATGGACTCCTCCGACCAGCGATAGTCCCACCCTTCGAGGAACCCGATCGGGCGCATCAGCTTCGCCTTGAGCGCATTGTGCGGAAGCTTGCGCCATGCCTCGACCAGTCCCGGGATCAGCTCGGCGAAGGCGGGCTGGTACGGATCGTAGGCGGCATCCCGCAGGCCCTCCAGGGTCATCCGGTTCTTCCCGCTCAGCACCCGGACGGCGGCAAGGCCACGATGATTCTCCCCGAACGTGTCCATGTAGCGCGGAAAATCGCCGGGCTTCGGGCTGTTCGGCCCGGCCGCCGAATAAGGCCAGTTGTTGGTGTTCTGGATCCAGCCGTTCGGCGGGTTCAGGACCCTCGGCGCCTCCGACAAGGCGTGGAGCCCGCGCCAGTCGGTGCGCGGGTCGCTGCCGTCCACCGGTTTCGTATAGTCGAAGCGGTCGTCGCGGACCGGGATGAAGTGCGGATGGTGATAGGCGATGTTGCCCTCGGCATCGGCGAAGATCGTGTTGTTCGAGGAGTTCGCCTTCAGCTCCGCCACCTTGAGAAAATCGTCATGGTCGCGAGCCTTGGTTCGAAGGAAGCTCTGCTGCAGCGCCTCGACGGGCTGGTGCATCATCGCAAAGGCGACCCATTTGCCGCCCTGCTCCCGGACGATCGGGCCGTGATGGGTGCGGTAGGTCTCGAACGTGCGGCTCGCCATGCTGCCGTCCGGCCGGCGATAGGCGATTGAGACCGACTTCGTCTCGACCGGCCTCGGCGCGTTGCCGTAGCGATAGTAGAGCTCGTCCCCCTTCTGCTCGACCGTCTCGAGGAACTCGTCGACCACGTCGACCCCGCTCGAGGTGTGCATCCATCCGGCTCGCGCGTTGAATCCCTGATAGATGAAGAACTGCCCCCAGGTCGCCGCGCCATAGGCGTTCAGCCCCTCGTCGCTCGCCACCTGAAGCTCGGAGCGGAAGAAGAAGCTGGTATGCGGGTTGATCAGAAGCAGCGCGTGGCCGTCGGCGCTGTTCGACGGAGCGATTGCAAAGCCGTTCGAGCCGCGCGGCTCCGGGTCGTAGACGGGCGCGGCTGAAGCGAGCCCCCGCCCCTTTTTCGTGTAGAAAGCTTCCAGTCCCGCCAGATCGATCCGCTCGATGTCGCCGCCGATGCTTCCTTCGGTGAAGCTCAGGGCCATCCACGGCTCGAAGCGCCTGATCGCACGCGGGCGGACCTCGGGATGCTTCGCCAGGTAATAATTCAGCCCGTCCGCCCAACCCTCCATCAACCGCCTCAGCCACCGAGGGCTGGCCGCGTAGCGGGCCCGCAGATCGTCGGGATCCATGTAGAGCCTGGCGCGCAGGTCCGCCCAGATCGCCTTCTCCCCTTCGGCCTCGGCGGTCCGGCCGAGTGCGGTGAGATAGTTGGTCTCCACCCGGTGGAAATCGTCTTCGGCCTGGGCATAGATCATCCCGAAGACGGCGTCGGCGTCGCTCTTTCCGCGGACATGGGCGATTCCCCAATCGTCGCGGGTGATCGTCACCCGCTTGGCCTGGGCGTCCCAGCGGCCGAGCTCGGAACCGGTCTGGGGAGTCGAGGCGCAGGCCCCGAGGAACAGGAGCAGGATCAGTGGGCGCATGCCCCGCCGCTACGCCCCGCGGCCCGGGACGGCAAGCCTGGCGCGGTCATCCACGCGCAGAGGCAATCGGTAGTGGCAAATCGTCAAAGCCTCCCCTACAATTAGCGCCTGCCCCTCTTGGAGTCTCACCGTGGCCGAGCGTATCGCCATCGTCGCCGATCATGCCGCCTTCGAGATGAAGATGCTCCTGATCGAGCATCTGCGCTCCGGAGGCTATGACGTTCTGGACCTCGGTACGACTTCGACCGACAGCGTCGACTATCCCGATTACGGCTACCGGATGGCCGAGGCGATCGCGTCCGGGGAAGCGGAGCGCGGCGTGGCCTTGTGCGGCACCGGGATCGGCATCTCCATCTCGGTCAACCGCCATCCCGCCTGCCGCTGCGCCCTCGTGTCCGAAGGGCTCTCCGCCCGCCTCGCCCGGGACCATAACGACTCCAACGTCGTCGCCATGGGCGCGCGGCTGATCGGAATCGAGGCGGCGCGCGACATCGTCGACCAGTTCCTCGCCACGCCGTTCGGCGAAGGCCGCCACCGGCGCCGCGTCGACAAGCTTTCCAACCCCGTCTTCGCCAGGGAAAATGCATGAGCAGCCGTTCCGCCTTCGACTTCGCCGACGTCCAGCATTCGGGCTTCTTCACCGGCCGCCTTCGCGAAGCCGACGGCGCCGTCGCCGAGGCGATCGCCGCCGAGCTCGACCGCCAGCAGAACCAGATCGAGCTGATCGCGTCGGAGAACATCGTCTCGAAGGCGGTGCTCGAGGCGCAGGGCTCGGTCCTGACCAACAAATATGCCGAGGGCTATCCGGGCCGGCGCTATTACCAGGGCTGCGCACCTTCCGACGCCATAGAAACGCTCGCAATAGAGCGCGCCAAGCAATTGTTTAATTGCGGTTTCGTCAACGTCCAGCCGCACAGCGGCGCCCAGGCGAACGGCGCGGTGATGCTGGCTCTGGCCAAGCCGGGCGACACCATTCTCGGAATGTCGCTCGACGCCGGCGGCCACCTCACCCACGGCGCCAGGCCGGCACTGTCGGGCAAATGGTTCAACGCCGTCCAATACGGGGTCCGCCGCGACGACGATTGCATCGATTTCGACCAGGTCGAGGCCCTCGCGAAGCAGCACCGCCCGGGGCTGATCATCGCCGGCGGCTCGGCCTATCCCCGGCACATCGACTTCGCCCGCTTCCGAGCCATCGCCGACGCGGTGGGCGCGATCTTCATGGTCGACATGGCCCATTTCGCCGGCCTGGTCGCGGCGGGCGAGCACCCTACCCCGTTCGGCCATGCCCATGTCGTCACCACCACCACCCACAAGACCCTTCGCGGCCCCCGCGGGGGGATGGTGCTGACCGACGACGAGGCCATCGCCAGGAAGATCAACTCGGCCGTCTTCCCGGGCCTCCAGGGCGGGCCGCTGATGCACGTCATCGCCGCCAAGGCCGTCGCCTTCGGCGAGGCGCTGCAGCCCGAGTTCAAGAGCTATGCCCGGGCCGTCATCGCCAACGCCAAGGCGCTTGCCGGAAGGCTGAAGGAACGCGGCGCCGACCTCGTCTCGGGCGGCACCGACACCCATCTCGCCCTGGTCGACCTGAGGCCGCTCGGGATCACCGGCAAGGACGCCGACGAGGCGCTCGAGCGCGCCTCGATCACCTGCAACAAGAACGGAATCCCCTTCGACCCGCTGCCCCCGGTGAAGACCAGCGGAATCCGCGTGGGCTCGCCCGCCGGCACTACGCGCGGCTTCGGAATCGCCGAGTTCCGCGACATCGCCGACATGGTGGCGGACGTGCTCGAAGGGCTGCGCGACAATGGCGAGGAGGGCAATGCCGCCGTCGAGGCCGAGGTGAAGGGCCGGGTGCGCGCGCTCTGCGCCCGCTTCCCGATCTACCAGGACCAGTGACGGCATGACGGAAGAGGAAAAGAAGCTCGGCAGGAGCATGGCGAAATGGGCGGCTCTGGGCGCCGTCGTGGCCATTCCGGTACCGTTCGTCGGCCCGATCATCGGCGCGGCGGCCGGTGCCGGCTATGCCTGGTTCAAGGGCAAGAAGAAGCCCTGAATGCGCTGCCCCTTCTGCTCCCACGAAAACAGCCAAGTCAAGGACAGCCGCCCCACCGAGGACGGCGCCTCGATCCGCCGCCGCCGACAGTGCGAGGAGTGCTCGGCCCGCTTCACCACCTTCGAGCGGGTCCAGCTCCGCGACCTGACGGTGGTCAAGGCCGGCAGCCGCCGCGAGCCGTTCGACCGCACCAAGCTGGAACGCTCGATCGCGATCGCCTGCCGCAAGCGGCCGGTGCCCCAGGAGCGGATCGACCGCCTCGTCTCCTCGCTCCAGCGCCAGATCGAGACCAGCGGCGACAGCGAGATCGCCTCGACCCGGATAGGCGAGCTGGTCATGGACGGCCTGAAGGCGCTCGACCCGGTCGCATACATCCGCTTCGCAAGCGTCTACAAGGATTTCACCGAGGCGAGGGACTTCGAGGAGTTCGCGGGCTCGGTCGGCGAAGCCGGGAACGAGTGAGCCCGCCGCCCGCGATCGTCCTCGTCCGGCCGCAGTTGGGCGAGAATATCGGCAAGGCCGCGAGGGCGATGCTCAATTTCGGGCTGACCGACCTGAGGCTGGTGGCACCCAGGGACGGATGGCCCAATCCTTCGGCGGGGCCGGCCGCCTCGGGCGCTGACGTGGTGCTGGAGCGGGCGCGGGTTTTCGACACGGTGGCCGAGGCGGTCGGCGAGTGCTCGCACGTCTATGCGACGACCGTTCGCAAGCGCGGACTGGTCGTGCCGGTGGTGACGCCCGAGGAGGCGGCTCGAGAGATTCGGGTCCTGGCGGAACCCTCCGCCATATTGTTCGGCGCCGAGCGGTCGGGGCTGGAGACGGACGAAGTCGCGATCGCCGGCAAGATCGTCACCGTCCCGGTCAATCCCGGATTCACCTCGCTCAACCTCGCCCAGGCGGTGATCCTGATCGCCTATGAATGGTCGAAGCACGAGACGCTGGCGGTGCCGACGCTGGGCGAGCCTGCGGAGCCCAGGGCGAGCCACGACCAGCTCGAAGGCTTGATCGGCCAGCTCGACGAGGCCCTCGTCGCCGCCGATTATTTCCACCCGCCGGACCGCACCCCGGCCACCCGCAACACGATCCGCACCATCCTCACCAAGGCCGGCTGGTCGAACCGCGAGGTGCAGGCGATTCGGGGGATGATCCGGGCGCTGGTGCAGCCGAGGCGGCGGGGCTAGGACATTCCTCCCCCAGCTTGCTGGGGGAGGGGGACCGCGGCGCGAAGCGCCGTGGTGGAGGGGTAATGCGGAGGTGGAATTACCCCTCCACCGCGCTTCGCGCGGTCCCCGAGCGAGCTCCGGGAGGAATTCTACCCCCGCGTAGCGTCGAAGCGACCGAACTCATAGGCGATCGAAGCCTCGACGAGCCGCTCGTACAACTCCGCAGCCGCCTCCCTGGGAACGTCATGCTCCCCCGCCAGCCGGGCCACGTTGGCCAGCACCTGCGCCTTGCGCCCCTCGTCGCGGACCGAGTCCCGGTCCGGCTTGATCCGGGCGGCGGCGTCCATGTAGCGGAAGCGCTCGCCGATCAGCCGGACGATCTTCTCGTCGAGGCGGTCGACGCCGTGGCGGACCTCGGCCATCGTCGTACAGGCTGCGGGCGGGGTTCGTTCGGAGCTCATCGGCCCCCTTTAACGGCCGCCAACCCGCTGTCGAGGTTGACTTTGGGGGCTCCAGAGGCCATCTGCCCCGCTTCGCAATTGGCCCCGCACCCCCGGTGAAGCGGTGGCCGCGCATGACGGCAGGTCATGCGGTGCGGTTCCGGGGACTTGTGAAACCAAGCAGATTGGACCTAAGATGAGCAAGCGCAGCAGCGCCAAGTACAAACTCGACCGCCGGATGGGCGAGAACGTCTTCGGACGCCCCAAGAGCCCCGTCAACAAGCGCGAATACGGCCCCGGCCAGCACGGCCAGCGCCGCAAGGGCAAGATGTCCG
>DASVVM010000103.1:0-13540 GCA_036386555.1 Allosphingosinicella sp.
CCTCACGCCTTGAGCTCCGCTTCCCGGGCCAGATTGCGCGCCAGCTGGGCCATTCCGCCGAGATACTGGGGCGGGACCTGAACGCCGCGATAATCGTAGGCGGCCGCCGCCCGCAGGGTCCACATCGGGTCGACGAGATGCGGCCGGGCCAGGGCGACGAGGTCGGCCCTCCCGGCGGCGAGGATCGAGTTGACGTGGTCGGTCTCGTAGATGTTGCCGACCGCCATGGTCGCGACCCGTCCCTCGTTGCGGATCTGGTCGGCGAAGGGGGTCTGGAACATCCGGCCGTAGACGGGGGCGCAATCGGCCCAGGTCTGGCCGGCCGAGACGTCGATCAGGTCGGCGCCCGCCTCGGCGAAAGCCCGGCCGATCAGGACCGCCTCCTCCGGGGTGACGCCCTGGTCCCCCATCCAGTCGTTGGCCGAGATCCGTACCGACATGGGCTTGTCCGCCGGCCAGGCCGCCCGAATCGCCCGGAAGATTTCGAGCGGGAAGCGGAGTCGGTTCTCGAGGCTGCCGCCATATTCGTCGTCCCGCCGGTTGGTGAGCGGGGTGATGAAGCTGGAGAGGAGGTAGCCGTGCGCGGCGTGCAGCTCGACCATGTCGAAGCCCGCCTCCAGGCCCATCAGCGCCGCGGCGACGAACTGGTCGCGCACCTCGTCCATGTCGGAGCGGGTCATCGGGCGAGGAACCTGGTTGCGGTCCGACCAGGGCACGTCCGAGGCGGCCATGATCGGCCAGTTCCCGTCGTCGAGCGGGACGTCATAGCCTTCCCAGCCGACCTTCGTGCTTCCCTTCGGCCCGGAATGGCCGAGCTGGAGGCAGAATTTCGCGGCGCTGTTGGAGCGGACGAAATCGACGATCCTCTTCCACGCCTCGACATGCCCGGGAGCGTAGAGGCCCGCGCAGCCGGGGGTGATCCGCCCCTCGGCGGAGACGCAGGTCATCTCGGTGTAGAGAAGGCCCGCGCCGCCCTGGGCGCGGGCGCCGTAATGGACGAGGTGGAAGTCGCCGGGCGTGCCGTCCCGGGCCGAATACATCGCCATCGGGGAAACCACGACCCGGTTGGCGAGGCGCAGGCCGCGAAGCCGGTAGGGGGCGAACATCGGCGGGGCGGGGTCGTTGACCGGGACTCCCAGCGCCTTCGACTGGAACCAGCGCTCCACGCCCTCGAGCCAGGGCTTGTCGCGAAGCCGCAGATTCTCGTGACTGACCCGTTGCGAGCGGGTGAGGAGCGAGTAAGCGAACTGGATCGGCTCGAAATGGAGATAGCGCTCCAGCGTCTCGAACCATTCGGTCGAGTTGCGGGCGCTGTTCTGAAGCTTGAGCACCTCGATCTGCCGCTCCTCGCGATATTCGCCCAGCGCGGCCTCGCGGGAAAGGCCGGGGCGGTTGAGCACCTCGGCGAGCTTGATCGAATCCTCCAGCGCCAGCTTGGTGCCGGAGCCGATCGAGAAATGGGCGGTGTGGGCCGCGTCGCCGAGCAGAATCAGGTTCCGGTACGACCAGCGCTCGCAGATTATCCGGCGGAACCGCAGCCAGGCTTCCGCCCCCTTCAGATGGGCGGCGTTCGACATCAGGGCCCGCCTGTCGAGATATCGCTCGAAGATCCGCTCGCACAGGGCGATCGCGTCCGGCTGGTCCATCTTGTCGAAGCCGAGCCGCTCCCACGTGTCCGGCGCCATTTCGACGATGAAGGTCGAGAGGCCGGAATCGAAGCGGTAGGCGTGAGCCCAGACCCAGCCCGCCTCGGTCTCCTCGAAGGCGAAGGTGAAGGCCTCGAACACCTTCTCCGTCCCGAACCAGAAGAATTTGTTCTTCCGGACCTGGACGTCGACCCCGAAATGCTCCGCATAGGCGGTCCGGATCCGGCTGTTGGCGCCGTCGGCGGCGATGATCAGGTCGAAGCCGGCATAGGAATCGAGATCGGCGCCCGCCTCATGCTCGAAATGGAGCCGGACTCCGAGCTCGCGGGCCCGCTCCTGGAGGATGTTCAATAGCCGCTTGCGGCCGATGCCGATGAAGCCGTGGCCGGACGAGCGCACCGTCTCGCCATGGATATGGACCTCGATATCGTCCCAATGGGCGAATTCGCTGCGGATGACGGCGCCGGAGACGGGGTCGTTCGCCATCAGATTCTCGACGGTCTGGTCCGAGAAGACGACCCCCCAGCCGAACGTGTCGTCGGGCCGGTTGCGCTCGTAGAGGTCGATGTCGTGCGCGGGGTCGCGCAGCTTCATCGAGATCGCGAAATAGAGCCCGGCCGGTCCCCCGCCCAGGCATGCGATGCGCATCGTGCCTCTCCGGTGTTGCCTTCGCGTAAAGGGGTGGCCGCGGGGAGGCAAGGGCGGCCCCCCCCGCCCGGCCTTCGCCGGCATGACGGTCCGGACAAAGAAAAAGCGCCCCGGCCGGAGCCGGAGCGCTTTCCCTCGGTGCAGCCGGAGCCGCGCCTGTTACATGATGAAGTCGGCGGTCGTGAGCGGCGGCGAGCCGACGAACACGATCGCGAAGTCGGCCTCGCCGCCATCGACATTGCCGAACACCACCGACACCGGACCGCCGAAGGGGCTGTCGCCGTCGACGCCGTCCAGATCCATGCCCAGGGCCGCTTCGGCCGCGTTCATGTTGCCGAAGTGGCGGATCGACATCTCGCCGGCATTGTTCGGGTTGGCGCTGTTCACCAGGGTGAACGCCTGATCGCCTGCAACACCGGTGTTGGCATCGATGCCGCTCAGGTCGAGGACGTCGCCGGCGGCGAAGTCCGTGATGACGTCGAGCGAGATGTTGCCGGTGTGGCTCGACACCTTCGTCGCATTGATCTCACCGATGAAGATGTCGTTGCCGGCACCGCCAGTGAAGAAATCGACGCCGTCGCCGCCGAACAGGGTGTCGACGCCGTCGCCGCCGTTGAGGTCGTCGGAGCCGTTGCCGCCGAGCAGACCGTCGTTGCCGATGCCGCCGTTGAGCGTGTCGTCACCGTCGAGGCCGTTGAGCACGTCGTTACCGGCATTGCCGGTGAGGACGTTGGCGACTTCGTTGCCGAACATCGTATCCGCGCCGCTGCCGCCGATCGCATTCTCGATCGTGACGCCATAGGCGATCCCGAAATTGTCGGTCAGACGGCCGACGACCGGGTTGGCGGCCAGAGCCGCCATGTTGGCATTGTAGGTCGACAGGGCGAGCGGGGCCGTGATGCCGGCGGCCGCACGGTTGGCGAGCACCTGCGCGTAGCTCGGAGCGGTGTCGTAGGTGACTCCGCCGATGCTGGAGAGCGAACCGGCCCGGAGGTCGATCAGCTGCGTGGTGGCGAAGCCCGAAGTGTCGAGCGTGTCGATTCCGCCGGCATCCCAGATGGCGCCGATCGGAGCCGGGGTCTTGACGAAGTCGAACGTGTCACGGCCGACGATGTTGGTGTTGAAGCCGTAGACGTCGTCGCCGGTGCGGGTGGTCATGTCGGCGCCGTAGATGCGCTGGGCCGCGGCAATGTCGTGGATCAGCGGAACGCCGGAGTAAGCGGTCGTCGACACGTTGAAGTCGAAGTGACGGGCGCCGAGGCTGCTCGCTTCGAAGTAGGACATGATCGAATAAGCGCGGGTGTCCTGGGCATATTCGGCATTGGGCCCGTAGGTGATCGAGAGGCCCGGAGCGGCGTTGTAGGCGCCCGGATGCGAGAGGCCGAGCGCGTGGCCGACTTCGTGGGCGATCGTCTGAAGGCCGTAGCGGCCTTCGTCGAGCTGGAAGTTGCTCGCCTGGCTCGCGGAGATCCAGACGTCGCCAGCGACGTCCATGACCTGCGCGTTGATCACCGGGTTGGAGGACATGATGTTGCGCGGCACATAGGCATAGGCCTGGGTGGTCGGAGCGCTGGCGAGGTTGCCGAAGGCGATGTCGGCGTCGTTGATGTTGGACTCGACCAGCGACGGGGCGATGACGTCGTCCCAGCTCTGCATCGCCTCGCGGGTGGCGGACTTCTGCGCTTCGCTGAACGGCGCGAAGTTGAAATATTCAGAAAGACCGAAGCCGCCGCCATTGAGAAAAAAGACGTAGCCGTTGGCCTGAAGGCTGGCCTGGCTGGTGTGGAAGCCGAACTTGATCTCCGAGAGGTTGGAATCGCTCTGCGGGGCGTGGGTCGGGGCGCCGTAGAAGCCGCCGCCGCTGCGGTTCAGATAGGCCGCGATCTGCTCGGGCGTCCAGATCGCCTTGCCGTTGGTGTGGGTGGTTCCGCCCTGCGGATCGAGCGAGACGGAGTCCGAGTCGATGAAGACGTCAGGATTGGTCCCAGTGGTGCAGGCAGCGCACTGGCAGCCGGCGACGTCGGTATGCGAGACAGTAACTTCAGACATATAATCCCCCTCCTAAAGGCGATATTGGTTAGCGAATGGGTCGTGCACCAGCCGGGCGGCTCAGCCACGGCAGGGTTTCGGACAAGGCGGCGCCGAGCGCGGCCTCGAATTCTTTGGCCTGGCCGGCCGCGCCGGCCAGCGGCACTGCGCGGGGCGCCGCGGTGAAGAGCATCGCCTCGCCGGAATTGCGATATGGGCGGATCGAGAAGGCGAGAAGGCCCCGCTGGGCCGATGCCTGGACGAGCAGGGTGACGCTGTTCGGCGAAAGCACCGCGGGATCGCCGACGGCGATGATTCCGACCGGCGCCGGGGATCCGGCCGCGGCCGCGTCGCGGACGCTGTTGCAAATCCGGTTGTGAAGCGTTCCGGTATCGACGCCGGAATCGGTCTGGACCAGGCACAGGACGTTCACTCGGGCCACGTCGCGCCAGATACTCGCCGGAGTCGCTGCCTCGGCCGCTGCGCCGCAGGCGGAGAGCAGGACGAGCGCAGCGCAGGCGCGCGCAATTGATCCGACAAATTTCATTCGGTTTTAATGCCCCACGGCCCCTCGAAGGGCGGATTCGCTTGCCACGGCGACCCTTCGCTAAGTATTTCGCATAGTTAGAGAATTTTGATTCGTCAATTGTTCATTAACGCAAGTTTCGATATCGATCCTCCACTTATCCGTTGATCGAGACAACTTTCCAGGGATTTATCACTCCGGTTCCGGACCTATATCGATCCGTTTTGGACTTAAACGCCACACCTGGCATGTTTCCCCGACACGCGAGCCCAGAGGAATGGCTTGCGCCGCGCCCTTCATCGGCGCTAGTCCGCGCGGCCATGGGCCTTCTCAAAAAGCTCTTCACCTGGTGGGACGGGGCGACCCTCACGACCTCGCTTCACCTGCGCCGCCATGGCCGCAAGGTCGGCAGCGATTCGAGCGGCAATATCTATTACGCCTCGAAGAAGGGGGATCGCCGGTTCGTCTCCTACGAGGGCGCCAACGATCCGAGCCGGATCCCGCCCGAATGGTATAGCTGGCTCCACCATCAGATCGAGGACGTGCCCAGCGAGGCGCTCCCCCCGCCGCCGAAATTCCTCAGGGAGCCGGAGCCCAATCGGACCGGCACGCCGCTGGCCTATCGCCCCTCGGGCGCGCTGGAGCTGGGCGCGCAGCGTCCTGCGGCGAGCGGCGACTATGAGGCCTGGACTCCGGACCAGGCATGAGGCTGGCGCTCGGCGCATTTCTGGTCCTGTCGGCCGCCCTCGCCGGCTGTAGCCGCGGCGCCGATGAGAAGGCAGAGGGCAGCCGCCAGGCCGTCGGCGAGCCGCGCACGGTCGACATCCCGCAAACCGTGACGGCCGTCGCCCCGGGAACGACTCCGATGGCGGAGCGGGTCGCCGTCATCGGCCTTCTCAACAAGCGCAACGGAATTTCCCGGCCGATCACCTTGAAGCCCGGCCAGGCGGTTCGCGTGGGGGACGCGATCGTCCGGCTGCGCGCCTGCGAGACGGCCGCGCCCTGGGAGGTGCAATCGCTCACCGGCGCCTTCGTCCAGCTCGACGTCCGCAACCCGCAGGGCCGCTGGCAGCGGGTCTTCTCGGGCTGGCTCTACAAGGAGACGCCGTCGCTCAACGTCGTCGAGCACCCGATTTACGACGTGTGGCCCAAGAGCTGCGCGATGACGCATCCGGAAGCGGGCGAATCGACGGTACGCGCCGCGTCCGCCGCGAGCAGCCGGTCGAGGGCGCCGAATTCGGCCCCCACTCCGCGCGCCTCCAGGCCCGCCGCCGCGGCTCCGGCAGCCGAACCGTCCGGAGCGCCCGCCGACAGCGCGGAATCCAACAGCGCCAGATAATCCTCCTGGGTGACCTCGACCGCGCCGAGGCTTCGCAAATGGTCGGTCATGAACTGGCAGTCGAGCAGCCGGTAGCCGCCGACCCTCAGCCGCGCCACCAGCCAGGCGAGCGCCACCTTGGAGGCGTCGCGCCGGCCCGAGAACATGCTCTCGCCGAAGAAGGCGGCGCCGAGGCTGACCCCGTAGAGTCCACCGGCGAGCTCCTCCCCGCGCCAGCATTCGATCGAGTGGGCGTGGCCGCGCGCGTGGAGGAGGCCGTAGCTTTCCTCAATATCGGCGTTGATCCAGGTCTCCTCGCGCTCGGCGCAGCGCCGGACGACCTCGGCGAAGGCGGTATCGCGGGTGACTCGATATTCTCCCGAACGGATCGTTTTCCTCAGCGAACGCGACAGTCGGAAACGTTCGAGCGGAAGGATCGCACGCCGCCGCGGCTCGACCCAGAAGACCTCCGGGGCGTCGCGGCTGTCCGACATCGGGAAGACCCCGATCGCATAGGCGCGCAGCAAAAGGTCCGGATCGATCGCCGCCATCGGCGCTCGTCTAGAGTCTCTCCGTTGGAACGGGAAGCCCGTTCCCGGCGAGGGTTGTGCCGACGGGTTCGTCATTCCGGGCTTGACCCGGGATCCATGAACACCGCCGGTTTCAAGGCCCGGCGGCGGTGTATTCCGGCTTTCGCGGGAATGACGGACAGGGGATCAGAGGATTTCGCGCACCTTGTCCTGCGGCCGGCACAGCCGCACGCCCTTTTCGGTTTCGACCAGCGGGCGCTCGATAAGGATCGGGTTGCCGATCATCGCGTCGAGCACGGCCTCATCGCCGGCCTCGGCCACGTCGGCGGCGCCCTCCTCCTTGTACCTCAATCCCTCGGCCGGCGAGATTCCGGCGCGCTCGTAGAGACGGCGCAACTCGTCGCGCTCGGGGGGAGTCTTGAGATATTCGACGACAATTACGTCCGCACCGCTCTCCCGGAGGATGTCGAGCGTCTTGCGGGAAGTGCCGCAATGCGGGTTGTGCCAGATCGTCGCCTTCATTCCGTCGCTCCGCCGAAGCCTTCCTGCGAGCCCTATAGCCGATCAACGAAGGTCAGATCGACCTCAGTTGTTCCTGCGCGCCCCGCTCCCGCTGCTTGATCTTGCGAACCTCGGCAAGCTGGCCCTTCAGGATGGCGAGCGCATCCGCTTCCTCGCGGCTGAGCCCTTCCAGCTTCAGACGGTCGATCAGCACCTCGAGGGCGTCCCCGATCCGGCCGAGCTGGCGCCCGTAGCTTCCGACCTCGTCGAGCACCTTCTGCTCGATGTCCGGCCTCGGGGTCTGGCCGAGATTGACGTTGACCAGCCCGAACTGCGCCCCCTGGTTCATGAAGGTCCACGGATTGATCGCCTGCCAGAGCTTCTCCGGGGCGACGGAGAATTGGAATTTGCTGTCGGTCACCGGATACTCCACAAGCAGGCCGCCCTTGATTCGGCGGGGAATGACTTTCCCTTAGCCAATCTATTCTATCTGCGTATATATATCGATCGACCGACTCCCATAAGGTCCTGTTACCCGGCTTAAACCCCCGAGCGAAGAGGACGGTGAATGGACGCGCAGGTCGAAGCCGCTGGTCAGAAAGCCACGCCCCCGGAAAAAAAGCGGATCGGCCTTCTCTTCGTGCATGGGATCGGCGAGCAGGCGCGGTTCGAGCATTTGACGGGTTCCGTCCGGGAACTCGCCGAACTCATGCTCCGCGCGATACCCAATTCGAGCGTCAGCGTCGTCGACCGCACCAGTGGCTGGACAGCCGCCCCCGGCGTTCCGGATCCGGGGGGCCGGGCGCCGATGACCCTGACCCTTCGAACCCCGGACAAGCATTATGAATATGAATGCTACGAAGTGTGGTGGGCCGATCTCGGCGCCCGCTCCGGAATCTTCGATTCGATCACCTTCTGGCTGTGGGGCCTCGGCCAGTGGGCGGCGCCGATCTACCAGGAGCTCGACGGATCGCAGATGACCAAGCTGCCGGTCGCCGAGGGCACGACCCGGTCGAGGCTGGTGACTCTGCCGTCCTCGGTCGCCGGCAAGCTCGGCGAGGAATGCCTCGCCCGCTTTCGGCTCGCCATGGCGGCGTTTGCGGCGGCGTTCATCGGCTCGACCTGGGCGCTTGCGAAGAGGGTGGTGGAGCTGCTCGGCAAGGCGCCGTCTCCGACCCTTATCGTGCGCTATGTCGGCGACGTGCGCACCTACGAGGAGCGCGCGCGGCCGGGCGACAGCGCGATCTCGGACCCGGGTCAGCCCCGGCGGGTCGGGATCCGCCGTCGCATGGTGAGCGAGATGGTGACCGTGGCCAGCCGCGAAGTCCTCGACGATTGGTGGATCCTGGCGCACAGCCAGGGCACGGTCCTTGCCTATAACGGCATTACCGAGATCGGCCACGCGCTTCCCAACTACCTCCCCGAAGACCAGTGGACTGCCCTCGACCCCAGGTTCAAGGACGATCCCGAATGCGCGCGGAGGGGCAAGGTCCACGCCATGATGCCGGCCCGTCCCCCGTGGCTGGATGACGACGACGTGATCAGCCGGCCGTTTCTATTCTCCAAGCTGCGCGGCTTCATCACTTACGGAAGCCCGCTCGACAAGTTCGCCGGGCTGTGGCCGCGGATCGTCGGCACCGCGACCGATCGCCTCGACGATCAAAAGCCGCTCGCGGGCTGCCAATGGGTGAACATAGCCTCGCCGCAGGACCCGGTGGCCGGGATGCTCTGCCGGTTTCCGGCGGGCCCGGACGAGCGTCTGGAAGGGGCGGTGCCCCAGGTCAGGAACATCGCCATGCCGTGGCGCCTCAATCACGGCCTCGCCCATATCCAATATTTCGCCGCCGCGGAGCGATGGGTCGAGAGCGGCCTCGAGCGCACCAAGAGATCGGTCGCGAGCTGGCTTGCCGGGGGCAACGTGCCGCCGGCGGCCGAAGCTCCGTCGCTGTGGGTCAGGGGGCTGATCGTCTACCTGCCCTATTTCCTGATCATTGCGCTAGTCTGGCTCGCCACCTCCGCGCTGATCGCGGTCGTGCTCGGGCTGACCAAGGAGCTATTCAACTGGGGGTCCTCGGAGGCCGGGGCGAAGGCGGCGGGCGAGCCCTGGTCGTTCGGCCGCCTGTGGCGGGAAGGATGCGAGTTCCTCGGCGAGACGCTGTCGATCTCGGGCCTCGTCCTCGATGCCGCTCTGGCCATCATCATCGGCTTCGGGCTCTGGCGCTGGTACAGCGAAAGCCGACTCAACGTCCGCCTCGCCAAGGCCGACGCGGCGGCGGACGTCAACCTGGCCGACAACGGAAAATATTGGGATATGCTGATCGAGATGCTCAGCCGGCACCGCTATGCCGGGTTGCTGTTCCTCGCGGTCTCGCTGCCCGTGGTCGCGGCCGGAATCTGGATCGACTGGACCCATTTTTCGCGCGGCGACACGGGTTTTTACGGGGCCGCTTTCTCGTTTCTGCTTCTGCTTCTGGCCATCCTCGTTCAGGCCGGCATCAACGGCGAATACGAACCGGACGAGCCGGGCCGGGACGCGGGCAGGGACTCGAGGGCCGCTACGAAGCCTCCCGCGCCAGCCACTCCTCCAGCCACTTGATCGTATAGTCGCCCGCCAGGAAATCGGGCTCGTTGATCAGCTTCTGGTGGAGCGGGATCGTGGTCTTCATGCCCTCGATGACGAACTCTTCCAGCGCCCGCCTGAGGCGCATGATGCAGCGTTCGCGGGTGGAGCCGTAGACGATCAGCTTGGCGATCATCGAATCGTAATAAGGCGGCACCTTGTAGCCGACGTAGAGGCCGCTATCGACTCGCACATGCATTCCGCCCGGCGCGTGGAAGCCTTTGACGGTGCCGGGGGAGGGGGCGAAGGTCTCGGGATCCTCCGCGTTGATCCGGCATTCGATGGCGTGGCCGCGGAACTGGACCTGGTCCTGGGTGCAGGAGAGCGGCTCGCCGGCGGCGATCCTGATCTGCTCGCGGACGAGGTCGATTCCGGTGATATATTCGGTCACCGGATGCTCGACCTGGAGGCGGGTGTTCATCTCGATGAAGAAGAATTCGCCATTCTCGTAGAGGAACTCGATCGTCCCGGCGCCTCGATAGCCCATGTCGGCCATCGCCCTGGCGACGATGCCGCCCATCCGGTCGCGCTCTTCCGGGGTGATCACCGGCGAGCCCGCTTCCTCGAGCACCTTCTGGTGCCGGCGCTGGAGCGAGCAGTCGCGCTCGCCGAGATGGACGGCATGGCCCTTGCCGTCGCCGAACACCTGGAACTCGATGTGGCGCGGGTCGCCGAGATATTTCTCGATATAGACGGTGTCGTCGCCGAACGCGTTCTTGGCCTCCGAACGGGCCTGGCTGAGCTGGCTGTCGAGCTCCTCCTCGTTGCGGACGATCTTCATCCCGCGGCCGCCGCCGCCGGATGCGGCCTTCACGAGCAGCGGATAGCCGGTCGCCGCCGCCACCTCGCGCGCTTCCTCGGGGCCCTCGACGGGCCCGTCCGAGCCGGGGACGAGGGGCAGCCCGAGCTTCGCGGCGGTGCGCTTGGCCTCGACCTTGTCGCCCATCACCCGGATATGCTCCGGCTTGGGGCCGATCCAGATGATGTTGTGGAGCTCGACGATCTCCGCGAAGCGGGCGTTCTCCGAGAGGAAGCCGTAGCCGGGATGGATGGCGTCGGCATGGCTGATCTCGGCCGCCGAGATGATCGCCGGGATGTTGAGATAGGAGTCCGCCGCCGCCGGCGGGCCGATGCAGATCGCCTCGTCGGCGAGTCGGACGTGCATCGCATCGGTGTCCGCGGTCGAATGGACCGCGACCGTCTTGATGCCCATTTCGTGGCAGGCGCGGTGGATTCGCAATGCGATCTCGCCGCGATTGGCGATGAGGACCTTCTTGATCATCCCGTCATCCCGGGAGGGACCCCATCAAAGTAGTACTTTGATGGGAACCCGAAAGCCGGGACCTCGGGGAGGCCCCCTGTGCGTTCTTGGCCTGAGGTCCCGGCTTTCGCCGGGATGACGGAGATAGCCATCACTCGATGATCACCAGCGGCTGGTCGTACTCGACCGGCTGGGCGTCGAGGACGAGGACCTGGCTGACCGTGCCGGCGCGCGGGGCGACGATCGGGTTCATCACCTTCATCGCCTCGATGATCAGCAGGGTGTCGCCCTCCCGGACCGTCTGGCCCGGCGCCACGAACGGCTTCGCGCCCGGCTCCCCCGCCAGGAAGACGGTGCCGACCATCGGCGATTTGACCGCGCCGGGATGGCTGGCGGCGGAAACGGCCGCGGCCGGAGCGGCGGCAGCGGGCGCGGCAGGCGCGGCGGCAGGCGCCGCCGGGGCGGGGGCCGGTGCGGCGGCCGCGACGACGACGCTGCGCTTCACGACGATCTTGCGATCGCCATCCTCGACCTCGATCTCGGTCAGATCGTTCTCGTTGAGGAGCTCGGCGAGCTGGCGAACGAGTTCGGCCTCGATCCGCATGCCGCCCTGCGAGGCGCCTTCTTCATCGCTCATTTCGAAGTCTCTTTCCCTGTTCCGGAGCCTCGGCCCCGAAGGCGCGCTTCCTGTCAGAGACGGGCCGCCGCGTCCAGAGCCAGCAAATAGGAGAGGGCGCCGAAACCGGCGATCGTGCCCTTGACCGCCGGGGCGATCAGGCTCCTCCGCCGGAAGCTCTCCCGCGCCTGCGGGTTCGAGAGGTGGACCTCGATCACCGGAGTCGAGATCGCCTTCACCGCGTCGAGCAATGCGACCGAGCCGTGGGTGAAGCCGGCGGCGTTGAGGATCGCCGCCTTCGCGCCCTCGGCCTGCGCCTCGTGCAGCCAGTCGATCAGATGCCCTTCATGGTTGGACTGCCGGATCTCGACCTCCACCCCGAGCTCCCGCGCCCGGTCCTCGAGCTGCCCGGCGATGTCGTCGAGCGTCTCGGCGCCGTAGATTTCGGGCTCCCGGGTGCCGAGCAGGTTGAGATTGGGCCCGTTCAGGACATAGATGATGGGTGGCCTGGCCATGGCGAGGCCTATAGGGCGAGGGCCGAAGGAGCGCAAAGGTGGACGAGACGGCAGCGATCACGGTCAACGGCCAGTCCCGCCGGGTGCCCAGGGGAATCAGCGTCGCCGATCTGGCGCTCGAGCTGGGTCTGGAGCCGACCCGGGTCGCCGTCGAGCGCAACCTCGAGATCGTGCCGCGTTCGACGCTGGGCCAGGTCATGGTCGAGGACGGCGACGATTACGAGATCGTCACCTTCGTCGGCGGCGGCTAAGACCGCTCGTCACCGGACCCTTCGCCGTCACCCCGGACTTGATCCGGGGTCCACCTTCCGCTTTGGCAGCGAAAGAAGATGGATGCCGGATCAAGTCCGGCATGACGAAACTGGAAGTGGAAGAATGAACGCTCCTCAGCCCATCCAGCAGGACAGCTGGACCGTCGCCGGCCGCACCTTCTCGTCCCGGCTCATCGTCGGCACCGGCAAATATAAGGACTTCGCCCAGAATGCCGCGGCGGTCGAGGCTTCGGGAGCCGAGATCGTCACCGTGGCGGTGCGGCGGGTCAACATCTCCGATCCGAAGCAGCCGATGCTGATGGATTTCATCGACCCCCGGAAGATCACCTATCTGCCCAACACCGCCGGCTGCTTCACCGCCGACGAGGCAGTTCGAACGCTTAGGCTGGCCCGGGAGGCCGGCGGCTGGAACCTGGTCAAGCTCGAAGTGCTGGGCGAGGCGAAGACGCTCTATCCGGACATGCGCGAGACCCTGAGGGCGACCGAGACCCTCGCCAAGGAGGGTTTCGAGCCGATGGTCTATTGCGTCGACGATCCGATCGCCGCGAAGCAGCTCGAGGAGGCGGGCGCGGTGGCGATCATGCCGCTCGGAGCGCCGATCGGCTCCGGCCTGGGGATCCAGAACCGGGTGACGATCCGGCTCATCGTCGAGGGCGCCCGGGTGCCTGTGCTGGTCGACGCCGGTGTCGGCACGGCCTCCGACGCGGCGGTGGCGATGGAGCTGGGCTGCGACGGAGTGCTGATGAACACCGCTATCGCCGAGGCGAAGGATCCCGTCGCGATGGCCCGGGCGATGCGGCTCGCGGTGGAGGCCGGCCGGCTCGCCTACCGCGCCGGCCGGATGGGCCAGCGCCGCTATGCCGACCCGTCAAGCCCGCTTGCCGGATTGATCTGAGGCGGATATACGCGTATATACGAACTATGAACGCGCACCGGACCAAAATTTTCAAGAGCGGTAACAGTGTCGCAGTACGGCTGCCCAAGGACTTCCAATTGTCCGAGGGCATGGAGGTGGAGGTCACTAAGGATGGCGACCTCGTCACGATTCGCCGCCGGCGC
>DASVVM010000104.1:0-10569 GCA_036386555.1 Allosphingosinicella sp.
ACCGAGGTCAGGATCGCGGAGGACGGGGAGATACTGGTTCGGGGCGAGCTGGTGATGAAGGGTTATTGGCGCAACCCGGCGCAGACCGAGGCGGCGCTCCAGGACGGCTGGCTCCATACCGGCGACGTCGGCCATATCGACGAGGCGGGCCGGATCGTCATTACCGACCGCAAGAAGGACCTCATCGTCAACGACAAAGGCGACAACGTCTCGCCGCAGAAGGTGGAGGGGATGCTGACCCTCCAGCCCGAGATCCTGCAGGCGATGGTGGTTGGCGACCGGCGCCCCTATCTGGTCGGCTTGCTGGTCCCGGATCCGGAATGGACCGGGGAATGGGCGGCGGCGAACGGCAAGACCCGCGACTCCGCCGCGTTGCGCGACGATGCGGACTATCACCGGGCGCTGAGCGCGGCGGTCGACCGGGTCAACACGGATCTGTCGGTGATCGAGAAGGTGCGGCGCTTCATCCTCGCCGACGCGCCTTTCTCGACCGAGAACGAGCAGCTCACGCCGTCGATCAAGATCCGCCGCCACGTCATCCGGGCGGCCTACGGCGAGCGGCTGGACGCGCTGTACAAGAAATAGCTCATCCTCCCTGCCGCGAAGCGGTGGGGAGGGGGACCACACGAAGTGTGGTGGAGGGGTAGATGCTCGGCTTCCCAGGTTCGAGCGCGTAACCTCCCCGGTCAGCGCCTTCTACCCCTCCACCATGCTTCGCATGGTCCCCCTCCCCATCTCCGATGGGGAGGATTATCAGCCTCTCACCCGCCGGTAGGGCTCGAATTCGCCGAGGCCGCAGCCGCCATAGGTGAAGCCGCTGACCGGATCGAAGACGGTCGCGATGTCGCCGCGGCACAGGCGGGTGCCGGGGGTGCGGGTCTTCAGCGCGCGGCTGAAGCTCAGATCGGGGCAGCCGGCGGCGGGCCGGTTCACCCAGAGCCGGCCGCCGTTTCCGGAGAAGACGATGGCGGTCTCGCCGGCGGAGCGGTTGCCCCTCAGATCGCGTGTGCTGACGCACTGCACCGGCGGCCCCGCGGGCTCGAAGCCGCTCAGCTGGGCGGCGAGGGACGCCTCGTCATTGGCCCTCATCTCGGTCCGTTCGCCGGGTTCGTCGGTGGTGCAGCTTGCCGCGAGGCAAGCCGAAGCGAGCAATAGTAGATGTCTCATCCCTGGCCTCCTGGAGCTGAAACGCTCGACAGGCCGGGCGGTGGCTTAGCTCCGGAAATTATCCTTGGCCCGGCGCCGCTCAGCAAGCTCGGAAGCCGATGAAGCGCGCATGAACGGGTTGGTGGCGAGCTCGAGGGCGATCGTCGTCGGCAGAGTCGCCTCGCCGCGCTCGCGCGCCGCGCGGACCTCGGAGACCCGGCGGACCAGGGCGTCATTGTCCGGCTCGACCGACAAGGCGAACAGACCGTTGGCGAGCGTATATTCGTGCCCGCAATAGATCCGCGTTTCCGGCGGCAGCACGGCGAGCCGTTGCAGATTGTCGTGCATCTGCTCGGCACTGCCCTCGAACAGCCTGCCGCAGCCCATCGCGAACAGAGTGTCGCCGGTGAAGGCCACCGCTTCGGCCGGCAGGTGGAAGGCGACATGGCCGGCGGTGTGGGCCGGGATATCGATGAGCTCGGCCTCGATCGCTCCGATCCGCGCCCGGTCGCCGCCGGCGACGATCCGGTCCATCCTCGACACCCGTTCGGCCTCGGCAGGTCCGGTGATGGTGCAGCCGGTGGAGTCGCGTATGGCGTCGTTGCCGCCGGTATGGTCGGGATGCCAGTGCGTGTTCCAGACCTGGGTGATCCGCCAGCCGCGCGCCGTCGCGGCGGCCAGCACCGGATCGGCGACCGAAGGGTCGACCGCCACCGTCTCGCCCGAAGCGGGCTCGTGGACGAGCCAGACGTAATTGTCGGAAAGGACCGCGACGGGGACGATCTCGAGCATGGGCCCTACTCCGTCCTTCCGGTCAGCAACGCAAGGGCGTCGCGGCCCAATCTCTCGGTCAGATCCTGCGCCCCCGACGCGCCGACCAGCGCGGCGGCCTGACCCGCCCACATCGGAGAATAATCGCCGCGTCCGTCGGCTTCCGCCGCCGCGCGCAACGGCGCCAGCGCGGCGGAGGCATGGGGGAAGGGCGGCGCCTCGGCCCGAATCGCTCCCTCGGCGTCGATCAGCATGTTGCGCAGGCCTCGCGCCTCCCGGCCGGAGAAGAGGTTGGTAACAACGGTTTCCCCGCCATGGAGGGCGCCGAGCATCGCCCGATGGGGCGCGGCAATCCGGCTTTCGGGAGTGGCCAGATAAGCGGTTCCGATCTGAACCGCGCTGGCGCCGAGCAGCATCGCCGCCGCAATACCTTCGCCATCGACGATCCCTCCGGCGGCGATGACCGGCAGCGGCAGTGTGCGGACGATCTGCCGCACCAGTGCGAACAGCCCGACCGGTTTGTAACCGTCGCAAAATAGCCGGAGTGACCGCCCGCCTCGAACCCCTGGGCGATGATCGCATCGCAGCCCCGCGACGCCAGCAAAGCCGCTTCGTGCGGAGTCGTCGCATTTCCCAATATTCGCGGCCCCGCGGCGAGAATGCGTTGCACGAGCTTCTCGTCGGGCAGGCCGAAATGGAAGCTGACCAGCTCAGGCCCGACCTCTTCGACCAGGGCGCACATCGCTTCGTCGAACGGCCGGCGCGACGGCGCGCCGCCGGTCGAGGCCTCGAGCGATTCCCGAGCGTAATAAGGAGCGAGGAATTCCCGCCATTCCCGGTCGTCGGGCGGTTCCGCGGCGCGGTGGCAGAAGAAATTGAGGTTGATCGGGCCGCCGGCCTGTCGCCGAACCTCGGCGACCTGGGCGCGGACTTCGTCTGGCGTGAGCATAGCGCAGGGCAAGGACCCGACCGCGCCGCCACGGATTGCGGCGACCGCCAACTCGACCCCGGCGGCGCCGGCCATCGGCGCGGCGATGATCGGCAGGCGGCTGCCGAGCAGCTCGGAAAAACGGCGGTTGGGCCAGCCGCTCACCAATGACCCGTATTGGGCATCGAGGCCCAGGGCTCTGCAGGCGGAAGCGCCTCGCCGGCCTGAAGCAGCTCGATCGATATGTTGTCGGGGCTCCGGACGAAAGCCATCCGGCCGTCGCGCGGCGGGCGGTTGATCGTGACTCCGCCTTCCATAAGCTTGCGGCAGCTTTCGTAGATATTGTCGACCCGATAGGCGAGGTGGCCGAAATTGCGGCCCTCCCCATAGCCTTTCTCGTCCCAATTGTGGGTGAGCTCGACCTGGGCCTCCTCGTCGCCGGGGGCGGCCAGGAAGATGAGGGTGAAGCGGCCGGCCTCGTTGTCGAAGCGCCTGAGCTCCTTGAGGCCGAGCAGCTCGAAGAAGCGGAGAGTCTCTTCGGGATCGGAGATCCGGATCATGGTGTGGAGGTACTTCATGGCCGCTCCCTACCGTGCGGGGCGAGCCCAGTGAAGCACTTGGCGGCGCATCCGCGCTGACATAGGCTGAGGCGATGAGGCCCTTTCCTCTCGTCGCCGTCGCCCTCGCCGTCGCGGCCGCGGCCGAGCCGCCCTGGGACTGGGGCGACGCCAGGGACGAATGGGCCAGCTCCGGCGATTTCGAGACGTCGAAGGCGATCTGCCGCAAGCTTCGCGACCGCGAGCCGCCCAAGTCGGACCGGCCCGATCCCGCGACCGCCAGATCGCTGAAGGGCTGCGATTCCGAAGCGCTCTATTACGGCATCGCAATGCCCTCGGATCCGGTCCGGGCGCGGCAATGCGCCTTCCTGGAGATGGGAGCGGAGCAGGGCCGGGTGTTTTCCGGCCGGACGATGCTGATGACGATCTACGCCAATGGCCAGGGCGCGAAGCGCGACCTCGACGTCGCCACCCACCTCGCCTGCGGGATCGAGGGCGCGCCGATGGAGTCGCACGGCCGGGTGACCCACCTGGCGGAGCTCAAGGCAAAAGGCTGGAAGGGCCGGGATTTCCATTATTGCGACGACATCACCAGCGGCCTCGCGATGGGCTATTGCGAAAGCCACGAGGCGTCGATGGCCGGAGCCCGGCGCGAAGCGGCGCTGGCGGCAATGGCGGCAGGCTGGACCGCGGCCGAGAAGCAGGCCTTCGCCCGGCTGCGCACCGCCCATGAGGCCTATGCCGAGGCGCATGCCTCCGGCGAGGTCGACCTCAGCGGGACCGCCCGGGCGGCGATCCAGATCGCGGCGGAGGAGTCGCTCCGCGACGAGCTGGTCGAAGTGCTGGAGCGGCTCCGCTCCGGCCGGGCGCTGCCGACTCCGGCGGCGCAACTGCCGGCCGAGGACGCCGCCTTGAACGCCGCCTACCGGGCCCGGCTGAGGGAAGCGGAAGCCGGCGATCACCCCGGCGCGGTGACCGCGGACGGAATCCGCGCCGCCGAGCGCGCCTGGCTGCACTACCGCGATTCCTTCCTCGCCTTCGCCGCGATCAAATTCCCGCGGGTGCCGAGGGCCGAGCTCGCGGGCTGGCTGACCCGCCAGCGCACCGCGCTTCTGACGCCGGAAAGATGAACCGCGAAAATTGGTGCCAGGCACCAATTTCTTCGCCTGCCGGCCTTTGAAATCAAAGGGTTGGAAATTGGTGCCTGGCACCAATTACGATAGGGCGCCGTTTCATCCTTGTGCCTTCGTGTCTTCTCTCAAACCGGATTGGCCTGGGCGGTGGACAAGCCGGGCAGCGTAGCAATTCGCTTGCTTGGCTCGGTTCATCGTCATAAATGCACGGTTCATCGGCATCGTAACAATGTCCGGTGTAGCCTAAGGAGGGTGGCATGGCCGGACGCTGGATCGACGACCGCAATAATGTGCTCCTGCTCGGCGCCCTCCTCCTCGCCCTGGCGATCGTCGTCGGCGGTTATCTGCTCGGCGACGGGCTGAGGCGGGCGCGGATGGCGGATCGGGCGGTGACGGTGCGCGGGCTGGCGGAGCGCAACGTCACGGCCGATCTCGCCAGCTGGACGATCGCTTATTCGGAGCAGGGCACGGAGCTCGGTCCGGTGCAGGCCGCGGTCGACGAGAAGAGCCGGGCAGTGCGCGCCTTTTTCAAGCGCCACGGCTTCACCGACAAGGACCTCAGCGACACGGGCGCTTCGGTGAACCAGTTTTACGACAACAACCGCGGCCAGAACAGCGTCACGGTCCGCCAGCGGATCCAGCTTCGAACGGGCGACGTGATGCGCGCGCGGGCCGCCTTCGCCCGCCAGGCCGATTTGATCCGCGGCGGAGTGGCGCTCGAGGACGGAAGCTCGATGGTCTACAGCTTCACCCGGCTCAACAAGATCAAGCCCGAGATGATCGCCGAGGCCACCCGCAACGCCCGCGACAGCGCCCAGCAATTCGCCCGCGACAGCGGCACCGGCGTGGGCGGGATCCGCTCCGCCACCCAGGGCTATTTCTCGATCGGAGCCCGCGACGGCGACGTCGACGGCGAGGGCGGCTCGTCGGCGGGCGATTCGCCCTTCCAGAAGGTTCGCGTGGTGACGACGGTGGATTTCTACCTCGACTAGACGGAGGCGAAGATGCGCTGGCGAGCGACCATGATCGGGATGGCCTGTCTGGCCCTGGCCCCGCCGGCCGCGGCCCAGCCTCCCGGCGGGCTGACCTATTCGCAGGCCGAGGCGATCGCCGAAGGCTGTCGGGATCATGCAACGGCCAAGCGGCAAAGCCACGCCATCGCGGTCGTCGACGGGGGCGGCCATCTGGTCGTTGCGATCAGGATGGACGGCAATCGCGCCGGGATCATGGATTTCGCCATCGAAAAGGCCAAGGCCGTGGCGGCCTGGGGCTTCGGGACCGCCCAGATGGAGGAAGCGGCGAAGGGAACCCCCGGCTTCGCCCGGGCGCCGGGCGTGGTGACGGTCGCGGGAGGAGTGCCGGTTTTCTCCGCCGACGGGAAGACGCTGATCGGAGCCGTTGGCGCATCCGGCGAGGCGCCGGCGGACGACGCGGCCTGTGCCGCGGCCGGGATCAAGGCGGCCGGGCTGAGGAGCGAGCGGGCGCGCTAGGCCTTCGCCGGAGCGACGGCCCCTATTTCGACTCGTTGGCGGCGATCGCGGCCTGCGCGGCCCTGCCGGCGTCCGACCCCGGCGCGGTCCGGGCCGCCCGGGCGTAGAGGCCCAGAGCCGCGTCCTTTTCGCCCGAGAGGCCGGCGATATTGCCCGCCTCGAGCAGTATCGCGGCGTCGTCCGGCGCGAGCGAGACGGCCCTGGCGATATGCTCCTTCGCCGTCGCGAGGTCGTTCTGCTTCCTCGCCAGAGCCGCGGACAGGTACCAGCCGAACGGATCCTTCGGAACGAGGGCGAGCCCCTTGTCGATCTGGACCCGGGCGCCGGCCGGATCGCCGAGCGCGACCGCCGCCCGGCCGAGATCGAGATGGACCTCCCCTTCGAGCTGGGGGACGAGAGTCCTCGCCGCCAGCGCCGCCTCGAACGCCTTGCGCGCCGCGGCGGCGTCGCCGGCCGCGAGGCGGGCGTTGCCGGCCTCGACCCAAAGGTCGCCGCGGCGGCGGTCCTGCTTGGATTCGGCATCCTTCGCGGCGGCTTCGAAAACCGCGGCGGCCTCGGCCCATTTGTCCTGAGCAGACAAAGCGAGGCCGAGGCATTGCGCCGCCATCGAGCCGCCGCCCGAGCCCAGCCAGGCCTGGGCCTGGCCGGCGGCGCGCGCCGGCGCCGTCCGGGCCAAAGCGAGGCAATTGCGGTAGCGGTTTTCGGGAGTGTCGACCGGGCCGGCGGCCTGGGCGGCGGCGGCGAGAAGGAGCGCTATCATGAGCGAGCCCTTAGCACAGGCGCGCCTGCACGGTGAGTGAACGCTATGACGCTTATTCCGCTTCGAAGATCGCCTCGACGGGCAGGTCGAACAATTTGGCGATCCGGAAGGCGAGGGGGAGGCTGGGATCGTAGCGGCCGGTCTCGATCGCGTTGACGCTCTGGCGCGAGACCTGGAGCCGCTCGGCGAGGTCCCCCTGGCTCCAGTCGCGCTCGGCGCGGAGCACCTTCAGACGGTTCTTCATCGCGCCAGCCTGTTGACGCAGCTGCCGAGGCCGAGGCCGCCGAACCAGAGGATCGCGGCCCAGTAGAAATCGGCGTGCGGGAGCTGGCCGAACGATTGCAGGAAGCCCCAGCAGGTGGTGACGATCAGCATGAAGCCGCTCGCGACCAGCGATTGCCGGACCACGATCGAGCGCAGATATTCGTCCTGCTCCTCGATCAGGTAGCGGCCCATCGCCACGAAGATCCCGACCAGCGGCAAGGCGGGGAGCAAGGCGAGCGCCCAGGCGATGGGCCCGGTCGGCGCGGAGCCCCGGAAAACGAAGCTGACCCCGATCAAGGCTCCGGCGTAAGCGAGGCTCAGGCCGAACACTCTCCAATTGTAGCGCCGCTGCGCCGGGTTTCGCTCGGACATGTCAAGGCTCCTTGAGTGTTAGTCAAGTTACCTTTACATCCGCTGGGCTCGGCTTGTCAAGGGTGCTTGTCAGGCATCAGGCTCTCGGCGGTGTCGATCAGGAGCGCGACGTCGGCCGGCCGCGAGAGGCGGTGGTCCCCGCCTTTGACGAGGATGGTGCGGACGTCGGGAGAGCGCAGCCGTTCCATCAGCGCGAGCGAGATTCGCCAGGGCACGTCGGAATCGGCGAGACCGTGGAGCAGCCGGACCGGGCAATCGATCGCGATCTCGCCGCCGAGCAGCTTCAGGGCCTCGCCGCTTTCCCAGAAGGCGCGGGTCGTCACGTAAGGCGCGTCGCCATAAGGCGAGGGCTCCTCGAGCCGGCCCTCCTCGCGGATCGTCGCCTTCTGAGCGTCGGTGAAACCCCAGTCCGTGAAATCCGGCGCTGCGGCGATTCCGATCAGAGCCTGGACCCGATCGGGCCGGGCGAGCGCGCAGAGGAGCATCAGCCAGCCGCCCATCGAGGAGCCGACCAGGACGAGCGGCCCTTCGACGCCGTCGATCATGGCAAGCGCATCGTCGCGCCAGCCGGCGAGGGTCTGCGCCTCGAACTCGCCGTCGCTGAGCCCGCAGCCGGCATAATCGAAGCGAAGCATCGCCCAGCCCTGCGCCTCGGCCCAGGAGTCGAGCGCGCTCGCCTTGCTCCCCTCCATGTCCGACATGTAGCCGGGCAGGAAGACGATCGTCGGCCCGGTCCCCAAACGGCGGCGGAAGGCGAGGCGGCGGCCGGGAGCGGAGTCGAGATAGTCGGGCTTATCCATCGGGCCGCCTCTAGCAGAGCCGGCGCCATGCTGAACTTGTTTCGGCATCCAGTCCGGACGCGGCCGCGAGGCGGAGACCTGGACCCCAAAACAAGTTTGGCATGTGGACTGCATCAAAGCTCAAATTCAGCTCGCCGAGGTGAAGCGCACAGCCTCCCAGCCCTCGCTGCAAAAATGTAAGTCTATTATTGACACCTGTCGGCAACTAGCTTACAGCAGCCGCATGGTCAGGTCGTTCCGCAGCAAGGCGCTCAAAAAGTTCGCCGCTACCGGCAACGGATCGAAGCTGCCCGTCCCTGCACACAATTATGGGAAGGTTCGTCGCCAGCTCACGGCGCTCGACGCGGCCACAACACCTGAGGACATGAACCTGCCCGGCTGGCGGTTTCATGGGCTTGAAGGTGATCCAAGGCGCTATGCCGTCGATGTGACCGGAAACTACCGGCTCACTTGGGGCTGGGACGATCCCGACGCGATTGAGGTAGATCTAGAAGACTATCACTAACTGTAACGAGTATTGCCAAGGAGGGCACTGTAACATGTCTAACCCGCTGTTGAAGGGCCTTGCGCCTACTCACCCCGGCGAGATCCTCCGCGAGGACATCCTTCCGGCTTTAGGCCGGCCCAAGGCGGAGATTGCTCGAGCCCTGCACGTATCCCGACAGCAGCTCTATGACATCCTCAACGAGGTGAAGCCTGTCACGGCCCAGATGGCACTGCGGATCGGTAGGCTGACCCGCACCTCGGCAGAGATGTGGCTTAGGATGCAGTGCGCCTACGACCTTGCCATTCTAGGGCCGAAGATGGCTGGCGACCTGGAGCTCATCCCTGAGCTTGAGGCTGCCTGAAAGTTCAAGGCGAGCCGGGGGGCTGGAGATGGCGCGAGCGTGCCGCTACAGGCCACCGGTCATGACAGAGCATTTCAAGATCAGGCTTCCCGACGGCTCGGTGCGCGAAGTGGCGCCCGGCACCACTCCCGCCGACGTCGCCGCCGCGATCGGGCCCGGCCTCGCCAAGGCGGCGCTTGCGGCGCGGGTCAACGGCGAGGTGCGCGACATCAACCGCCCCCTGGAGGGCGATTCCGAGCTCGCGCTGATCACCGCGCGCGACGAGGCCGACGCGCTCGAGCTCGTCCGCCACGATTATGCGCATATTCTCGCCGAGGCGGTGCAGAATTTGTTCCCCGGCACCCAGATCACCTTCGGCCCGGCGACGGACGACGGCTTCTATTACGATTTCGCACCCGCCCCGGAGCGCGGCCCTTTCACCGAGGAGGACCTGCCGGCGATCGAGGAGGAGATGCGCAGGATCATCGCCCGCGACGAGCCGCTGGTCCGCGAGGTCTGGACCCGCGAGGACGTGCGCAAGCTGTTCCTCGAGCAGGGCGAGACGTTCAAGGCCGAATGGGTGATGGAGCTGCCGGAGAACGAGACCATCACCATGTACCGCTCGGGCGGGTGGATCGACCTGTGCCGGGGGCCGCACCTCGCCTCGACGGGCAAGGTCGATCCGCAGGCGTTCAAGCTGACCCGGGTTTCCGGAGCCTATTGGCGCGGCGACCAGAAGAACGCGATGCTGTCGCGCATCTACGGCACGGGCTGGCTCAACCGGAAGCAGCTCGAGACCCACCTCACCCGGCTCGAGGAGGCCGCCAAGCGCGACCATCGCCGGATCGGCCAGGACATGGACCTGTTCCACCTCCAGGCCGAGGCTCACGGCTCGGTCTTCTGGCATCCGGCCGGCTTCGTCGTCTGGCGCCAGCTCGAAGCCTATCTGCGGCGCCGTCTCGACGCCGCCGGCTACGAGGAGGTGAAGACCCCGCAGGTGATGGACGCCCGCCAGTGGGAGCAGTCCGGGCATTGGGGCAAGTATCGCGAGAACATGTTCGTCATCCCCGACGAGGTGCCGAATACCGAGGACGAGGGGCCGATCGTCTCCGACGACGCGGAGTGGATGGCGCTGAAGCCGATGAACTGCCCGGCCCATGTCCTCATCTTCCGCCAGGGCATCAAGTCGTATCGCGACCTGCCGATCCGGCTGGCGGAAATGGGCGTCTGCCACAGGAACGAGCCGCACGGCGCGCTTCACGGGATCCTGCGCGTGCGTCAGTTCACCCAGGACGACGCCCACATCTTCTGCCGCGAGGACCAGATCGTCGAGGAGGTTCGGCTGTTCCTCGACCTGCTCGACGTCGTGTACAAGGATCTCGGCTTCCCCGATTACGAGATCAAGCTCGCGCTTCGACCCGAGAAGAGGTTCGGGAGCGAGGAGATGTGGGACTGGTCCGAGCAGTCGCTTCGCGACGCGGTCAGGGCGGCGGGGCGCGACACCGCCGAGTTCGGCTGGGA
>DASVVM010000105.1:0-7659 GCA_036386555.1 Allosphingosinicella sp.
CCTCAGGCGATGAAGTCGGTTCCGGTGAGGGCGTAGCCGCTGAGCGTTTCGACCAGGATTGAGAGGTCTGCGGTTCCGTCTCCGTTGGTGTCGGCTTCGACCAGCCACTGGGCGCCGTTCTGGGTCGCTCGCAGCTCTCCGGCATTGCCGGAGAACGCGCCCGCTCCGATCCAGGCGAACGCGTCGTTGGTTCCGGCGGTGCTGACGTTGGCGTCGATCAGCGAGAGGTCGATCCTGTCGCCGCCGTTGAACCCGGAGACCGTGTCGCGCGCCGCGGCCGTCGAGTCGGCGGTCGCGGCGTAGACGTAGCGGTCGTTGCCGCCGCCGCCCGAGAGCGAGTCCGCTCCGAGCGCGCCCTGGATGACGTTGTTGCCGGAGTTGCCGGCGATGACGTTGGCGAGCGCGTTGCCGATGCCGTTCACCGCCGCGCTTCCGGTGAGCGTCAGGTTCTCGACATTTGCGGCGAGCGCGAACGTCACTGCGCTCTGCACCGTGTCGGTGCCGCCCGCAGCGCTGTTCTCGGTCGCGCGGTCGAGGACGTTGTCGATGACATAGGTGTCGTCGCCATTGCCGCCGAACATGGTGTCCGCGCCGGCCATGCCGTTCAGGACATTGTTGCCCGCATTGCCGACGATGACGTTGTTGGCCGCATTGCCGGTGCCCGCGAGGTTGAGGCTTCCGGTCAAAGTGAGGTTCTCGAAGTTGGCGAGAAGCGTGTAGCTCTGGCCGGTCTGGACCGTGTCGGTGCCCTCATTGGCAAGCTCGGTCAAAGTGTCGAGACCGTCGATCTGGTAGACGTCGTCGCCCGCTCCTCCGACCAGGCTGTCGGCTCCCAGCCCCCCGACCAGCGTGTCGTTGCCGCCATGGCCGCTGAGCGTGTTCGCCCCCGCATTGCCGGTGACGATGTTGGCGAGCGCGTTTCCGGTCGCATTGACCGAGGCGCTCCCGATCAGGGTCAGATGCTCGAGATGATCGCCGAGAGTCCAGGCGATGGTCGAGCGCACCGTGTCGCTCCCCTCGCCCGCCGCCTCGATCGCCTGGTCGCCTATATTGTCGACATAATAGATGTCGTTGCCGAGACCGCCGGTCATCTGGTCGGCGCCCGCCCCGCCCGAGAGCACGTTGTTGCCGGCATTGCCGAGAATGACGTTGGCCGACGCGTTGCCGACCCCGGTGGTGTGGCCGGCGCCGGTCAGGGTCAGCCGCTCGATGTTCGCGCCCATGGTGAACGACACCGAGGCAAGGACATGGTCGTTGCCTCCCGACGCGCTGGTCTCGGTGACCCGGTCGCCCGCCTCGGAGACGATATAGGTGTCGTCGCCGAGCCCCCCGAACATGGAATCGCCGCCCGCGCCGCCGTCGAGCGTGTTCGCCGCGCTGTTGCCGTTCAAGACGTTCGCAAGCGCGTTGCCGGTGCCGTCGATCGCCAGCGCGCCGACCAGGGTCAGGATCTCGACATTGGCGTCCAGGGTCCGGGTGACGAAGCTCTGGACCGTGTCGGTGCCCTGGCCGGAAAGCTCGCTGACGACGTCGCCCGCCTCGCTCACCACATAGACGTCGTTGCCCTGGCCGCCGGAGAGGTTGTCCACGCCCGCCCCGCCGTCCAGCCGGTCGTTGCCGCCATGGCCGGTCAGAGTGTTCGCGGCAGAGTTGCCGATCAGGACATTGTCCTTGGCGTTGCCGGTGCCGCTGGCGGCCGCGGCCCCGGTCAGGGTCAAATTCTCGAGCTCGGGCGCGAGCGTGTAGCTGAAGCCCGCCTGCACCGTGTCGGTGCCCTGGCCGGCAAGCTCGGTGACGAGGTCGCCGGCCTCGTCGACGAAATAGACGTCGTTGCCGAGCCCGCCCGCCATCTGGTCCGCGCCCGCGCCCCCGTTCAGGAAGTTGTTGCCGCTGTTGCCGGTCAAAACGTTGGCGAGCCCGTTGCCGACCGCCGTGAGGCCCGAAGTCCCGGTCAGGGTCAGACGCTCGAGGTTCGTGCCCAAGGTGAACGATACCGAAGACAGCACCAGATCGTCCCCGCCCGAAGCGCTCGCCTCGTTCGCCCGGTCACCGGCATGGTCAACGATGTAGACGTCGTTCCCGTCGAGGCCGGCCATCTGGTCGGCGCCGAGGCCTCCGTCCAGGCGGTCGTTGCCGCCGCCGGAATTGAGAACGTCCGCCCCTGCCCCGCCGGCAAGTTGGTCGTCGCCGTTCCCGGTGAGCACCCAGAGCTGCTCGATCCCATCGAAATCGACGCTTCGCGCCGTTCCGTCGGAGACCGTTCCCGCCGCGCCCGGCGTCGCATAGCCAGTGATCGTGACGCTGGACGCGCCGAACGCTCGCCAATCGACGACCAGCCGGTCACCGCCGCCTTCACCGCCGTCGACCCCGTCATGACCGTTATAGACCGTGATCTCGTCGTCCCCGGCGCCGCTGTGCACCAGGTCATCGAGAGCGAGCGTGCCGGTCTCGATCCGGTCGACGCCGCTGCCGGTCTTGAGGTCGATGAAATATTCAAAGCCCGAGATCGTCGCCGGGTTAGGGCCGAAATACTGGTTCGTCGGAATGTGCCAACCGATGCCGATGTTGGTCGCGCCGTGGTCAACGGCGATCCCGTCGACGCCCTCGCCGCCGTCCGCGGAGTCGAGGGTCGAGCCGAGAGTCACGCGATCGGCGCCGGCGCCGGCGCCGACGGTGCTGCCGCCGCCCGGCGTCGTGATCGTGTCATCCCCGGATCCGCTACGGATCTCGACCTGCTCGAACGAGGTGAAGGCCACGCTGAAGCCCGGCCCGGCGCTATAGGTGCCGTCCCAGCCGCCGTCGGAACCGTTGACTGTCAGCCCTTCGGTAATCAGCGGCGCGGTCGCCGTTCGCCAGTCGATATAGAGCACGTCTTCGCCGGCCCCGCCGTGAGCGACGTCATTTCCTCCGACGCCGGTCTCGATCCGGTCGTAACCGCCGCCGCCGGTGATCACGTTCGAAAGCGCGTTGCCGGTGAGCCATTGGAGCCCGCCCGGCCCGGTATTGCCGGTCAGGTTCTCGACATTGTCGGGGAGCGCGTACGCCTCGATCAGGCTCGTGACCGTGTCCGTGCCTTCGCCGGCATTCTCGATGACCAGGTCGAACGGATCATCGACCACGAAGCCGTCATCGCCGGCGCCGCCCGCCATCGTGTCGGCCCCGGCGCGCCCGTCAAGACGATCGTCGCCCCCGAGCCCGAACATCTCATCGGCGTCGTCCGTGCCCTCGAGATCGTCGTCGCCTTCGGTGCCGGCGATCGGGCCGGGGCCGGTCGCTGCCGAATCGACCAGGAAGTCGGACGTCGAGACGCCGGGATAGACGCGGAGAGTCAGCGTGCCGCCGCTGGCGGCGACGGTGACGAGGCTGAAGCGGTTTCCGCTGGAATCGGTCTGGTCGGTCCAGCCGACCGAGACTTGGCCGAGCGCTGTCAGGTCGATCTTGTCGGTACCGGACTGGAAATCCGCGATCGTGTCCGGCCCCGCCGAGGTCGAGTCGGCGACCGCACGGTAGACGAAATGATCCGATCCGCCGCCTCCCGTCAGGAGGTCGGAGCCGAGGCCGCCTTCGATCCGATCGGAGCCGGAGCCGCCGGCGACGGTGTTGGCGAGCATATTGCCGGTGAGCGTCTGGCCGGTGCCGAGAAGGCCCGTCAGCTTCTCGACCTCCGCTCCGAGCGTGTAGCTGGCAAGCGTCGTTCGAACCTCGTCGGCCGTTCCCTGCCCGGCGCCCTCCACAACTCCGTCGCCCTCGTCGTCGACGATGAAAATGTCGTTCCCGAACCCGCCCGACATGCTGTCGGCGCCGGCGCCCCCGTCGATCAGGTCGTTGCCGGCACCCGCGGTCAGGACGTTCCCGGCGCCGTTGCCCGTCATCTCGTTGTCGCGGTGATTGCCGGTGCCGTCGATCGCGCCGGTGCCCTGAAGAGTGAGATGCTCCAGCTCGAACTGGAGCTGGTAGCTAATGGAGCTGAACACCCGGTCGGTTCCGCCGTCGGGGGACTCGATGATAAGGTCGCTGACATTGTCTACGACATAGCTGTCGTTTCCGGCGCCTCCGTCCATGTGATCGGCCCCGGCGCCGCCGTCGATATGGTCGTCGCCGCCATGCGCCTGCACGAAGTTGCGGCCCGAATTGCCGACGATCCTGTTGCCGAGCGCGTTGCCGAACACGGAGAGATCGAGCTCGCCGGTCAGAACGACGTTCTCGACCTCGGCGGGAAGCGTGATCGAGGCGTTGGACCAGATCGTGTCGACGCCGCCGCCGGCCGCCTCGATCACCTGGTCGATTCCGCTAAAGCTGTAGCCGCCCTGCTTGCTGACGGTGACGTCGGCCTCGAGGAAATAGATGTCGTCCCCGGCCCCGCCGACGAAGATGTCGGTGCCGCCGCCGCCGCGGATGACGTTCGCGGCGGCGTTGCCGCCGATTCGATTGTTGAGGGCGTTGCCCGTGCCGTCGACCGCCGCGATACCGGTCAATGTGAGGTTCTCGACGTTCGCCGGAAGCAGGTAGCTCGCCGAGCTTTGCACCGTGTCGGTGCCCTCGCCCGGATTCTCGACGACCAGGTCGTTCGAATTGTCGACGACATAGACGTCGTCGCCCGGACCTCCGGACATCGTGTCGGCGCCCGCTCCGCCGGAAAGCCTGTCGTTCCCGGCGAGTCCGGACAGCATATTGGCAGCACTGTTGCCGCCCAGGAAATTGTCCGCGCCGTTGCCGGTCGCATCCAGGGCGGTCGTGCCGAGAAGAATCAAATTCTCGACCTCGGGGACGAGCGTATAGGAGATGCTCGCATAGACCTGGTCGAGGTCTTCGCCTGCGGTCTCGATCACCATATCGCCGACATCGTCGACCATGAAGATGTCGCCGCCGCTGCCTCCGGACATGGTATCCGCGCCTGTGCCGCCGTCGAGGAAATCGAAGCCCGAGCCGCCGATCAATTCGTCCTCGCCCTCGCCGCCGAAAATCTGATCGCTGGAATGGCCGCCCTCGATGAGGTCGTCGCCGGCTCCGGCATCGACATGATTGCCTTCGAATCTTCTCGCGACGATCCAGTCGTCGCCTGCACCGGTCGTGAGATACTCGATGTCGAGCCCGAGCGTGTCGTAATGACCCCAGCCGTCCAAAGCTTCGAGCGGTCCAACCTCCCGAGCGGAGCCCGGACGCCCGGTGGGCGCGAGGCGATGATCATGGCTCAGGTTGATGATGACTCCGTGCGGTGCGGCATCGCCGGAATAATCGAGCGTATCGACGCCGTCCCCGCCCATGAAATGATCCGCACCATTGCCGCCGATCAGGACATCGTCGCCCGATCCGCCGTCGAGCACATCGTCATCCTCGCCCCCATCGAGCCGGTCCACGTCGGCGCCGCCCGCGAGCATGTCGGAGCCCGCTCCCCCAAGCAGCTCGTCATTGCCGGTGCCGCCGTCGAGAATGTCGAAGCCGCCAAGGCCGGAGAGGTCGTCATGGCCGGCGTCCCCCTCGATCAGTTCGTTGCCGGCGCCGCCCGTCAGGGAGTCGGGGCCCGCCGTGCCCTCGACCATCGACAGCGCGTCGGTGTTGACCAGCTCGAGGCCCGACGACGTGACGACCAGGAACTGGCCGTCCGGCAGGGCGACCAGGCGGTTTCCATAGTCGCCGTCGCTGTGATCGCCGACGTTTGACCCGACCGGGAACATCGCGACGATGCTCCAGTCGGTCGTGGAGAGCTCGATGATCCGGTCATAGCCGTCATCGAGTATGAAGAGGCTCGACCCCGAGGCGCTGAACGCGAGACCCGAAAACTTGCCGTTCAGCCATTCCGGATGAAGGGTGACCAGGTTCAGCTGATAATCCAACGTCTCATCGTAGACGATGAAGCCGTTGGTCACGATCCCGGTTTCGAAGCTCGTGCCGGCGAGATGCTGCACAACCAGACCGGCTTCTTTGCTGAAGGCCTCGATCCCGCGATTGGCGCCGCTTACCGAGTCCTCGTAATTACCATGGCTATGGACGACCCCTTCGCCGGCGCGATAAATGTGCAAGGGCGCGTCCGAGACATTCGATGGAGCGAACAGGGCCTCTGCGCGATCGGCCGAAACGATCAGAGTGCCCGCCTGGTTATAGGTCGCTCCGCTCCCGCTATATTGTCCGGTCGCGAGGTCGAGCTGCCACAACGGGAAGTGGCCGGAGCCGGTCCAGGTCTGGGTGAACAGGACGGTGCCGTCGGCGAGCACCGCGACGTCGTGCATCGTCGAATCGTAATAATCGACGGTGAGCGGAAAGCTCTGGACGACTCCCGTGGCGGTATCGACCTTATAGGTCGTCAAGGTCGTCCGATGCGGAACGCCGCTGCCCGGGCTCTCCGTGAGAGCGAGAGGTTCAAGTTCGACCACCATCAGGAAGCTGCCGTCCGCGGAGAGGTCGATTCCGCCCAGCCTTACGCCGACGTCCCAGACATGAAGGAGCGAGCCGCTCGCGAGATCGAACACTCGAACTTTGCCGTCGGACCCGGCGGCGTAGAGGGTCGCGCCGTCGGCGCTGACGACGATGTCGGCCGGCTTGGCCCCTGTGAGCGATATGGTCGAATTGGTTGAAATCGGCATTTCGGGCGCGCTCCAATCGCCCCGAAGCCCGCATCTGGCGGTCTCGGTGGCGAAAAATACTGCTTTGCTAGATACTTAAGTCGAATTCACATAGACGAAACCGGCAAGGAATGCAATGCGCACGATGGCGCGTTCCCGGAGCCACGAGTGGCGGAACGACTGGCGCGAAGGCCGATGCGCGCGTTGTACATTCGGGCGCGATAGTACCATAGGCCGAGCTCGGGGAGCCATGCCTGGCCGGTATAGCCGAACCTCCCGGCCAGAGTGCCTGCCCCCGATGGGCCGTGGGGCTGGCCGTATTCATCGTAGCGGTTGACTGCGGTCACCGCGCCCGTCGCGTCGCTCTGGGCGACGATCGAGCCGCGCTCGTCGGCGTGGAGGAACCGCCGGTCGGTCGTGCCGGAGCCTTCATATTGGACCAGCGGCTCGTCGACCCCGGGCCCATGCACGAACCGCCTCTGCACCGCGCCGCTGGTGAAGTGCGTCTCGAGCGCGAGGTTCATGCCGTCATAGGTGAACTTCGGCCCGCTCCAGCCCACGAGTTGGTGGAGGCGCATCAGCGGGTCGTAGGCCAGGCTCGTGGTGCCCACATAGGTCATCGAGCCGAGCAAATTCTCGCTCGTATAGCCGTAGCTCCGGCCGGACTCGGCGGTCAGGTTGCCGCGCAGGTCGTGGGCGACCGACGTTCCGGTGACCGAGGTCAGCTGGTTGAGCCCGTTGACCGGCGTGGTCTGGGTCGCGATCGGCGGAGCGAACGCGAACAGGTCGTTGGTCCGCGTGTTGCTCACGATCTGGCTCGCCGGGTTGTAGGTGAACCCGAGCGTCTGGTCGTGGGTCGCGCCCGTCGGGTTGTCGACCAGCTGGGAGAGCCTCGACACGGCGTCGTAGCTGTAGCTCGCTGTGGTGCCGTTGCCCCTCGTCAGCGAGGTTCGCCGTCCGAGATCGTCATAGACGAACGTCGCCAGCACGCCGACGCCCGTGGTCGCCCCGTTCTCGCGGATCTTGGTCATCTCGCCGGTGACCAGATAATCCTGGTCGACGTAGAACCCGTCATGGTGCGCGATCCGGGTGCGGCGGC
>DASVVM010000106.1:0-10738 GCA_036386555.1 Allosphingosinicella sp.
ACGACGATCCGACAGCCGACGCCGGACGCCGGGTGGCCACCCGGCGTCCGGCACTGCTCACGCAGCAAAGAAAGAATACATCATTCGGCTACCACGAGGGTGACGAAGGCGCCAATGACCGAAGAAGCTCAGATTCCACTCTTTTCCTACGGGACGTTGCGCCAGGAGAATGTCCAGCTCGCGACCTTCGGCCGATTGCTCGACGGGCGGCGCGATGTGCTGGCCGGCTTCGCCTTGTCGCCGATGAAAATCATGGACCCGAGCGTCGTCGCCATCAGCGGTGCCGAAGTCCACACGATCGCCCGCCCCAGCGGCAATCCGGCCGACCGGATTGCGGGCATCGTCTTCACCCTCACCGCCGACGAGATCGAATCGGCTGACCGATACGAGTCGGGGCCGATCGAGCGCATTCGCGTCCGGCTGGAATCCGGTGCCCGCGCTTTCGTCTACGTCGCCTCGGACTCCGACAGATAAAAGGCGCCCCGGCCGGAGCCGGGGCGCCTCACTCTTGCTTTGGCGATCGAAGCTTAGTCCATGCCGTAGATTCGGAGCACGGTCTGGGTGCGGGCGTCGATCTGGTAGATGTTGCGGCCGTCGGAGCGATAATAGACGCCGTTGCCGTCCCGGTACCTGTAGCGGTATTGCGACGGCACCGAATAGAGGTTGCCGGACGCGCGGGAGCCGACCCGGAGGCTGCAATTGTCGTTATTGCGGCCGAGGACGCCCTCGATCAGGCCGCCGATGCCGCCGCGCGTATTGGTGTCGCAATAGGTGTCGTAGGGCTGCTCGTAGGGACCGCCGCGGCCGGAATAGCCGTTGTTGTTGTCGTAGCGGTCGTCCCAGCTGTAGCGGCTGTCGCGGTCGTAGCGGCCATTGTCGGCGATCCGGACGTCCTCGCGGAGTGCGCGCAGGCGGACGCGAAGATCCTCGCGCTCGGACTGGGTCAGACCGTTATAGCTGTACTGCCGCTCCAATTGCCTCAGCTGGCGCAGCTCCATGCGCAGGTCCCGCGCTTCGGTCCGATTGATCTCGCCAGACGAGATGCCCGCCGAAATCCGGGCGTCGAGCTTGGCGATCTGGTTCGAAATGCCCATTCCGCCGCCGGCATTGGCGTTCCAATTATTGTCACTCCAGGTCTGCGAGGCGGCCGGGGCCGCGACGGCGATGGCGCCGACGGCGGCCATCGACAGAAGAATCTTGTTCATCGAACTTACTCCAACAAGGCCACCCCGCTTCGCCCGACAGAACGATTGGGCCGGGCAGGTGTTGCAATTTTGCGGTAAAACGATGCTTTGGCGGCACGGACGGCAGCAAGGGAGGCGGAAAATGCGGGCAAATCGGCTTTTGGCGGCAGCCGCCCTGGTTCTCGCAGGCTGCGGCTCCGGGGAGAAAGCCGCCGGTGTCGCGGTAAACGCCGCCGACCCCGCGCCCGGCGCTTCGGCCGGCCCGCAAGCCTCCGCCGCGCCGGAGCCCAAAGGTACCGTGGAGGAGGAGGCGATCCCGGCCGCCTTCCACGGCGTCTACGACAGCTCGCGGGCAGCCTGCGGACGCCCAAGCGACGGGCGGCTCGCCGTCAGCGCGCGTGAGCTTCGGTTCCATGAAAGCATCGGCTCCGTCCGCTCGGTGACCGCGGAATCGGCCGGCCGGATCCGGGTCGAGGCCGATTATCAGGGGGAGGGCGAAAAATGGCGGAACAGCCATGAGCTTCGACTGTCGGGGGACGGCTCGAGGCTGACGATCAGCGGCGACGGCACGAGCTTCGAGCGAGACCGCTGCCCGGAGGGGGGGCTCTAGCCCGAAGTGCGAATCCTGTTCCTCCTTACCGCCTTCGTCCTGCTTGCGACCTTCGCTCCGCCGGCCCTCCAGCATCGCGAACCGCCGCCTGCGGTCAGCTTCGTGCGCTTCGTTCCGCTGGCGCTCGACTCGAAGGATCCCGGCGCCAAGCGGCTCGGACGGCTCGCCTTCCTCGGCGCCTGGGCGCTGACCAGCAACGACGCCCGCATCGGCGGCATTTCGGCCCTCCATGTCGAGGGCGGCGAGGCGCTGGCGATGAGCGACGCCGGATGGCGCATCCGCTTTCCGCTGCCGCACGGCGGCGCTGCGGCGCGGGCTCAGGTCGCCATGGTCGAGGAGGGGCCGGGGCCGCTGGGCGACAAGGCCAATCGCGACATCGAATCGCTCGTCGTCCATCGCGGCGACGCCTGGATCGGTTTCGAGAACGCCGGCGCGATCTGGCGCTACGACAAGCTGAGCTTCGACCGCCGTTCGGCCGCAGCGCCGCCGACGATGCGGAACTGGAGCAACAACGCCGGCGCGGAAGCGATGGTGAGGCTGCCCGATGGCCGCTTCCTGGTCTTCGCCGAAGGGGAGGGGGGCGACAGCGACGCCGTCCTCTTCTCCGGCGATCCGGCTGTGCCGGGCACTCCGGCCCTGCGCCTGCGCTACCGGCCGCCCGAGGGCTACCGGATCACCGACGCCGCCGTGCTCCCCGACGGAAGGCTGGTGCTGCTCAACCGGAAAGTCGGCCTGTTCGAAGGCTTCAAGGTCAGGCTTACCGTCGCCGGCTTGCCCACGCTCGCCGAGCGCGCGCTGATTACGGGCCAGGAGGTCGCCGCTTTCGAGGGGAGCGTGACCCGCGACAATTTCGAGGCGTTGAGCGTGACCCGCGAGGGCGCTCGAACGATCCTGTGGATCGCTTCGGACGATAATTACAGTCCGATGCAGCGGACCTTGCTGATGAAATTCGCTTTGGCGGAGTGAGGCTCGCTCGGGTCGTCACCCCGGCGAAAGCCGGGGCCTCGGGGAGACCCACGGTGACTTCTCGACTTGAGGTCCCGGCTTTCGCCGGGATGACGGGAGTTAGGCCGTCGCCGTCTCGCCCTGCTTCTTGGCGATTTCGCGCTTCAGTCGGCGCGCCTTGAGGCTGAGGCTGTCGTTCTTCGACTTCAGCAGCCAATTGTCGAGGCCGCCGACATGCTCGACCGAACGAAGGCCGTTCATCGACACGCGCAGCTTGACCCCACGCCCGAGGGACTCGCTGATCAGGGTCACGTTCTGCAGATTGGGCAGGAAGGTGCGCTTCGTCTTGTTGTTGGCGTGGGAAACGTTGTGGCCCACCTGCCGGCCCTTGCCGGTCAGCTCGCAAATGCGCGACATGATCTATCGTCCTGGTTGAAGCGGGCCCGTAACACGGTCCCGGAAAGCCGGGGCGGATAGCGGCGGAAGCCGCTTTCGTCAACCTGAAGCTGGAGGCCGAAGGCGAAACGCTCGTTGCGGACCTGCAACCGAATCGCGTAGGCCTCGTTGTCGGATGAACGGAGGAAGCTGATCCATGTTACGCGCCATCCTGTTGATTGTCGCCCTGATCATCCTGCTCGCCATCGGCGCCGTCTGGCTCGGCCTGCTCGATCTCAACCAGACTCAGAACGCCCAGGCGCCCAAGTTCGAGGTGAAGGTGAACCCGGTCGAGGTGGGAACGACCACCAAGAACGTTCAAATCGAGTTGCCGAGCGTCAGCGTCGGGGGCAACGAGCAGGCGAATCAGCAATAGGCTTCCCGGCCTGTCCGGCCCGGTCTAGGCCGAAGGCGTGACTTCCGCCTTTTCCGGACCGATGCGCCGCGCGCTCGACGAGGCTCGCGCCGCGGCCGTCGACGGCGAGGTGCCGGTCGGCGCGGTTGTGACCCGGGCCGGGGCGGTGGTCGCCTCCGGGCGCAACCGGATGCGTCTCGACAACGACCCGACCGCCCATGCCGAGATGGTGGCGATGCGCGCGGCGGCCGCCGCGCTCGGCACGTCGCGCCTGGACGGCTGCGACCTCTGGGTCACCCTCGAGCCCTGCGCGATGTGCGCCGGTGCGATGGCGCTTGCGCGGGTGTCGCGGCTCTATTTCGCGGCGCCCGATCCCAAGGGCGGCGCGGTAGTCCATGGGCCCAGGCTGTTCGCCCAGCCTACGTGCCACCACGCGCCGGAGGTCTATTCGGGGATGGGCGAGGACGAGGCAGGGGAATTGCTGAAGGCCTTCTTCAGGAAGCGGCGCCTCTAATCCTCCCTGCCGCGAAGCGGTGGGGAGGGGGACCACACGAAGTGTGGTGGAGGGGCAGTTGCACAGGCCGGCGCCAGATGCCCCTCCACCCCGCTTCGCGGGGTCCCCCTCCCCATCTCGCGATGGGGAGGATCACGAACGCCTTGTCGCGCCTCTCGCTTCCCGGCTAAGAGCCGTGGGCGCCATGCCGCCCGTTCCCCCCTTGCCGCCATTCCCTTGGTTCGACGTGGTCATCATCCTGATGCTGATCGCGCTCAACGGCGTGTTCGCGATGGCGGAGATGGCGATCGTCTCGTCGCGCAAGCCCAGATTGAACGCGATGGCCAAGGCGCGCCGGTGGGGCGCCCAGACCGCGCTCGACCTCGCGTCGGACCCCGGCCGGTTCCTTTCGACGGTCCAGATCGGAATCACCCTGATCGGGATCCTCGCGGGCGCCTATTCCGGCGCCAGCCTCGGCGGCCCGGTCGGCGCCAGGCTGGTCCCGCTCGGCCTCGCTCCGGAAACGGCGGCGACGCTGGGCTTCGTCATCGTTATCCTCATCACCACCTACGCCTCGTTGGTCATCGGGGAGCTCGTGCCCAAGCAGTTCGCGCTGCGCTCTCCCGAGCCGATCGCGGCCCTGATCGCTCCGCCGATGCTGTGGACCTCGAAGGCGACGGCGCCGCTCGTCTGGCTGCTCGACGGAACCAGCGCGCTCATCTTCCGGCTGCTCCGGATGCGCCGCGACAATGCCGACAAGGTCACTGCGGAAGAGCTTCACCTGGTGGTCGCGGAGGCCCATCACGCCGGCGTGCTCGAAGAATATGAGCGGGCGATCATCTCGGGCGTAGTCCGGCTCGCCGATCGGCCCGCGCGGGAGGTGATGACCCCTCGAACCGAGGTCGACTGGATCGACGCCGGGGCGGACCACGAGGAGACCCGCCGGGCCCTGGTCGGGATTCCCCACAGCCGGATCCCGGTGGCCGACGGCTCGGTCGACAAGCTGATCGGGATCGTCCAGGCCCGCGATCTCGTCGCGGCCCTGATCGAGGGGCGGCCGCTCGATCTGCGGGCCCTCAGCCGCGAGGCTCCGGTGGTGCCCGATCAGATGGACGCGATGGACGCGCTGGCCGTGCTCCGCGGAAGCGAGACCCGGATGGCCTTCGTCCACGACGAATATGGCCATTTCGAAGGGATCGTGACCTCCGCCGACCTGCTCAACGCCATTTCCGGAGTGCTCGCCGGCGGGTTCGAGGGCGGGCCGGAGGCCCCCCTGGTGGAGCGCGAGGACGGCAGCTGGTGGGTCTCGGGCTCGCTCTCGGCCGACGCTTTGTCCGACCGGCTCGGGATCGGCCTGCCGGAGGACCGCGACTATGCGACGACGGCGGGCTTCGCCTTGTCCGTGCTCAAGCATATCCCCGAGGTGGGGGAGCGATTCACCTTCGGCGGCTGGCAGTTCGAGATCGTCGACATGGACGGCTTCAAGATCGACAAATTGCTCGCCAGCGAAGTGGTGAGAAAGAGGCGAGGGGGTTGACCGCCTGGTCCTCCCTGCCGCGAAGCGGTGGGGAGGGGGACCACACGAAGTGTGGTGGAGGGGCAGCTGGCGCTGAGCCAGAGGTTCCGACGCGCGAGGGCGGAAGCCTGCGCCATTACCCCTCCCCGTCTGACGATGGGGAGGACTAACCGCCCAATTTCCCGAACTTCGCCTCGAAGCCGTCAGTGTCCCCCCGCTCCAGATAGCAGGCCTGCTCGACCAGCCGGTCGCGGGCGATCCGGCCCTCGAAGGCGCCCATCCTTTTGTCGAGCAGTGCCACCTCGGTCTCGGTCAGGCCGGAAAGCTGGTCGAAGCGGGTGATTCCGAATTCGTTCAGCTGCGCGGCCATCTTCGGCCCCACCCCCTTGAGCAGCCGCAGGTTGTCGGGCGGTCCGCTCGCGCCCGGAATCCGGGGATGGGCGTCGACCCCCAGGATCTCGCCGGCGACGTCCTGGGTGGCGGCGGCGAACTCGTCTTGAAGACCATTGCCCTCGGGCCCGTCGGCGCGGCGGTCCGAGGTGAGGTTCGCTCCGCCACCGCTCTTGCGGAAGGCCCAGAGCGCGGCGGCGAGGCCGATGAGAAGCGCGACGACGAGGAGGATGAGATTGTCTTGAACGACGGTCCACATAGCGGGTCAGGTCCTTCTTCGAATCAGACGAAGCCCTCGCGCCGCCGCCGGCCCCAGAGGAGCCAGCCGAGGCCGAGGCCGATGAGATAGGCGAGCGCGGCGAGAGCCATCGTCTCGAGGAGGAGCGGCACGATCCGGCGGCCGGCGTCCGGCTCGTCCGCCCAGCGGACGCCCGCCATGCCCTCGACGTCCCGAACATAATCGCTGACGCCCTTCTGGCTGCCGAGACCCTCGCGCTGGAGATCGTTGGCCGGCCCGCTCAGCCTCGCCGTCCGGGCGAGCGGATCGCGGGAGAGGCTCACCTTGATCCCGGGCAGCTCCGATCTGGCGACCGCTGCCTCCGCCTCGCCCTGCAGGCGGTCGACGAGGCGTCCGCCGTTGCCGAGAGGGCCGTGCCATATCCAAGCCGCGGCCAGCGCCACGAGGAGGCCGATGATCGCTTTGAGGACAGGCGGCATGACCTTCCCTTTTCCCTAAATCGCGCGCCGCGCAAGCTATTGAGTCGGCGCCGCCGCCGCATCCTGCGCCGCCGCCAGGTCGGCCAGCTTGAGGAATTCCTGACGCCAGTAATCCTGGACCGGCCCGGCGAGCCGGCGGATCCCGTCCCAACCGAAATTCGCTGTATGCACGTCGAGCTTAAGCTTCTGGCCGTAGGCCGCGACCGCCGCGGCGAAGGCCATGTCGCCGGCCGGAGCCCGAGCGGCGGCGATCGCCGACGCCGGGATCGGCTGCTGGATCAGCCGGGAGCTGTCCTCGTTCGGCAGTTTGTAGCGGAGCTGCACGAAAGCCAGCTCTCCGCCGGGCCGGGCCGGCCCTTGCGGCCGGTTGGCTTCGTAGCGGCGCTCACCGAGCCAGCCCTGGGAGCCGACCGGGACGATCTCGTAGAGAGCGGTGACCATGTGCCCGGCGCCGATATCGCCGGCATCGACCGCGTCGTTGCTGAAATCCTCCTCGCGCAGCAGCCGGTTCTCATAGCCGATCAGCCGGTATTCGGAGACCACCGCCGGATTGAACTCGACCTGGATCTTGACGTCCTTGGCGATGGTGAAGAGGGTCGAGCTCAGCTCCTGGTCGAGGACCTTCTGGGCTTCCATGGCGCTGTCGATGTAGGCGTAATTGCCGTTCCCCGCGTCGGCGACCTGCTCCATCATCGCTTCGTTGTAATTGCCCTGGCCGAAGCCGAGCGTGGTGAGAGTGATGCCGTCGTCGCGGTTGCGGCGGACCATGTCCAATATCTGTCGCGTGTCCGAGATGCCGACGTTGAAGTCGCCGTCGGTGGCGAGGATGATCCGGTTGATGCCGCCGTCGATCCGGGTGGCCCGCGCAGTGGCGTAGGCGAGCTCGATGCCCTGGCCGCCGGCGGTGGAGCCGCCGGCTTCGAACTGGGAGAGCGCCGCCTTGACCTTCGACGGGTCGGCGGTGGGCGTCAGCACCAGCCCGGCCGAGCCCGCATAAGCGACGATCGACACCCGGTCCTGCGGCTGCAGCTGGTCGGCGAGCAGCGACAGCGCCGCCTTGACCAGCGGCAGCTTGTCCGGCTCGTTCATCGAGCCCGACGTGTCGACCAGGAAGACGAGGTTGGCGGGCGGCCGCTCCCGGCGCGCCAGATCGTAGCCGCGCAGTCCGATGCGGAGCAGGCGGCTGTTGGGATTCCACGGCGTCGTCGAGACGTTCGTCGTCACCGAGAAGGGCCGGCTGCGGTCGGTCGGAAGCGGATAATCGTAGCGGAAATAATTGAGCATCTCCTCGACCCGGACCGCGTCGGCCGGCGGCATGCGCCCCTGGTTCAGGAAGCGGCGGACGTTGGCGTAGCTGCCGGTGTCGACGTCGACGGAGAAAGTGCTGACAGGCGCCTCGGCGACCCTTTTGACCGGATTGGCCTCGAGCGCCTGATAACGTTCCCGCTCTTCCGGGCTCATCGGAGCGCTCGGACCTGCGAAGCTCTCCATCGGCATCGGGACCGGCGGCGGCGGGGGCGGCGGCAGCACCATCGGCTCGGGCGGCGAAGGCGGGGGTGAATGGGAAGCGCAGGCGGCCAGCGCCGTCGCCAAAGCCAAAACCAGGTAATGCCTCATCCGCGCCCTCCTCCGGTGGTGGCGGCCAGCCTAGCGGCTCCTTTGCCGAGGGCAAGCGCCGCCGCCGAGGCAAAATCGGTGCCGGGCGCCGATCTTAGAGAAGCGGCGCTTCGAGCTGCAGCGACAGGCCGGCGGCCGCCGCGACCGCCTCCGCCCACACCGCGACCTTCTCGATCTCGTCCGCGTGGGTCTCGGCGGCGTCGCGTTGCTCGGCGAGGCGGTCGGCGGCGCTGAAGCCGGCGTTGGACTTGGAGTGGCTGGTGAAGGCGGGCCCGGCGAGGACCCGCTCGATCGCCGGCGCGTCGAGCCCGAGGCCGAACAGGTCCGACAGCGCCGCCATTGCCTCGCCCGGCCGAGCCATCAAGGTCGCGCTGTCGAGCGTCCTGACCCGAGCGTCTCCGAACCCCGCGACCAGCCGGGCGAAGACGTCCTGCTGAGCGAGCCAACCCGCCGCCGCGACCTGGAGGTCGGTGAGGTCGAGATAATGCTGCTCGCCCAGGCCCAGGTCGACCATCCCGTCGCGCAGCTGGCCGATGAACAGCTCGCGCACCCAGCGGCGACCCCAGAGTCCCTTGCGGGCGATCGAGCGCAGGAAGTCGGGAAGCGGGGCATGGAGAAGGATCGCCCTCGACTGCGGCCGGGATCCGAGCAAAGCCGGGGCGATGCCGTTCAGGACGTTGGAGGGCTTCACCACGACCGCCTCGCCGGGGGCGAAGGGCCGGGCGAGAAGGGTGAGGACGGCGTCCAGTATTGCACCCAATTGACGAGGGTCGGCGCCGCGCCTCCTCCAGCCAACCAAGTCGTTGAGAATCAAGGGTTCTTTGAGGCCCATCGAGATTCCGTCCAGGTCGACGGCGCGGGCGAGCACGGTGGAGCAGCAATAAGCCGAATGGAAGATGAAGTGCAGCGGCGCGGGAGGTCCGGAGGGCGCGGCGGCGACGTCGCTTCGCCTGAGCACCAGCCTCGGCGCGTCGGCGGGGATATAGTCGTCGGTGATGAAGGTCGCGGCGCGATGCCCCTCGCGGGTCAGCCGGACGAAGTGGATCAGATCCTGGCTCTCGTCGTAGCGGTTGGGCAGCCACAGGGGCTCGGCGGCGACCTCGGCGGGCCCGGGCGCGCTCGCCATCAGCCGGTCCCCCCGGAGCGGGCGATCTCCCGCCAGCCGATGTCGGTTCGGCAGAAGCCGGACGGAAAGCCGATCCGGCCCACCGCCCGATAGGCCCTCGCGCGCGCCTCGGCGACCGATCCCCCGGCGGCGGTGACGTTGAGCACCCGCCCGCCGCGCGCCACCAGGCGGCCGCTCTCGAGCGCCGTGCCCGCGTGGAAGATTCTCACCCCGTCCCCGCCGGCCCGATCCAGGCCCTCGATCGCTCCGCCGGTCTCGGGGGTGCCGGGGTAGCCGTTCGCGGCCATCACGACGGTGAGCGCCGCGCCGTCCGAGAAGCGCGGCGGATCCGCTTCGGCGAGCCGGCCCCGCGCGACCGCGTACATCAGCTCAAGCAGATCGCTCTCCAGCCGCATCATCAGCACCTGGCATTCGGGATCGCCGAAGCGCACGTTATATTCGATGAGCTTCGGGCCTTCTGCCGTCAGCATCAGCCCGGCGTAGAGGATCCCCGAATAAGGCGTGTCCTGGGCGGCCAGCGCCTCGACGGTCGGCCGGACGATCTCGTCCATGGTCCGAGCCTCCAACTCTGACGTCAGGACGGCCGCGGGGCTGTAGGCCCCCATTCCTCCGGTGTTCGGCCCGGTATCGCCGTCGCCGACCCTCTTGTGGTCCTGGGCGGAGCCGAAGGGAAGGATCGTGGCGCCGTCGGTGAGGGCGAAGAAGCTGGCTTCCTCCCCTTCGAGAAATTCCTCGATGACGACCGCGCTCCCGGCGGCGCCGAAGCTTCCGTCGAACAGGGTTTCGAGCGCCGCCTCGGCCTCCTCCCCGGTCGCGCAGACGAAGACTCCCTTGCCGGCGGCGAGACCGTCGGCCTTGATCACGAGCGGCGCCGGAAAATCCTCAAGGGCGGCCTCGGCGGCGAGCTTGTCGGAGGCCCGAAAGTAGCGGGCGGTCGGAATATTGCAGCGGGCGCAAAGGTCCTTGGTGAAACCCTTGGAGCCTTCGAGCTTGGCCGGAACCCGGTTGGGGCCGAAAACGCAGAAGCCCATGGTGCGAAGATTGTCGGCGAGCCCGTCGACCAGAGGCGCTTCCGGCCCGATGACGATCAGCTCGACCGAGTTCTTGAGGCAGAAATCGACGGTGGCGCGGTGGTCGGCGGGGTCGATGGCCACTATCTGGGCGTGCTCGGCAATGCCGGGATTGCCCGGGGCCGCAAACAGCTTGCCCAGGCGTTCCGATTGCGCGAGCTTCCAGGCGAGCGCATGCTCGCGGCCGCCGGAGCCAAGCAGCAGGACATTCATGGACAGTAACGACCCTCTTGCCGAAACCGGGCTGTTAGCAACGGAAAGGCCGGGCGACAACGCGGCA
>DASVVM010000107.1:0-12690 GCA_036386555.1 Allosphingosinicella sp.
GCACGTTGTAGGCGTCGTAGCCGGCCGGGAGGGGCTGGCCGATCCCGAAGCCGCCGCCGAAGAGCGGGATGATCGCGCTGATCAGGTCGTTTCCGCGGTCGGCGCGGTAAATGTAGCCGCTGTCGTCGTAGCTGTAATAATAGTCCGGAGTGTCCTGGTAGAAGCTTTGATAGGCGAGGGGCATCCGATAGCCCTCGAACCATTCGCGCTCGATCCTCTGGCCCCGGGCGAAATGCTTCTTGGCCTGGCCCGGGGGAAGGCAGCCGTTGCCCTTCCTGGCGAGGCCCGGAGGGCAGGAGCGGTCATAGTTGGAGTAACGGCGGTGGTCCGGGCGAAAATCGGGCATCCGGCGATAATCCTCCCGGTCGCGGCCGATCCGGCGGAAGTCGCGCTGGTCCCCGCCGCCGCGGCGGACGAAATGGTCCTGGCGGCGCTCGTCGCGGATCGAGCGCCGTTGCTCGCGGAGGGCGCGCCGCTCGGGGCGCTCGGCGCGGAAAGCCTGGCGTTCGGCCTTGTGCGGTTTTGCAGCGCGCGCCGCATGGCCGCCGCCGTGACCGCCCCCGCGTTCCATCTTGGCGGGCTTGCCTCCGCCGTGGCCGCCGCCATGCCCGCCGCCGCGCTCCACCTTGGCCGGCTTGCCGCCGCCATGGCCTCCGCCCTTGCCGCCCTTTTCGGCCGCAACGGGCACGGCGATAGCGAGTGCGGCGGTGCCGGCGAGCAGGATGAGGTTACGCATGACGAGACTCCTGGTTCGGTATAGAGAAACGGCCAGCTTCCACGCCTCGTTCCGCCTGCGCAGGAACGCTTCGACCGGTCGCACCGCTCCGACCGTCCCGCCAAGCTGAACCTCGCCTTTCAGCGCGTGAACGGCGGGTGAAGCGACGGGGAAGGTCATCCCGGACTTGATCCGGGATCCATGAACACGGAGGCGTGAAATCCCCACCAGCGGTGTTCATGGATTCCGGCTTTCGCCGGAATGACGGTAGGGAGACAGAACGGCCCGCCCCTTGCCCGCCACGCCGGTTCGTGAGACCAATCTGCGGGATCCGGGGGGAGTCGCCAATGAGGAAAGCGTTGCGCTGGGCCGGAATCGGCCTCGGGGGACTGATCGCGCTTCTGATCGTCGTCGCGATCGTCATCTTCGCCTGGTCCGAGGTGATCCTGCGCCGGGAATATTCGGCCGCGCCCGAGACACTGCCGGCGCTCGGCGCGGCGGAAAAGGCGGAGGCGCCGCGGCTGGCGCGTGTGCTCGGATGCCTCAGCTGCCATGGCGAGGGGCTCAAGGGCAAGATCATGTTCGACGCCCCGGGCGTCGCGAAGGTGTTCGCCCCCAACATCACCGAGGTCGCGGCGAAATCGACCGACCAGCAGCTCGCCGCCGGGATCCGCCAGGGCATCGGCCATGACGGCAGGGGCCTCTTCATCATGCCCTCGCCCATGTATTCGCGCCTTACCGACAAGGAGACCGCCGCTCTGGTCGGATGGATCCGCACTCTTCCGCGGGCGCCGGGCCAGACCAGGGGTCTCAGCGCCGGCCCGATCGGCCGCCTCGGACTGGTGATCGGCTCGTTCAGGCCCGGGCCCGAAGGCGTCGCCGAATTCCGGACGAAGGCGCCGATCGCGCTCGGCCCCGAGCACGAGCCGGCCCGGCACATGGCCGCCACCAATTGCGCGGAGTGCCACGGGCCGGCGTTGATGGGCGGTTCGGCAGGGCCCGACGAGAAGGCGCCGGACCTGAACGTCGCCGCCGGCTACGACGCCGCCCAGTTCAGGACGCTGATGAAGACCGGCCGGCCGCCGAGCGGCAAGGACCTCGGCCTGATGTCGGAAGTGGCGAGGAACGATTTCAGCCATCTCACGGACGCCGAGATCGACGCGCTTCACGCCTATCTGGTGGCTCGGGCGAAACGGCTGGGGGGCTGAGGCGGCGCTGTCGCCCCGCTCGGCCCCCGGCCTCGCGTGCGCTCCTCCGTCAGACATCCCCCGGATGTCTGACGGCTGGAGCGGGTGAAGGGAATCGAACCCTCGTCGTAAGCTTGGAAGGCTTCTGCTCTACCATTGAGCTACACCCGCCCGCGCGGTCTTCGTCCTTTAGGCGAAGCCGGCCTCGGCGGGCAAGCCCGCCTGAGGTGCGCGACTGACGCTTGTCTGCTGAAGCTCCGCTCACGGAGCGACGCCAGGCGCTCCGCGCCCCCAAACCACGCAGCGGGCGGTGAGCCAGCCGATACGGCCATCATCATAGTTCTAACTTCATTAACTATTTTATCGGACAGCTTGGGCTTCGCTGCCCGGTCGCTGGAGAGGCATTTGTTCACTGCGGAAATCTTGCGCGGCTCCGTCCCGAAGGCACGTGAGGCAGTTGCAGGGCAATTTTGCATTTTTATTTTTCTATTAGCGGCTGCCTTTTTCTTGTTCTTCGATCCGCGAACGACACCCATCGTGCTTTGGGATGAGTCCCGGAATATCCTCAATGCTCTGGAGATGCGGAAGTCGGGGCTGGCGCTGGTGACGACCTACGAATCTCAACCGGACCTGTGGAACACGAAACCGCCGCTGCTGATCTGGCTGATGTACGGCAGCATGGCGATTTTTGGGCCTTCCGAATGGGCGCTTCGATTCCCGTCGGCTGTTGCGGCGCTCGCGACAGCCCTTATCGTCATTCTCTTTGTTCGCCGCGTGACCGGATCGTACGTCACCGGCCTCGTCGCTGGCATAATCCTGGTTCTCAGCCCCGGTTTCTACAGCGACCACGGGGCACGCACGGCGGATTACGATTCGCTCTTGCTGTTCTTCACGACCGCATCTCTTCAAATCCTGTTCTTCTCGTTGCATCGGCGCCGGCCGACGGTCCGGATGTCGGTTCTATTCGGTGGCCTGCTCGCCTGCGCCCTGCTCACCAAGAGCACCGCAGCACTGATCCCGTTTGCGGGCGTCCCGATCTACCTTCTGGCGACCAAACGGCTGTGGCGGCCGTTCGAGTCCTGGCGGCAATACGCCGCCATGGGGGCTGTCGCCCTGGCGCCGCTTCTCGTTTTTTTCGCGGCTCGGGAGGCGACGGCGCCCGGATATCTGGATGCCGTGTTCTTCAACGACCTGCTTGGGCGGTTTCAGCAGACGCTGATCGGCCGGGAAACGAGTCCGTTGCTGTTCCTGGAAGCGCTATTTCTCGGCTGGTTCCTCGTGGGGCCTCTACTGGTTCTGGCGCCTCTGCTCCTCAGCTTTCTTCGGGGGCGGGAACGTGCGGTGTTTCTTTATTCATTGATGCTCGCCGGCGCCCAGATTGCCATCTGCAGCTTCTCCGCAACGCGCCTGGTTCATTATATGCTTCCAGCGTTTCCATGGCTCGCCGTGGCCGCAGCCGTGGCCGGCGCGGCCTTATGGAAAAGGTACCTTGGCCCCACCTCGACGAACAGCAGCTTCGGTAGGGCGACGGTCGTGATGGTCGGTATCGGACTTTGCATTTTGGTGGGGAAAAGCCTTCTATGGCGATATCGCGAAATCCCGAGGCCTCCGGAGGCGCTTTACGGCGAGCTCTTCGTCGAGGTCGCGGAACGAGGCTATTCGAAGCTGCTTGTAAGCGACCCGGGGATAGACCTCGAAGGTGGCAAGGATCCGCATTACGTACCCCGGCTCGATGCTTACCGAATGATCTGGTCGGAACGGGGGCTTGCGGTGCAACATCGTCCCTACCTCCTCCCTCCGTCGGGAGATACGCTGCTTGGCAGCTGCAACCCCGACATCGCTTCCCAGATGCTCAAAGCCTCCGCGAATCTCAGCAATGTCGAGGGCTGTGCCGTCATTGAAAGAGGCTCCGCCGAGCAGATCCTTTCAGTCGGGACAGAGTCGGCGACCCTCAATCCGGGCGCTTCCCGTTCTGTGGGAACGGGGACGTGATCGGCTGGGCGACTAAGCTGTGACATCGGCAAACACGATCGCCGCGGCTTCACGGCGAGTGCAACTTTCCTAGGGCTTTCGATGCCGATGGGTCGCGTCCCCTCTTTTGGACCCGGCACCGAAATGCGCGGACGGTGGGGGGACGGGAATATGGTGGACAGGGCTGGATTCGAACCAGCGTACGGGAAACCCGGGCAGATTTACAGTCTGCTGCCTTTAACCACTCGGCCACCTGTCCAGGAGGCACCCAATCAGGGAGGGCGTCCCATTGGCGAAAGGGGCGGGGGCTGTCAACGTGGCGAAGCGGTCGTCGCGATCCCGGACTTGATCCGGGCTCCCTGAACACCGAACCCCGGGAAGGAGCCGAAGACGTCCCTGTTCATGGATTCCGGTCTTCGCCGGAATGACGGGACCAGGGTCAGGGCTTCTGCGCAGCGTCCGGCCTCAGCCATTCCATCAGCTCGTGGAAGGGGATGAGGTGGTTGAAGGCGATTCCGGCGAGGCCGCCCTGGCACCAGCGCACCACGCCCGCCACCGGCCGGAACTTCTCCATGGTGAGCACGATTTCGCGGCCGATCTCGAGCGGCTGATCGGTCTCGACCTTGACCCCGCCCTGGCTGATGTCGCGCGTGTTGACTCCGTAGAGCCGCGAGCCGCAGCGCAGGGTCGCGAGCCGGTCGACCTCGACCCGCGGCAGGCGCGGCCGCCACCCCGTCTCGAGCGCAGCGTGGCTCGACAGCATTTCCTCGACGTCGATCGGCTCGTCGAACTCGATTCCGAGGTTCGACTGGTCCGCCCACACCACCGTCCCCGGAACCGGCTGGTTGCTCTTCAGCTCGATCGACACCGCCGAGCCCAAAGCGTGGTGCGAATAGACATGGGCCATGAGGCCGCCCGCCGAGATATTGCGGATGAGGCAGAGCTCGCGGCCGTTCGGACCGATCAGGGCGCCCACCCGAAGGATGGTGAGATGGCGGGTCGCGCGCCGGCGCTCGGGCGGCTGCGGCGCCTCGCGCGAGAAGGAGAAGGTCGTCTCCTCATGGCATTCGTTCGACAGCATCGTCCCTCCCGGCCATCGCCTCGGCGGGCACGCCCCACCTGCGCCGCCAGCCAAAAGGCATAGCGCTCCAGACGTTTAAGAACTGCTTACGGCGGCGGGGGGAATGCAGCCGGAATGGAGGTAATCGTCGTCCCGGGAGGGACCCCATCAAAGTGGTACTTTGATGGGAACCCGAAAGCCGGGACCTCAGGGAAGTAGTCTCGGCGGGTCTGCCCGAGGCCCCGGCTTGCGCCGGGGTGACGCTTCGCGCCAAGCGTTCACGGCTTGCTTACCATTCCGGCTTAAGCCCCGGTGCGATGAACGCCGAGGCCGAGATCGCCACAGAGACGCGGCACGACCCGCGGCCGCGCTCCGCGGTCAGCGCGGGCGTCGGCGTGGCCGGCCTCGCGGGGCTGTTCGCATGGGTGGCGGTCGCCCGGACCCTGGGCGTTTCCGGCCAGACCGGAGCGCTTCTCGCTCTCCTCGCCTGCGGCGTTCCGATGGTCCTGTGGTCGCTGATCGTCGACAAGGTCCACCGCCGCCCTTCGACGGGCATCGACTGGGCCGGGCCGCCGCGGCCGCTCTCCGAGGCGCTCGACTTCAGCCTCGTCAAGATCGCGGGCCTTTGGGCGACCTGGGCGGGGATCGGCTTCCTCTATTGCGTCGGGCGCTGGTATTGGAGCGGAGCCTATCTGTTCTCGATGGAGGTGCTGGGCTTCGCCGCCGGGCCGCTGCTCGCCTTGTCCATCCCCTACGTCATCTGGCTCGACCGCCGGCTGGTCGAGCCGCGGGACGGCGCCTGGCATTTCGGCCAGCTGCTGGTCGGCAAATCGAGCCTCGTCGAGCGCGAGATGGTCTACGAGCATCTGCGCTGCTGGGCGGTCAAAGGCTTCTTCATGGCCTTCATGATCGCGATCGTTCCGGGCAATTGGGCCGGCACCGTGACGCCCGCGGGCGAGGAGATCACCGAAAACCTGGTCACCCTGACCCGGTGGCTGATCACCATCATGTTCATGGTCGACACGGTCTTCGCGACGGTCGGCTACGCTTTGACGATGAAGCCGCTCGACGCTCATATCCGATCCGCCAATCCCTATGCCGCGGGCTGGACGGCGGCCCTGATCTGCTACCCGCCCTTCGTCCTGATGGGACCGGGAGGGCCGCTCGACTATCATCCCGGGACGATGGGCGAAGGCGGCTGGAACTATTGGCTCGACGGCTATCCGCTGCTGATGACCTTCGTCGCCTTCCTGCTGGTCGCGCTGACCGCGATCTACGCCTGGGCGACGGTCGCCTTCGGGATCCGGTTCTCGAACCTCACCCACCGCGGCATCCTCACCCACGGTCCCTACGCCTGGACGAAGCATCCCGCCTATGTGTCGAAGAACCTGTTCTGGTGGCTCGCGACCCTTCCGTTCTTCGCCACCACCGGCAACATGACCGACATGATCCGCAACAGCTTCGTCATGGCCCTGGTCGCCGGGGTCTATTACTGGCGGGCGCGGACCGAGGAGCGCCATCTGTCGGCCGATCCGGCCTATCGCGACTATGCCGCGTGGATGGAGAGGAACGCTCCGCTGCCGAGGCTCTTGCGACTGTTCGGCCGAAGGCCGGGCCCGGCGGCCGTCCCCGCCGAGTAGGCCGCCGCCCTTGACCCGCGAACGGCCGGGTCCTATTTCGCGGCCCGCACTGCCCGATCGTCTAACGGTAAGACAGCGGACTCTGACTCCGTCAATCGAGGTTCGAATCCTCGTCGGGCATCCAGCGCCATTCCTCGGCCCGGGCCGGCCGGCGGGCGCGCAGGCTGGCCTGCTTGGCCGCTTCTCCTCCTGCGACGACGATCTCGAAGCCGGTCTCCCGGCTCCATTGCGACAGCAGCAGGAACCTCGAGGCGAGCGAGATTATGGGGGCCGGAACGCCCGTGGTCCTACGCTCCGGCCCCCGCCCCCGCCTCGCAGAGGAAGCCGTTCTGCTCATGGACGGGGACATGGGAATCCTAATGGGAGCCACCGGACCAGAGCCGGAGACCGGCGACCAGAGTGACGGCGAGCAGCGCCCAGGCCGCAGCGACGAGAAGTATCTCCCCCCGGGTCGGTTTATGGCGATTTGAGTCGATTTCGGGCTCTTCGGCCTCGTCTTGCATACGGCTTCCCCTGCGTCACGTTACCGCTGCGCCCGACAAGCCGGGCGGTTGATCGCGCGTGAACACAGGGAACCGCGCCCTGCGTGTTCCCCGAAGGTCTTGTATTCCGCAGGCCACCCGACCGAAGCCGGTGCCTGTGTTCACCGCGAGTGCGGGCGCTCATCACGATCAAGATTAGAGCGCGAAACGGGACTACGCCGATGCTTGCCGCTCGGCAAGGCCGCTGACTCGACTCACTGCTGCGGCCGCCTGTTCAGCGTCGGCCGGCAGAGGAGATAGCAAACTGGCAGCGTCTTACTGGTCGTCGTTTTGGTGCACGACAGTGACGGCGCGAATCACACCTAAAGGCGGCTGCTAAGCCTTTCGAACGACGCGGTTAGAGCTTCCTGTGAAGATCACAGCAACTGCCGAACCGAAATAATATCGCTCTTTCTTCCCGTTTTCGGCGAAATTGTCGTCAAAACGGAGCCCGGCGGAGCATTCTCTTCCGCAGCGCGGCTGGTTTTGACGGCTGTCGAAACGGGCAAGACCGAAGGTGGATACATCATTGCCTGTTGCAGAAGTCAGCACATCTTCAAGCTTGGCCCTCCAATGCAAAAACTCGATGCGCAGAAGGGTTCGCCGGGATCGGCGGCGAGCGAGCAGTGACCGGCAAGAATCTCCACGGCCCGTTTCCTCCAGGCGGCCCGCGAATCGGCCCCGCCGGGAGGAATAGAACACAAAGAGAACAAAAAGGGAATACGGATTCTGGATCTGGGCTTCAGACCCGGTCAGCGCCGGGCGTCCCCTCCCTGGAAGGGAGGTGTTAGGGGTGGGTAGGCGAGCGTAGCGAGCCTTTTACGGTCTCCGAGTTTCGGCCGCCTTCGGCGGACCCACCCCCCAACCCCTCCCTTGCAGGGAGGGGAGGAAGCGTCGCGAAGCCAAGGCCGTGCCTAAGCCAGGCTTTCGCGATCGCCGGCGAGGGTGAAGAGCATCATCGCGGCGGCGAGGCCGAACAGGGCGAGGCCGCCGAGGCTGGTGGCGAGGGGTGCGAGGAGGTGTGCTGCCTGCTCGCCGATCTGGCCGAGCTGGGATGCGGCAAGGAGGAGAGCGCCGCCGCCGCTTATCTCGATCACCAGCTGCTCGCGCCGGCTGCGCTCCGCCTCGCCGACGAGCTCGGCCGCGCTTCGCGCCAGCCGGATGCGGGCGACGAAGGCCTCGTCGGGGGCGCGCTCCGGCAAAGCGAGCCGGCGGGCGAGGCGGTCGAGCTGGTCAGTCGTCGGAATCATCTTCGTCTCCCAGCAGCTCGAGCAGCTTCGCGCTGCCCCTGGCGACCCGCGTCTTCAGCGTCCCGAGCGGCATGTCCAATATCTGCGCCGCCTCGCCGTGCGAATGGCCGAGCACCAGGCACAGGACGACGGCGGCGCGATCCTCCGGCTTCAGCCGGGCGAGCGCATCCTCGACGATGAGGTCCCGCTCGGCGTCGCTTCGATCGGCCTGCTCGGGCGTCTCGCCGGCGCCCTTATGCTCGGGAAGCCGGCGGCTCCGGCCGCGCGAATCCATCAGGAAGCTGCGCCAGGCGATCCGCATCAGCCAGCCCTTGTAGCGGCCCTCGCCGCTGAACGCGGACGCCTTGGTCCAGGCGGTGAGGAAGGTCTCCTGGGCGAGATCGTCGGCCCGGCCCGCTCCGGCGAGGCGGGTGAGGAAGCCCCTCACGACGCGCTCGTGGCGGCGCACGAGGATTTCGAACGCGGCGCCCTGGCCGCGCGCGGCCGCGGCGGCAAGCGCCTCGTCCGCCTGCTGTGAGAGATCAGCCACCCGGCCTTTTCAGAAGCGAGCGCCAATAGATCACGATCCCGATCAGCGCCGGGAACAGGGCCGCCGAGCCGGCGCTCCTTATATTCTGCTCGCCGCCCTGGATGAGGCCCGACCCGAGGATCGCGATCGCGATCGCGACGAGGACGATGCCGGTGGTCTGGCTTCGCCGCCGCGGCCGGTCGCGCATCTGCTCGAACAATTCGGTGGCGATCGGGGAATCGGCCCGGATCGCTTCCTGCAGGGTCTTCTGGTCCTGGTTGTCGTGGCGAAGGCGCATGAAATGGAAGGCCGCGATGAACAGGCCCGCGGCCATGAACGCCAGTAACAGTTCCTGATCCACTTGCCGTCTCTCCCCGCTTGTCGCCGGCAAAGGTGAGGATGCCGGCGGGGGGCAGTTTGGATGAGAGGGCGCGCCCGGAGAAGCGAATTTTGTTAATTCCTCCCCCAGCTCGCTGGGGGAGGGGGACCAGGCGAAGCCTGGTGGAGGGGAAATTCGGAGGCAGAATTTCCCCTCCACCGCGCTTCGCGCGGTCCCCCTCCCCGAGGCAAGCTCGGGGAGGAATTCCAGTGACGCTCCCCCCCATCAATACAGCCTCACCACGTCCTTCACCACGCCCTGGCGGAGCAGGCTGTGGGCGAGGATGGTCTCGACCAGGCGGGCGTGGCTCACCCCGAGCGTCCGGGCGGAGCGCGAAATGGTCTTCTTCGACCAGAGGTTGCAGGAGAGGTTGACCTCCATGAAGCGGATGTCGTCGGTCGCCGGATCGTAGCGGAACTCGAAGCGGCCGTAATCGATCGGCCAGAGCTCGGGGAGCATCGCCCGGACGCAGTCGTTCAGGCGGCCGGCCAGGGCCGGATCGTCGACGATCCGCAGCGGGTCCTCGTCCCCGGTGTCGATAAGGCCGCGCTTTTCCTCATAGCTTCGCGGCATTCCCGGCACGTCGGGGAAATAGCCCATCGGCGGAAGCAGCCAGGGACCGTCGGCGCCGACGACGGGCACTGCGATGTCGATCAGCGGCGCCCAGGGCTCGAGGATGACGTCGTGGCCCGAGGCGAGGATATGCTCGGCATGGGCCTTGGCCTCGGCCCAGCCGTCGAGAATCTTCACGCCCCAGGAGGCGGAGCTGGCATTGGGCTTCACCACCAGGCGCTCCCAGCGGAAGGCAGGCGGCTCGACCGGACCTTGGCCGCGCCGGACGATCGCCCAGTCGGTGACCGGCACTCCCCGGAGGCGCGCGGCAGTCTTCATCAGATGCTTGTCGTCGGAAAGGCCCCGAAGCATCGGCGCGGCGCCGAGGAAGGGCAGGCCGTGGCGGGTGAGGATCAAGGGCGCGAGCATCTCCGAATTGAGGAAGCCGCCGCGGTTGAGCAGCGGGACGACGAAATCGGCGTCGGGCCTCTCCCAGATATGATCGTAGCTGTTGGCCGCGGAGACGAAGAAGCCGGCCGTCCTCAGGGTGGTCAGCAATTCGTGATGATAGACGGCATGGGTCCCGTCCTCGGCATGCGGCACGCCGCCCGACAAGGCGTGCTTGGCGAGGAAGAGGATGACGAGACGGTCCTTGTCCTCGTCGAAGATCCGCAAGGGTCCCTGGCGGCGGGGGATATGTTTCACGCTACTGCTCCCGGTGGTTCATCAGCAAGGATGCCGGGCGGGCGCGGTTTGGATGTGGAAGGGGGAAGAATCCTCGCCGGAGCGACCCCTTCCTTCGTCATCCCGGACTTGATCCGGGATCGATGAACACGTCCTATCGGTCAGGCGCGCGCCAGTGCCTCCGCAAGTGCCGCCGCTTCACTGCGCAATCGGTTCCTGCCGTCGGCGGCCAGCTGCCGCTCGACTTGCGTCATCTCGTCAAGGAAACGGAATCCGTCGATAACTTCTCGTTTTAAGCCGTCTATGTCGGGGACCTGATCCTTGCGAAGCAGATCGCGCAGATCACCGACATCATAGTCACCATGCTCAACGCGGTCGCAAAGGCGGGCATAGTCCAACCCTTCGCCGCCGCTGTTCCACAGTTTCAACGTCGCCAAACCCCGGATGCGGTTCCGATCGATAGGCCGCTTTGCGATCTGGGCGAGATCGTGCAGGTCGCGGATCTTCGAGCGCTGGCTCGCCGCACGGATCTTTTCAGCAATGATTTCCTCCATCGCGAGGCATGGAATCCTCGCCGGCGCGAATGGCAGCAAAGGGAAATAATCCTGATCGAGCTGCCGTTGGTCAACGACCGGCATAATCGGCATTTCCCGGTTGCTGATCTGAAGCTTGATTTTGATGCCGCGGACATTGTCATCATATCCGCAGACTGGATTTGCGGCGCAGCCCTCTTCCGTCAAATACCAGTCCTTGTCGCGGTCGAACCGGAAATTGATCCCGTGATAAGGCTGACTCAGCGCCTCCAGCATCATCATCATTAGATCGTCGGGCGACAATTCGGAGCGCTGAGTAAAATCGAGATCGGTGGATAGCCGGCCGCGCGGACCGAACACCATCTTGCGGAGCATGGTGCCGCCCTTGAAGGCCAGATGGTCGGTTAGCCCTTGCTCGTGGAACAGTTGCAGCAGCATCGTCAAGATGACGTCGATCTCGACTTTCGAGATGTCTCGAGCGCCGGACCGCGCAGAGACCTGACGCAATTGCTGGGTGGTCAACATCAGAGCGGCTGGATGCGCTTAGGGATGTCGGCGAGGAGCTCGGATTTCGACATGTGGACAAACAGGCCCCAGTTGGGGACATATCCGATGTCACCGGCTCTGCGTTTCTGTCGCCCCAGCGTAGTGCGTGCACTGGGACCAATATTGCGGCGTAGGCGATCCCGCTGCGCAGCCGATATCGGCCAATCGAGCAGATCCATCAAATATCCTAATCTTTGCAGGAGAGCGGCGGATTTCATCGCAAGCGCGCCGGTGATAACATCTGCGATGTCTACTTCGCCCGACGCGCCGAAGAGGATGCGCGCAAGCTCGCCGGGGCCTCCGCACAGTGCCGGCCGGTCCACGCAATCGATCACTGTTTTTGCCGGCTCCGACAGCGTGACGCTGCGATCATAGACAGAGTAGGTGTTGAACCCAAAAAACTTGCGCGGCGTGACCATTATGAATCGGATTTCGGCGCCCTCGAGAACACGGGGCGCGATCTGTCGAAGCGTCGCTACGGTTACGGCCATTGGCTTTTGCGTGGTGAAGCCGTGGAAGGACGCGGCAGACCACCAACCGATGTACGAAGGATCAACCACCGCAGACGCGAGGGCCAGGACGTTGTTCTCGCCAAGAGGTTCGGGACCGTGCTCGGGTGGCAGGAAGAGGTAGCGGCCGGGAATAAGTCGCGTGAGCCAGCCTTTGCGCAACAGGCCCTGGATCACGGTCCGTCCGCGCGACTCCGACCCTAACCGCTCGATGATCTCGGAGGCAGTCACGATTTCCCGACCCTCCTCGCGTAATGCGAGGACCAGTCTTGCCTCTTGAGGTCCCAAAGTTCGTAGATTGACTTTCATGGCGCTTTGCGTGTGCCGCCTGCAATAGGGCATAAAAGATATAGATCGTTTCTTATAGACTGTTGACTGCGTTACCGTCAATGTTCTATAAAAATCAATCCAACACTACGGACCGAAGCCCACCGGGCGCTCACGCTGAGTCGGCCGCCTGCTGCGGCAATGATATCAGTTCCACACGCGTAAAGAATGGTGCCCAGGAGAGGACTCGAACCTCCACGCCCTTGCGAGCGCCAGCACCTGAAGCTGGTGCGTCTACCAATTCCGCCACCTGGGCACGGGGTAGGGGGCGCGAACTAGGGGGCGTGCCCGCGCTTGTCAACGCGGGG
>DASVVM010000108.1:0-23327 GCA_036386555.1 Allosphingosinicella sp.
CGCGACTGGTTCGCCGGCCTCCCCGAGAGCCAGGCCCGCGGCTACAAGCCCGGCCGCTTCAGCTTCAACGTCAAGGGCGGCCGCTGCGAGGCCTGCAAGGGCGACGGCCTGATCAAGATCGAGATGCACTTCCTCCCCGACGTCTACGTCACCTGCGACGTCTGCCACGGCCACCGCTACAATCGCGAGACCCTGGAAGTGAAGTTCAAGGGCAAGAGCATCGCCGACGTCCTCGACATGACCGTCGAGGACGCCCACGAATTCTTCAAGGCCGTGCCGCCGATCCGCGACAAGATGGCGATGCTGGAGGAGGTCGGCCTCGGCTACATCAAGGTCGGCCAGCAGGCGACGACGCTCAGCGGCGGCGAGGCCCAGCGCGTGAAGCTGGCCAAGGAGCTGTCGAGGCGCGCGACGGGGCAGACTTTGTACATATTGGACGAGCCGACCACGGGGTTGCATTTCGAGGATGTGCGGAAGCTTCTCGAGGTGCTCCACGCGCTGGTCGACCAGGGCAACAGCGTGGTCGTCATCGAGCACAATCTCGAAGTCATCAAAACCGCTGACTGGGTCCTCGACCTCGGCCCCGAAGGCGGCGACAAAGGCGGGGAGGTCGTTGCCGAGGGGACGCCCGAGCAGGTCGCTGCCGAACCTGGCTCCTACACCGGCGGCTATCTCAAAGCCCTGCTGAACGGCCCCCGCGCCGAAACGGCCGCGCCGAGGCCGAGAAAGAAGCGCACCTCCAGCGCCGTGCGCGAGCGCGAAGCCGCCGAGTAACGCCCGAAACTTCCCCTCCCTGCAAGGGAGGGGCTAGGGGTGGGTACGCGCGCCGGCGCGCATTCGACGAGGAAGAGCCGCGACAATGACCGAAGCACCGGACCATCCCTGGCGCGCCGAGTTTCTGGAGGCGCTGCAGCTTCTCGCCCGCGCCAGCGAAAGGCTGAGCGAGCGTGGGCTGCCACGGCCGGTGCTGGTCGGCGGCGGTGCCGTTGAATTCTACAGCGGCAGCGCGCTGATGACGGGCGACATCGATGTGACGACCCCTGTCCAGCCCGAGCTTGAAGAGGAGCTTCGCCGTCTCGGCTTCGTCCGCCCCTCCGGCGCCGGAGTCTCGCTTCGCGGCTGGATACATCCCGCCATCGGTCTCGGCTTCGAGATCGTCGGGAGCAGCCCCATGGGCGGCGGCATCGATCCCGCGCGCCTGCGCCTCGTCGCGCCGATCGGCGAGACCGCGCGCTTCCGGGTCCTTTCGGTCGAAGATCTCATCGCCGACCGCATGGGCCAATATGCCAGCGGCTCCGCCCCCGAGATGCTCGGCCAGGCGCAGGCCCTGCTCCGCCTTTATCCGGATGCCGATCGCGCCTATCTTGACCGTCGCGTTCGCGAGGAGACGTTCTGTGACTACGGAGCCGAAGACATTGCCGGCTGAACCCGAAGGCGTCCCGCTCGCCATGGCCGAGCTCGGCCGCGACCTCCTGCGCCGCCGCGCCGAAACCGGAATCGCGGATCTCCCCCGCAATTCGGGCAAGCGCCGAACAGCGAGCAAGCACGCGCTTCTCAAGGCGGTCGAAGAGGCCGGGGGCAAATGGTGAGGCTCGCTGGTGCCCGCAGGGACGAGGCTCCGGGGGAGCCTCGGATCGAGCACACGCGAAAGCGCGAGGTGATCAAGACGGTGGACTGGGTCTTGGACCTGGGCCCTGAAGGCGGCGACAAGGGTGGGGAGATTGTCGCTGAGGGGACGCAGGAGCAGGTAGCGGAGGAGGCGCGGTCTTATACCGGCGGCTATCTCAAGGAGCTTCTCGCGAAATCGGTACGGGCGCATCCGAAAAGTGCGATCGGCCGAAAAAAGCGGGGTTCCGCCTCTTCGATACGCGAGCGAGAGGCGGCCGAATGAGGCGTGGTGGGGTCCGAATGACGGGACATAAGCCTCAGCTCCAAGTTATTCGACGGCGAGTTCAGGAAGAAGCGCTCTCAATTTCGCGAACAGAACCCGCTTGCCAGCACTCGACGAAAAGCTGCCCGCCGCCCCTCCTTTTGGAGCCGTTAGCCAAAACTCAGCCCCGCTGACATTCTCCCCCGAAGTATTATCACCGCTTAGGCTTTCTAAGACTGGTCCCATAATGTCCCGATATGCATCAGGCTCAAGAACTGATCCGCCTTCAGAACGAATAATCTCAATTACCGTCGGAAGTATCTCGTGCATAGCCGTCACGCCAATGCCCTTCTGCAAAGCGTAATCGTCAGGCCGACCATCGAAGGGCTCACGCAGGGCTCTTTTTATTCCAGTCCAATAGGCTTCTATTATTTGGACCTTTTGATCGTGGTTGAGCTTCATAAAAAATGGTGACAGCGACAAAAGGTTTTTCAGTGAAGTTATGAAGCTTGCCGACGGAATAATCGTCCCGAGCCTGTCTGCGTTGGCAAGCTGAATTCTTCCGCCCCAAATCCGAGAGTTCCGATAGAGGTCATCAACGATGGCCTGCCCTTCGATCTTCCATCGTTGGCCTTTTTGATCGAGACTTAGCATTATTTGGCCATCGGTTTCCGCCCGCTGCTTCAGTAGATCAAGCGCCAAGTCTGTCCTAACAGACTTCGCCGTCGTGTTGACCACATAGAACTGGTTAATTTCCTCCTTTATATCAGCGCCAAGCATCATAACAAATTGAAGTCGATGATGGCGCCATTTCTCTGACTCGTCATCGAAAAGTTTCTTAAATGCCAAGAACCTGTGCTGTCCATCGACAATGTAGAGCTTGAGAGATCGAGCTTTGAGATTGATGAAAAGATTGTCATTACCGTCCTCGGTTAGGAAATCTTCCGCCAGATCTCGGACGTTTAGCAATATGGACGTTGGCACATCGGTTTGCCCTTTGCGCATTTCAGCTGCAAAAGAGTTTACCCGGGTTATCTGCGGCCTTCGCTGATAGCCAGTCTTCTTGAGTGCATCTCGATACGGCACCTCCCCGTGCTTAACGAGGGTAGCGATGTCCATCGACCCCGTAACCACTCGGAAGCCACGCTTGAGCCGTTGTCCTTCCACGACCGGGATGAGCATGATGACTCCTACATAAAAGGGGCCTCAGCTAAGCCACGGCTCAGCGAGTGCGAATGGCGGCCATATCAGATCTTAACCGCTCTCGCAAATTCGAGATCTCGAATCGGGATCTCAGTTGACACAGCCGTAGATCATCCTTAACCGCAGACACAACAACGGGGCGGACCCTCGCTTGAGAACCCCGCCCCGCCTTGATGGTCGACGGGCCCGGCAGTGCCTTCGACTTGAAAGGCCGCGCGAGCATGTCGATCGGTGACACGCATCATATGCGCCGTGGTTGTTGCCTTTGCAACACTGCCCACGGAGACGTCACATGACGACGACCACCGCGCGCAAGCGCTACTACGCGGGCGAGATTTGCCCGAAGTCCGCCACCTACGGCCAGTACAGCGACCGCACGGACGATTACGCGGGTCCCAGCTATGACCGTTACGTGCGGAGCGGGGATCGCTTTCCCCCCTCGCTTAACAACCATCACTACCGCGAGAAGTAATCTATCCCAGGAGAGATAATCCGCCTTAATCTCAGGGGCTCCGAGGAATCGGAGCCCCTTCTCGCAAGCCCATGCCGGGGACACGCAGTTTCCCAATTCCGGCCAATTCCAGGCATGAAGGTTCCGGACACACTGAAGGTCTGAGTGTCGGTTCCGGCTGATTACGGTGACAATGCACTAATTTCCAATCCCCTCTCGATCAGTCGCCGAATTGCTTCGGACCGGGAGGGTTTGGGGTCGGGCTGCTGATCGATCCAGGCGGTGATCGCCGCATCCAGCTCGTCGGACCAGCGAACGGTTCGAACGGGATCACGGCCCGTCCGGGGGCGGCCGCGCGGTCTTTTTTCAGCTTCGGCTATTGACCCGTCCCCATAATATGGTAACACCATAAACAGCCGAACCAAGGCGCCCGCCTCGCTTCGGCCCTGACCCGCGAACGACTCCCGATTAAAGGAGGCGAAGGATGGCTGACGGGCAGCATAAGCTGTCGCACTCCGGACCGCCAGCGGTCCGGAGCCTATGAAACGCAATTCGACTGAGATCAGTCGAAGGGCGCTGCTAGGCGCTGTCTGCGCTTCTCCGCTGGTTCGTCATGCCCCTAACCGTCATTCCGGGCTTGACCCGGAATCCACCTTTCCTTCCCCGGCGCCGGAAGGAAGAAGATGGATCCCGGATCAAGTCCGGGATGACGGTTCGGTCGCTGATTGGGACCGCGCCCTCGCCCGCTTCCACGAGGCCCAAGCCGTCCTCGACGCCGCCAAATCCGAGCCCGACGAGGACGTCTACGATCGCCTCCTCGACTCCCATACCGACGCCCTAACAACCCTCCTCGCCCTCCCCGCCCCCGATCTCCCCGCCCTCGCCGCCAAGCTCGACGCCATCGTCCCCAACCTCGCCTGGGAGCTCTCCGGCAGCGAAGACTGCCTCGAGCGCCTCCGCCAGGACGCCCGCCGTCTCGCCGCTGCCGCCGCCTGAACTGGCTCACCCAAAGCACCAGAGAGTCAGCGGCAGCTCGTGCGCCGCAGGCAATCCCAACTCGAGGCTCGGCCCCGACACCGACAAGAGAGGAGCGTTTTGCGCTTCCGGGACGCACGGCGCCTTTGGGCCCTTTGGTGCTTTGAGTGACTCAGCGCCTGCCAGTGCCAGCTACGTGCCTGGCACCTGGTTTTCCCAACGGCTATCGGCCGCCTTCCCTGGGCACCGTCCGGCCGCGCCGCCCCGCCCCCATGCCGTGACGCCCGTCACAGCGCGCCCACCCGGCCCTGCGCTACCTAGGCGCCGAACCCCGCGCCAGGAGACGCCAAGATGCCCACCGACACGATGCGCAGCCTCACCGCCGCCATGACCGACGACCAGAAGGTCGAGGCCATGAAGGAGGTCGGCGGCGAACTTCCGGATGACAAGAAGAAGGAAGTCGCCATCTCCATCGCCGGCGGCCTGTTCGGCGAGAAGCCGAGCGCGCGCGTGCGCGACATCCTCTATCTGATGGTGATTGGCGCCCTCGTCCTCATACTGCTCGCCTGCGCCGGCGTGATCACCGGCGTGCTCGACGACGTCGCCAAGGAGAATATCGACAAGGTGGTGGGCCTGTTCACGACCGTCCTCTCCTTCATCGTCGGCCTGTTCGTCCCCTCCCCGGTCGCCAACAAATAGGTCCACGAGGGGGCCTCGGACCCGCCGCGTCGCTCGCGGGCCGCCGACCCGCCCGGCCCCGCGCAACTACTCGAAAAGCTTGTGCCGAGCCTCGGCCGGGGCGCCGAAGCCGGGACCTCCTCAAGCGACGTGGGGGAAGCAGCGACGACTGCTCGAATTCCTCCGCCAGGACGCCCACTGCCGCGCCGTACCCGCCAGTGAATCGGGTTCGCGCAAAGGCCACAAAGGCCACAAGGGGCCGAGCGGGCGGGGAGTGCGAAGCGCTCCCTCCAAATCCGGCCCGCGACCGGCTGCGGGAGGATTGCCTGCGGCGCAAGACCTGGGCACCGCCCCTTCGTGCCTTGGTGATCTTCGTGCGAACAAATCCTCCTCCTTCCTTTTCCACCGAAACGGAGCAAATCGCCATTGCCGAATAGGAAATTTCCTGTATCTAAAGAGGTATGGAACAGAAGCAGAACCCCGGACCGCCATGGGGCGCCCCCGCCGAGCCCGCGACGCCCGCCGAGACCAGGCCGGTGCCCCTGCTCACCAACCACATGCCCGCGCTCGTCGACCGGCTCGAGCCCCGCCACCCGGACAACGCCTTCACCGAGACCCGCTGCCTCCGCCACGACGGCTGGACCCCTGAGAAGAAGCGCCTCTTCCTCGAACGCTTCGCCGAATGCGGGATCATCGTCGAGGCCTGCGAGGCGGCCGGGATGAGCGCCAAGTCCGTCTACAACCTTCGCGACCGCGATCCCCTGTTCGCCGCCGGCCTCGACGCCGCCTCGGTCAAGGCGCGCACGCCGCTCGCCGACGAGGTCTATTCGCGCGCCCGCAACGGAGTCGTCGAGCGCCTCTACAAGGACGGGATCGTCGTCGCCGAGCGCCACCGCTACGACAACAGGCTGACCATGGCGGTCCTCGCCCGGCTCGATTCGCGGATCGACCGGGCCGAGGAGAAAGGCGCAACGCACCTCAGGCTGGTGCGGCGCTGGGACGAGTATCTGGACGCCGTCGGCGAGGACCGGCGCGAGGACGGCCTGGCCCTGCTGGGCGCGCGCGCCACCCCCGCTCCCCGCACGCCCGCGCCCGGCCCCGGCAGCAATGCAGGACATCGTGAACTTCATGAACTTCACCCCGGCGAGGAGCCCGGAATCGACGACGATCCCCACACATTGTGGGAGGACGAGGACGGCAGGTGGACCGATTATCCGCCGCCGCGCGGGTTCGACGGCGAGGAGCAGGGAAGCTGGGGCGACTATGATTATCGCCGCTCTCTCTCGCCGGAGGAGCAGGCGGTAATCGATTCCGACGTGGCCGAGGAGGAAGCCTGGGAGGCCGAGGCGGAGGCCGAGGCGCTGGCCGTCGCCGAGGCCCAGCGCGACGCCTATTTCGGCTTCCTGCGGGAGTCGGTTAGGGAAGGGCCCGGCGGCGAGGAAAGCCCGTTCCCGAGCCCCGCCGCCCCTGGAGAAGAATCCGATGCTGAAGGACCATGACAGCTCCGCCATCCTCGCCGTCGCCAATTTAGACCGGGCGCACACCTTCTACGCCGGCATCCTCGGCCTCGAGTGCGCCGAGCAGGGCAAGGCGGAGGGCGTCAACGTCTACGCGACCGGCGCGACCCGGCTGGTCGTCTACGAATCCGCGAATGCCGGCGGCAACAAGGGAAACGCCGTGGTCTGGGGCGTGGGCGGCGATCTCGATTCCATCGTCGCGGCGCTTGAGGAGGAGGGCGCTACCTTCGAACATTATCCCGATATCGGCCGGCTCGAAGGCAATGTGCACCACGCCGGCGGCGAGAAGCTCGTCTGGCTGAAGGATCCCGACGGAAACATCCTCCACTTGAATTCGATGTGAGCCGGCCGCCCCGGTGCAGCGAGCCCGGCGCAAGGCGCCGCGCGAGCAGCGCCGGGAGCCGGCTCAGGCCGGACGGGATTCCCACGAAAGTACTACTTTCGTGGGGTCCCCGGCGGGTCGGCAAGGCCGGGCCCGTCCGACGCGGGCAGGCCGCCACTGCCCGCCACCGCGTCTTCGCCCCGAGCAGGGCGCTCCGAAGCAATCCGTCATCGCAGGCTCGATGGAGTGGGCCGAGCTCTCCCCCCGGCGAGTTCATCGGGGGTCCCTGGATTCGGGCTTCCGCCGGAATGGCGGGGGCGCTCCGGCGGCCGCCCGCCCGCCCGTGCCGGACGGGCGCATCGGATCTTTCGGATGGAGCTTGCGGCCGAGCGCCCTTCTCCCGGCCGCGGCCGCCGGCCGGACCATGAAGGGAGACAGGGCCGCTTTCAGGCGACGGCCAGTTGGAAAGCCGGCTGGAGGGGGCCGGGCGTCAGGGGCTGACGGGACCCTCGTTGCCGTCGTCGCTGAACAGCAGCAGGGCCGCGCAAACGATGACGACGAACGCCAGGACCGCCCACATCGTGCCGCGGCGCTTGCGATGCGGCTCTCCGTCGTGGCGGAGCTCGAGCCCCTGCTCCACGCTGGCTGCGGGCTCCGGGGCGGACTGCGCCAGACTGGGCGCCGAAGTGCAAACCAGTGCCGCGGCGCTGAGCGCGGCCGTCAAGGTCCGAATGCGCATTTGAGCTGACTCCTCCTGAACAGGCTATGCCTAAGCCTAGTCGCAACGTCGACGCAATGGCAATAGGGTTGCTCGACGCTCCGCGCCTGCCGTCCGCCCCGGCCTCGCTCCGCCCGGCCCGCGTGACTGAAGCCGGCGGCCGTGGCGGAGCGCCGGGACGACAGCCGGCTCATTCCTTGCCGGCCGCCGCCCGGTCCGCCGCCGCGAGCCGGGCCATGAGGCGGACGAGCCTCGACGCCCGCCTCCCGCCATAGCCGGCGGCCTTCAGATGCCGGAGCACCTCCTCCTCCCCGCCGCGCCCGACCAGTTCGGTCAGCCTGTCCAGCTCGGCGTGGGGAAGATGCCTCGGCTTCGGCCTTGGAGGCCCGAGCAGGTGGCCGCGGCCCCCGCCGCGAAGCTTCAGCGCCAGCGCCAGTATCAGCAGCGCCGCGCCGGCCGGCGCCAGGAGCCAGGGATCCATTCCCCTAGCGCCCGCAAGCCTTCCGCCCGGCCTTGACCGCGAAGCGGCGCCCCCCGGCCACGTCCGGCGGGGTCGGAAGGTCGACGATGGCGACGTCGAGCCTGCAGCGGCCCGCGCTCACCCGGTAGAGGTCGGGGCCGACATATTCGATCCGCTCGATCGGTGCGCCGCCGAAGGCGTTGGCGATCCGGGCATCCGCGGCGACCGCCCGGAACTCTGCGGCGCGCTGATATTGCGGCGGCAAAGCGGATTGCGCGGAGGTCGGGGCCGCGACCGGGCTCAGGGTGAAGAGAAAGAGAAGAGGTCGCATCGAGATCCTTTCGGCCACCGCCCGCTCGTCCGTCCGGGCCTCGCCGCCCGAGCATTGCAAAATTCGGCCCCGCATGCATCCCCGCGCTTCGGCCGCTTCGACTTGCCGCCGGCTTGTGCTACTATCCGCTCCGGCTCCACCGGGGGGAGAGTCGAGTCATGTCCGCCGAGAAGAATTCGCACGTCGTAGCCCTTCGCGAGGCCTATCGGCGCTGGCGCGAAACCAAGGGCGGCAACGCCGACGAGATACTCGCTTTGTTCGACGTCCGGGTCGAGATGCGCTCGGTGCTCGGCTCGGACCTTCCGTCCGAGCTCGCCGGGGTCCATCGCAGCAAGGCCGAGGCGGCCGAATATTTCGCCGCTCTCGCCCGAGACTGGGAGATGCTCGACTATGTCGTCGACCAGTTCGTCGCCGACGGCGAATTTGGCGACGACGTGGTGATGATCGGCCGCTGCGCCTGGCGGCACCGCGCGACCGGCGCGGTGGTCGATTCGCCCAAGGTCGACATCTGGCATTTCGAGTTCGGCAAGGCGACCCGGTTCACCGAAATGTTCGACAGCCTCGCCTTCGCCAAAGCGGTCGGCGCGGTGTGAGCTCCGCCGGCGGCGGAACCCCGGCAGCTGAGCCGCTGAGGAGCCGCGCCGGCCGGCCGGGCCCCGCCCCGCCTTCCTCGCAACGGACCAAATTCAGACCGGTTCGTCGTAAGAACAGAGTCAAGGCGAGCCGTTAATTTGCACTTGGGCGCGAAATCGTGCATGGCGTCCGGGCTAAAGTCGCATGCGACGGACATTTCCTTCTTCGGTTGGTTTTTCCTTCTCTCTACGCTTCTAAAGCCCGGCGCCGTCGATGTTCGGCACCGCCGGCACTTTCTACCAAAGGAAAACACTATGCCGACCGGCACCGTAAAATTCTTCAACCTCGACAAGGGCTATGGCTTCATCCAGCCCGAGGGCAGCGGCAACGACGCCTTCGTCCACATCTCGGCCGTCGAGCGCGCCGGCATGACCACCCTGGAGAAGGACCAGCGGGTCAGCTACGATCTCGAGCAGGACCAGCGCGGCAAGACCAGCGCGGTCAACCTGCAGAGCGCGTAAGCCTCCGCAATTCGAAAGAGGGGCGTCGCTTCGGCGGCGCCCTTTTTTTGCCTAGCTCTCCCCCTCGACCGTCGGCGCCTCCGCCACGTAGACGGGGGTCTCGGGCGCCCTGAGGTAGAAGAGCGTCACGGCCGCCGCCAGGCCGAGCCCTGCCTCCCAGCGAAGGAAGACGAGCGCCGCCGCCGCCGCCATCAGGGCCGTCGTGATGTAATATTTGCGGGTCAGGCGGGCGACATAGGCCTTGTCCAGCCTGTCGTCGACGTCGCCGGTCAGGCAGCCGGTCCGCCATTTGATCAGCCAGGTGAGGTTCGTCGCCGCCAGCGCGCAAGTATAGAAGATCGCCCCCGTCTCCCGCGCCTCCGGGTCGTGGACGTGCTCGATGAAGGCGCGCGTCGGGAAGGCGATGAAGCCGATCGCGATCAGGAACAGGATCGTCGCGAGCAGGAAATGGTGGCCCGTCGTCCGGTAGATGGCGCCCGAGAAATGGTGGTGGACCCAGTAGATTCCGATGACCAGCGCCGAAAGGGCATAGCCCAGATACTGGGGCCACAAGGCGAGCAGCTCAGCTCCGAATTCCGGCCCGGCCTCGGGCAGCTTGATCTCGACCATCGGCAGGGTGAAGGCGATGGCGAACACCGCGTCTGCGAAAATCTCCATCCGCTGGGTCCCGCGCACCGCGCCCTCGCCGGGATGCTCGTCGAGCCGCGGCGCTTCCTCCGGGTTGGTCCTCTCGGTCATGCAACGCCTCCATCCGCGCCAACCGCGAGAAACCGGCTTCGTTCCCGAGGCGAAACATGGACGCCGCCCTGCCTTTCCTTGTCGCGCGGCGGAAGCTAGCCTCGTCCAAGGCCAGGCTGGCGAGATGACACATGAAGATGCTCGACAAAATCGGACTTCGCTTTCGGGTCGGGCACGCCAAGCTGGAATTGCTCAGGACCGAGGTCGACCAGGCCCGGAGCCGTATCTCCCTTGCGAAGGCGGACGAGGGAGATCGCGACTGGAAGGCCGCGGCGACCGCGGCCCTCGACTGCGCCGCGACCGAGCTGGATGACAGTCGGTACGATTCGGCCTGGCGGCATCTCCATTTGGCCAAGCGGCACGAGATATTCGGCTATTCCGCCACCCGGCTGGACATCGTCGCGCGCTCGCTCAGGGATGAGGTGGATGCGAAGCTGCGGGGCTGGCGCCGGCTCTCGGCGTTGCGCTTGCTCGACAAGCTGGCGGAGGACGGGGGGACGACAGAGTCCCGTCGCGAGGTGCTTTTTGAAGCGATGGAACTGCGCGACGGCCACCACGACAACCAATATTTCAAGCTGCGCCTGGTGCAGAAGCAGGTAGCCTTGCTCCTCAAGGTCCTGCTCGTCCTCGTCGCGCTTTTTGCAATCCTGTTCTGGCGCAAGCATGCCGTCCTGACCTCAGGCGCGAGCGTCGGCCCCGCGAAGTTGCTCGCCGGCATATTCGTGGGCGCGATCGGGGCCTGTTTCAGCGGACTTCTGTCGCTTGTCTCCACCTCGCCGAGCGGGACGATTCCCGACCGGATCGCCAATACTACCGTTACCCTCGCCCGCCCGGCCATCGGCGCGGTATCGGGGCTCGCAGCCATCCTGCTGCTCTCGGCGGGCCTGCTCGGCCAGCTGCCGACGACGACGATCCTGGCGGTGGCCTTCGCGTTCGGCTTCAGCGAGCGTCTCGCCATTGGAGCGCTCGAGAAGGTCGGGTCACGCTGACCGGGACGGCCCGTCCACCGGGTTGAGGACCCGATAGCGGACCAGCACGCATTCGCGGGCGATCGGCCTTGCCTCGATGAGCTCGAGCTCGATGCGGTGCGAGAAGGCGTGGAACAGAGGCGTGCCGCCGCCGAGTAGGACCGGATGGATGGCGAGGCCGATCTCGTCGACCAGGCCAGCCTCGATCAGCGCGGCGCCGAGCTCGCCGCCGCCCATGACGATGATGTCGCGCCCTTCCTCGGCCTTGAGCCTGCGCACGAAGGCGGCGGCGTCCTCGCGCACCAGCTCGACCCCCTCCGGCACGGAATCGAGCCTTCGCGAGAACACGTAGGACCTGATACCCTTCATCTCGGGACCGCCGCCCATCTTCTGCGCGAACTCGAAAGTCTTGCGCCCCATCAGCATCGTGTCGGCCCCCTTCCAGCTCGCCGCGCTGATCGCCGCCGAGTCCTCGCTCCAGCGCAGCCAGTCGATCGCCTCGTCCGGGCCGGCGATGAAATTGTCCAGGCTGCTGGCCCCGCCATAGGTCACCTTGCGCATGAGCGCCTCCTTCGCGTCGCCGCGGGCATCGGCCAATTCGAGACGCGCCGGCGCCGCGCGCGGTTCCCGCGCCCCGCTTCGTCAGGTCGCGGAATCGCTTCGTCGCTTGCGCCCGGCGGAGACGCAACCTCGCGCCTTCCCGCACATTGGGACATGGCGCGCCCCCGGGGCGGCGCATCTCACAGGAGAATGTAGATGAGTATCTTCGGCAAGATCCGCGACGCCATCTTCGGCAAGGCCAAGGCGGCCCAGCCCCAGGCGCAGCAGCAGCCGCAAAATCCCGCAATGCCCCAGATCAAGCCCGCGGCCGCCGCGCCCGCGCAGCCTGTCGACGTCGACGTCGACGCGGTCCTCGCCGATCTCGCCTCGAAGAAGGGCGAGAAGCTCAACTACCAGTCGTCGATCGTCGACCTGATGAAGCTTCTCGACCTCGATCCGAGCCTCGCCAACCGCAAGGAGCTGGCGACTGAGCTCGGCTATACCGGCGCCAAGGACGGCAGCGCCGAGATGAACATCTGGCTCCACAAGCGTGTGCTCGAGGAGCTGGAGAAGAGCGGGGGCAAGGTCTCCGCCGCACTCAGGGACTGACGTGCTTGGAGGCGGGGACGGCGCTCGATCCCACTCGAACGCCGCCCCGCCCCCGCCCGGGCATCGCGCCCGCATGGAAAAGGCGCCGGCCCGGGCATCCCGGGATCCGCGGACTCAATGGATCGGCGGCGCCGCAATGCGCGTGACCGCAGTCACGCCGTCACGTTTCAGCGGCATGGAGATCGGCCGCGAGCGCCGTCTCGCCGCGCAGGCCCCGTTGCGCGCCTCTCCGTGGACAGGACGGCGGGAGGCGAGGCCGATCCGTGCTCACGACCCGGTGGAGCTGGAACCGGGTGGCGATCTGACCATCCAGGATTGAGACACAGGCCGTCGCCCCTCTGGACTCGGGGGCGGTTTGCGAACAGAAGGCGCGCCATGTCCAGCCAGCTCGATTTCTATCTGGCCCGAGCCGCCGAAGCGCGCGCCGACGCCGAAGCCGCAACTCTCGACAATGTCCGCAACCGCTGCCTGCGCGCAGCGGAGGCCTGGGACGCCATGGCCGCCAGGGCGCATCGCGGCGACGCGATGCGCGCGCGCCAGGAGGCGGACAAGCGCGCTCTCGCCGCGGCGGCGCCCACCGAATAGGGACGGCCGCCGTAACGGACCATCCGGATACCGGTTGCCGCTGCTCATGGCAGATGCTAGCAACCGGGCTCGGCACCCAAGCTGGAGGAGCAAGCTTTCCTTCCGATCTCGGGCCGAACGCATGCGCCGGCATCTACGCCGGCCACCAAGGTTGACGCTGCATGAGGCATTTTTCTCCCCGGACGCTGCCCTCCCCAACGGGATCGGGCATTGCGGCCGGGGCATATCGGCCGGGCTTTCCCGCCGGCCTGCCGCACGCAGCAGAGGCGATTTTTTTCTTTTCAACCCGGACATTGAAGGCGCGCGCCGAACAGGCCGCGCCTTCGTCCATATTCGAGCGCGCGCCTGGCGCCGCCGCCGCAAGGACGGCACGGCGCGCGTGGAGTGACTTCAATGACAATGCGCATGTTGATCGACGCGCGCCACCAGGAAGAGACAAGGGTGGCGGTCGTCAAAGGGAATCGGATCGAGGAATTTGATTTCGAGTCCGCCGAGCACAAGCAGCTCAAGGGCAATATCTATCTCGCCAAGGTAACCAGGGTCGAGCCGTCGCTTCAGGCGGCGTTCGTCGACTATGGGGGCAACCGGCACGGCTTCCTCGCTTTCTCGGAAATCCACCCGGATTACTACCAGATCCCCCGCGAGGACCGCGAGGCGCTGCTCCGCGAGGAAGCCGAGCACGCAGCCGAGGAGGAGCGCCTGCGCGCCGCCGAGGACGCGCGCTACGAGAGCCGCGGCGACCGCGACGACGACCGCGAGCATGAAGAGGCGGAGCGCAATTACGACGAGGAAGGCGAGGAAGGCGAGGAAGGCGAGGCCTCCGACGAGGACGCCCCAGCCCCGCCCGAAGCCGCCGAAAGTGCGCCCGAGGAGAATGCCGCCGACGAGCTCCGCCGCAAGCGCCAGAATCTGAGGCGCCGCTACAAGATCCAGGACGTCATCCGCCGGCGACAGGTGCTCTTGGTGCAGGTCGTCAAGGAGGAGCGCGGCAACAAGGGCGCCGCTCTCACCACCTATCTCAGCCTCGCCGGCCGCTATTGCGTGCTGATGCCGAACACCAGCCATGGCGGCGGCATCAGCCGGAAGATCTCGAACGGGGCGGACCGCAAGCGCCTCAAGCAGATCATGTCGGACCTCAGCCTGCCGAACAGCATGAGCTGCATCGTCCGCACCGCCGGCCTGTCGCGCACCAAGACCGAGATCAAGCGCGACTTCGACTATCTCGCCCGGCTCTGGGATGAGATCCGCGAGCGTACCCTCGGAAGCTCCGCCCCCGCCCTCATCTACGGCGACAGCGACCTCATCAAGCGCGCCATCCGCGACATCTACAATCGCGACATCGACGAGGTGATCGTCGAGGGCGAGGAGGGCTATCGGGCCGCCCGCGCCTTCATGAAATTGCTCATGCCGAGCCACGTCAAGCGGGTGCAGAATTACGTGGACACCGTCCCGCTCTTCCAGCGCTACGGCGCCGAGGACCAGCTCGCGGCGATGTACCAGCCCGTCGTCCAGCTCAAATCGGGCGGCTACCTGGTGATCAACCCGACCGAGGCTTTGGTCTCGATCGACATCAACTCGGGCCGCTCGACCCGCGAGCACAATATCGAGCAGACCGCCTACGCGACCAATATCGAGGCCGCCAACGAGATCGCCCGCCAGCTTCGCCTCCGCGACATGGCCGGGCTCGTCGTCATCGACTTCATCGACATGGAATCGAACGGCCACATCCGCAAGGTCGAGAAGGCGATGAAGGAGGCGCTGAAGAACGACCGCGCCCGCATCCAGGTCGGCCGTATCTCCTCCTTCGGGCTGATGGAGATGAGCCGCCAGCGGCTTCGCACCGGAGTCCTCGAGGCGTCCACCCGCCCCTGCCCGCATTGCGAAGGCTCGGGCCTGATGCGCACCGCGTCGTCGGCGGGCCTCTCAGCGCTTCGGATGCTCGAAGAGGAGGCTGCCCGCGGCCGCGGCAGCAGGATCGTGCTCCGCGCCGGGCGCGAGGCGGCCGTCTACGTGCTCAACCGCAAGCGCGGCGAGATCGGCGAGATCGAGTCGCGCTACGGGGTCGTCATCGAGGTCCTCATCGAGGAGACCTTCGAAGGCGCCAAGATGGCGGTGGAATCCTTCGGTCCGCCGCCCGCCGTTCGTCCCCGCGTCGAGCGCGTCGTCGAGCCGGAGGTCGACGAGGAGGAGTTCGCCGAGGATCTCGCCGAGGAAATCGACGAAGACGAGGAGTCGGAAGAGAGCGAGGAGCAAACCCGGCCCCGCCGTCCCGAGAATCGCGAGCAGCGCGAAAGCCGCGAGGAGAGCGAAGAACGCGGCCGCAAGCGCCGGCGGCGGCGCGGCCGTCGCGGCGGCCGCCGCAGGGAAGGCGAGGAAGGCGGCGAGCATGGCTCGTCCGAGCAGGAAGACGCTCCGGAGATTGCCCGGGCGCCCGAATCCGAGCAGCCCGAGCGCCAATATGCGCCCGAGCCGGAGACCGGGGAGTCGGTCGAACCGGCTCCCGAGACTATCGAGGCTCCGGCCGAGGCGGAAGAGAAGCCCAAGGGCCGCAGGCGCCCCCGGGCCCGGCGTAAGGAGGAAGCTCCCGTGCAGGCCGAAGCCGCTTCCATGCCTGAGGCACCGGAAGCGGAGGCACCGGTCCCCGCTTCGGACCCGGCTTCGATAATCCCTCTCGATCCTGCCGCCGCGGAAGAGGAAAAGCCGGCCAAGCCCAAGCGGACCCGTCGCAAGAAGGCGGCGGACGCCGAGGCTCCGGCCGAAGCCCCGGCGCCCGAGGCCGCCAACGACCGCGAAGACGCGGCCGCTGGCGCGCCGGCGGGGGCCGCCGAAGCCGAAGCCGAGGCCGGAGAACCGCGCCGCGGCTGGTGGCAGCGGACTTTCGGCGCCTGATGGACAGCTGACGAACCGGACATGGGCGCGCTTGCTCCGGCGGGGGCGCTCATGTCAGGTTCAGCCCCGTGAAGGGATAGGATGCGGCATGGCTGAGGCTACGGTTACGCTGAAGAGGTGGAGCGCTTTCGTCGCCCGCCTCGCATTTCTTCTCATTCTGAGCTTCGGGCTGTCGGCGCGGCCGGCGGCGGCGCAGTCGATCCTGCGCGATGCGGAGACGGAGGCCCTGTTCAGGGACATGTCGCGCCCGATCGTCGAGGCGGCCGGGCTGAGATATGAGGACGTTCAGGTCGTCCTCATCCACGACCGCTCGATCAACGCCTTCGTCGCCGGCGGCCAGATCGTCTACATCCATTCGGGCCTGCTCGCCGCCGCCGACGACGTCAACGAGGTCCAGGGCGTCATCGCCCACGAGGTCGGCCACATTACCGGCGGCCACATCATCCGGATCCAGGAAGGCATCAAGGTCGCCACCGGAATCATGCTCCTCTCCCTCGTCCTCGGCGCGGCGGCGATGGCCGCCGGCGCCGGCGAGGCGGGTATGGGAGTCATGGCCGCGGGCCAGCAGGCCGCGATGGGCAAGTTCCTGGCCTTCAGCCGAACCCAGGAATCGTCGGCGGACGCCGCCGCCGCCGGCTTCCTCGCCAAGTCGCAGACCAACGGCAAAGGCCTGATCAGCTTCTTCAAGAAGCTCCAGAACCAGGAGTTCCGCTACGCCATCCCGCAGGACAATGGCTATATGCGCACCCACCCGCTGACCGGCGAGCGGATGGCCGCCCTCGAGCAATCGGTGAAGAATGCGCCCGGCTGGGGCCGAGCCACCGACCCAAAGCTCGAAGCCCGCTTCCAGCGCGTCAAGGCGAAGCTTCAAGGCTATGTCGAGGATCCGACCCGGACGCGAATCCTCTATCCCGAAAGCAACAAGAGCGTTCCGGCGCGGTACGCCCGAGCCTATGCCTGGCATAAGAGCGCCTATCCGGACCGCGCCCTTGCCGAGGCGGAGAGCCTGCTCGCCGAAGCGCCCGACGACCCCTATTTCCTCGAGCTCAAAGGTCAGATCCTGCTCGAATCCGGCCGGCCGACCGAAGCCCTCGAATCGTTGCGCCGGTCGGTCAAATACGCACCGGACCAGCCGCTCATCTCCGCCTTGCTCGGTCACGCGCTCATAGCGACCGAGCGGCCCGACCATTATGAGGAGGCGAAACGCGTCCTCAGGGCCGCTATCGGCCGTGACAATACCAATCCCTTCGCCTGGTATCAGCTCGGCATCGTCTACGACCGCGAAGGCGATCCCGGCCGGGCCGCCCTGGCTACCGCCGAGCGCTATAATCTCCAGGGCGAACCGCGGCTGGCGCTGGTCAATGCCGAGCAGGCGTTGAAGACCGTTCCCTCCGGCACTCCGGACTGGCTGCGCGCCCAGGACATCGCCATGGTTTCGCGCACCGAAGTGGAAAAGAAGAAAAAGAATCGTGACAATTGAGGGGGCTGGAGCCCGCAAAGGCTTCGGAAGCTGGAAGACGGCGCTGGCGGCGGGACTGATCGGAGCCGTCGTCGGCGGCGGCGGCGTCGCTTATGTGTCGCGCGAGTCGGTCCGCGACTATCTGCTCGAAAATCCTGAAATCCTGCCCGAGGCGATGGACCGGCTTCGCTCGCGCGAGGCGGCGAAGATGATCTCGGCCAACCGGGCCGCTCTGGAACGGCCTTTCGCGGGGGCCTGGGCGGGCGCCGCCGACGGCGACGTCGTTCTCGTCGAGTTCTTCGATTATGCCTGCGGCTATTGCCGCAAGAGCAATAGCGACATCGATCGCCTGCTCCGCGAGGACCCGAAGCTCAAGGTGGTGTGGCGCGAATGGCCGGTGCTCGGTCCGGACAGCGAGGCCGCGGCGCGAGCCAGCCTCGCGGCCGCGCAGGCCGGCCGGTTCAAGCCCTTTTACGACGCCCTGTTCGCCGCCGGCCGGCCGACTCCCGAGGCGCTCGCCAAGGCGCGCGCCGGCGCCGGCCTTGGAGCCGATGTCCCGGCCCCGGTCGCCGACCAGGAGCTGGCCCGGAATTTCGAGCTCGCCCGGGGCCTCGAGGCTACCGGAACCCCGACCTTCGTCGTCGGGGACCAGATTCTCCAGGGTGCGGTCGGCTACGAATCGCTCCGCGACGCAATCAAGGAGGCCCGGGCGAAGAAGGGCTGATCGTCATCCCGGCGAAAGCCGGGACCTCGGGGAGAACCGCCGTGACTTCTGGTCCTGAGGTCCCGGCTTTCGCCGGGATGACGAATGGCTCTGAACGCGCCATAGTCCCTTCATGCAACCCTATCTCCAGCTGCTCTCCCGGATCCTCGACGAAGGCGCCGAACAGAAGGATCGAACCGGTGTCGGCACCCTTTCCGTCTTCGGCCACCAGATGCGCTTCGACCTCGCCGAGGGCTTTCCGCTGCTCACCACCAAGAAGCTCCACCTGCGCTCGATCGTCATCGAGCTTTTGTGGTTCCTGAAGGGCGAGACCAACATCGCCTGGCTGAAGGAGAACAGGGTCCGGATCTGGGACGAATGGGCCGACGAAGGGGGCGAGCTCGGGCCCGTCTACGGCAAGCAATGGCGCGACTGGGAAGGCCCGGGCGGGGTTCATGTCGACCAGATCGCCAACCTCGTCGACCTCATCAATCGCGACCCCGCCTCGCGGCGCCAGATCGTCTCGGCCTGGAACCCGGCGGAGATCGAGCGGATGGCGCTGGCGCCCTGCCACTGCCTGTTCCAGACCCAGGTCGCCGGCGGCCGGCTCAACCTCCAGCTCTACCAGCGGAGCGCCGACGCCTTCCTCGGAGTACCGTTCAATATCGCCAGCTACGCCCTGCTCACCCACATGCTGGCCCAGCAATGCGGGCTGGAGCCGGGCGTGTTCGTCTGGACGGGCGGCGACTGCCACCTCTACTCCAACCATCTCGACCAGGCGCGGCTGCAGCTGACCCGCGAGCCCAGGCCGCTTCCTGAATTGACGATCCTTCGTAAGCCGGACGCGATCGACCGCTACGAATATGAGGATTTCGAGATTACCGGCTACGATGCCCATCCCCACATCAAGGCCGAGGTGGCGGTGTGAGCGCCCCCGTCATCCCGGCGAAAGCCGGACCTCAGGGAGACCCGCCCTGCCTTCTCGACCTGAGGTCCCGGCTTTCGCCGGGATGACGGTGGATTGAAGTGTCCAAAATCACCATCGTCGTCGCCCGCGCCAGCAACGGCGCGATCGGGCGCAACGGCACCCTCCCCTGGCGGCTGCCCGCGGACCTCAAGCATTTCAAAGCGGTGACGATGGGTACAGCGATGGTGATGGGACGAAGGACCTTCGAGAGCCTTCCGGGCCTGCTGCCGGGGCGGCGCCACATCGTCCTCACCCGTGACCCGGAATGGCGCGCTGAGGGGGCGGAAGTGGCGCGGACCACGTGCGAAGCCCGGACCCTGGCGGGCGGCGGCCCCGTCTCGGTCATCGGAGGCGCGGAGATCATCGCGCTCTATCTGCCGCTCGCCGACGCGGTCGAGCTCACCGAGGTGCATGCCGAGCCGGAGGCGGACACGTTCCTTCCGGCCCTGGATCCCATGGAGTGGCAGGAGGTGTCTCGGGAGGATCATCCGGCGGACGGCAGCCGCCCCGCTTTCAGCTTCGTCAGGCTGGAGCGGCGGGCTGCGCCTTCACCGTCACACTGAACTTGTTTCAGGGTCCAGCCCTCCATCCGCGAGGCGGCTCGACCCTGGATGCTGAAGCAAGTTCAGCATGACGTGGTACGAGAGACGCGCTTATACCGCCTCGAAACGCAGGGGGGATCATGCGCAAGATCATCTACGGCCTTCTGGCCCTGATCGTCATCGGCGTCGGGGCCTTTCTCATCCTCGGCCCCGGCATCGTCGAAGGCGGAATGAACAAGGTCGTCGCGACTCCGCTGCCGACGATCGGCGAGCGCGCCAAGGCGCTTCACCCCCGCCTGGCGATCGCCGACATGCATGCCGACACCCTGCTCTGGCAGCGCAGCCTGCTCGACCCGGCCAGGCGCGGCCAGGTCGATCTGCCCCGCCTCGAGGCCGGCAATGTCGCGCTCCAGGTCTTCTCGTCGGTGACGAAGACTCCCAAGGGCCAGAATTACGATTCCAACGGCGCCGACACCGACAACATCACCCTGCTCGCCGTCGCCCAGCTGCAGCCGCCGAGGAGCTGGAATTCACTGCTCGAGCGCTCGCTCTGGCATGCGGAGAAGCTTCGGCGGGCCGAAACGGGATCGCAGGGGCGGCTCAGGATCGTTCGGAGCGGGGTCGAGGTTCGCCGATTGCTCGCCGACCGGGCGGCGGGACGCAAGGTGACCGGGGCGCTGCTCTCGATCGAAGGCCTCCAGAACATGGAGGGACGGCTCGACAATCTCGGCCGGCTCCATGCCGCCGGCTTCCGCATGGCCGGACTCGCCCATTTCTTCGACAACGAGGTGGCCGGGTCGATGCACGGGCTGAGGAAAGGTGGGCTGACCGCGCTCGGCCGCCAAGTCGTCCGGGAGATGGAGCGCCGCGGGATGATCGTCGACATCGCCCATTCCAGCCATGCCGCCGTCGCCGAGGTGCTTGCCATGGCGAAGCGGCCCGTGGTCTCCAGCCACGGCGGAGTGCAGGCGACCTGCCGGGTCAACCGCAACCTCACCGACGAGGAGATCCGCGGAGTCGCCCGCACCGGCGGGCTGGTCGGGATCGGCTATTGGGACGCCGCGGTCTGCGATCTGAGGCCCGCCGCCGTGGCCGCGGCCATCGCCCATGTCCGGGACCTGGTCGGGATCGACCATGTCGCCTTGGGCTCCGACTTCGATGGTGCGGTGACGACGGGGTTCGACACGGCGGGCCTGGTCAATGTGACGCAGGCGCTGGTTGAACGAGGCTTCACCGACGAGGAAATCGCGAAGGTGATGGGCGGCAATCTGCTGAGGTTGCTGGCGGCGCTGCCCTGATCCTCCCCAGCCGCAGGCTGGGGAGGGGGACCATGCGAAGCATGGTGGAGGGGTAGCTGCAGAAGCCTGGGCAATTCCCCCTCCACCACCCTTCGGGTGGTCCCCCTCCCCATCTTCGATGGGGAGGATTGTGGCTCCCATCCCCCTCTCCTATACGCGCCCCATGGAGCGGCTGGACGGCGGCTCGGCGGTTCCGCAGGCGCTTCGCGGGGGTATCGTCGCGCTCGGCAATTTCGATGGATTTCACACGGGCCACCAGGCGGTGGTCGGCCGCGCGGTCGAGCGCGGCCGGGCCCAGGGGCGGCCGGTGCTGGTCGCGACCTTCGACCCCCACCCGGTCCGCTTCTTCCGGCCCGACACTCCCCCCTTCCGGCTGACCAGCCTCGACCAGCGCCAGCGGCTGTTTGAGGCGGCCGGCGCGGATGCGATGATCGTTTTCCGCTTCGGAGCCGAGCTTGCGGCGACTCCGGCCGGGCAATTCATCTCGAGGAACCTCCTCGAGCTGATCGGAGCGGCGGGCGTGGTGACGGGAGAGGATTTCACCTTCGGCCAGGGCCGCAGCGGCAAGGTTTCGGTCCTGAAGGAGGCGGGAGCCCGGCTCGGCTTCTCGGTGGATTCGGTGGGTCCGGTTTCCGACGAGGCCGGCCCGATCTCGTCGAGCCGAATCCGCGATTCCCTCAAGGCCGGCGACTGCGGCGCGGCGGCCGAGCTGCTTACCCGGCCGTTCGCGATCGAGGGGGTGGTCGAGCATGGCGACAAGCGAGGGCGCGAGATCGGCTATCCCACCGCCAATATCGCGCTTGGCCCCTATCTCCGGCCGCGGTTCGGAATCTATGCGGTGAGAGGGCGGTTGCCGGATGGCCAGGTTCTCGAGGGCGCCGCCAATCTCGGGATCCGCCCGACCTTCGAGCCGCCCAAAGAGCTGCTCGAGCCCTATTTCTTCGATTTCGAGGGCGATCTGTACGGCCGGACGGTCGAGGTCGAGCTGATCGACTTCCTTAGGCCCGAGGCGAAATTCGACAGCCTCGGCGCTCTCAAGGCGCAGATGGCGGCCGATTGCGAGGAAGCGCGGCGGAGGCTGGCGCAATGAAGCCTTGGCAATGGGCAGGCGCAGGCGTCTGCGCCTTCGCGGTGACGGTCTCGCTGATCAACGCTTCCTGGATCGCCGGGCGTTCGCAGAAACCCTTGATCCTGGTCGCGCATCGCGGCCTTGCCCAGCAGTTCGATCGCGCCGGCGTGGGCCGGGAGACCTGTACCGCCACCCGGATCCGGCCTCCGGAGCATGATTTCATCGAGAACACGCTTCGCTCCATGTCCAACGCCCGCCATTTCGGAGCGGACGCGATCGAGCTCGACGTCCATCCGACCAAGGACGGGCAGATGGTCGTCTTCCACGACTGGACGCTCGACTGCCGGACCGACGGCAAGGGCCCGGTGCGGCAGAAGACCCTGGCCGAGCTGAAAAGGCTCGATGTCGGATATGGCTATACGGCGGACGGCGGCCGCACCTTCCCGTTGCGCGGTCGGGGCATCGGCGGAATGCCGACGGTGGAGGAGGCGCTGCGCGAGACTCCGCGGATGCGGCTGTTCTTCAACTTCAAGAGCAGGGATCCGCGCGATGCCGACGCCCTGGTCGCCGCCTTCCGCCGCGCGGGGGTCGAGATCGACGGCAAATATGTCTTCTACGGCCACCCAAGGGTCACCGGCCGGATGAAGCAGCTGGTTCCAGGAGCCTCGACCTTCTGGAAGGAGGGCATGAAGACGTGCCTGACCGACTATGTGAAATGGGGGTGGACGAGCTACGTGCCCGAGAGCTGCCGCAACACGGTCGTCGCCGTCCCGCTGAACTTCCAATGGGCGATCTGGGGCTGGCCCAAGCGCTTCATCGCCCGCATGGAGAGCGTCGGCACGAAAGTGATCCTGCTCGGTCCTTACGAGGGGGGCGAGATCGCCGGCCTCGATCGGCCCGAGCAGCTTGCCAAGGTACCGCGCGACTTCCGCGGCTATCTGTGGATCGAGGATTTCTACAACGTGGGCCGCGCCCTGGAGAATTGAACCGCCCGTCGCCGAAAGCAGCCCGTCGCCCCAGCGAAGGCTGGGGCCCCAGGGGGTGAAAGGCGCTGGCGGTCCCCACCCGCTGGGGTCCGAACCTTCGCTGGGACGACGAGAGGTTCCCATTCCCCGCCTTCCCGGCTAATCCCCCGCCAATGTCCGAAAAACCCGATTACCGCGACACGGTCTTCCTTCCGAAGACCGACTTCCCGATGAAAGCCGGCCTCGCAGCGAAGGAGCCGGCGATCCTCGCGCGCTGGGCAGAGATCGGGCTGTACAAGCGGCTTCGGGAGGCCCGGGCGGGGCGCGAGCGCTTCATCCTCCACGACGGCCCGCCCTACGCCAATGGCGACATCCA
>DASVVM010000109.1:0-14031 GCA_036386555.1 Allosphingosinicella sp.
CGAAAGCTGGTCGCGCGCGGGGCCGGCGCCGCCGTCGACGACGTCGTTGAAGCCGAAGGCGCCGTCGTTGAACCGGAAGACGTCGGACTGGCTGCCGCCGACGAAATTGTCGATGCCGAGGCCGCCGACGACCCTGAACGAGCCGTCGGTCTCGGCGCCGCCGCGGAAGGTGAAATTCTCGCCGACCCGCAGCTTGGCGCCGTCGAAGGTCATCTCCTCGCCCGAGGCGACATTCTCGTTCACCGTCGTCACGTGGTAGCTGTAGGTGCCGGTGCCCGAATCGCCCCGGCGGGTGTCGTTGCCGGCCGCGAGGACGAAGGATTCCACGTTGACGACACCGGCGCCCAGCGTCAGCGCATTGCCGCCGGTATAATTGCCCTGGATCACGATCTGGTCGCGCCCGTCGCCGCCGTCGACCGAATCCTGCGACGTCATGGTCGCCCGGAAGATGAAGAGGTCGTTGCCGGGCCCGCCCGAAGCGCTGTCGTTGCCCCCCTCGTTGAGCAGGAAGGTATCGTTGCCGGCCCCGCTCCGACGGACGTCGTTGCCCGACGTGCTGCTGATGAGGTCGTTGGCGACGATCAGGATCTCCGCCACCGACGGATCATGGTCGGTCGGCTTGGCGGTCCCCGCCGGGAACTCGGCGTTGAGATGGACGGGGTCGAACTCCGAGGTCAGATTCAAATTGGGTCCGACGAGGATGTTGTCCAGGGCCTGCAGGTTGCCCTCGAACATGTAGGAATAGCGCTCCTCCTCGGCCAGCAGCAGGTGCAGGTTGTTCTGCGCGCCGCCGGCCTGAATGGCCGCCAGCGGCGCTTCCCAATAAAACGAATTGAAGTCGCCCAGAGTGACGATGTTCAGCTCCGGATCGCCTGCGGCGAGGCCGTCGATGTAGGCGCGCACCGCCTGGGCCTGGGTGAGGCGGGCGGAGTCGCCGCCGTTGGCGGGCGGCTGGCTGTCCCCCATCAGCGGTTCGCTGCCGTTGCGCGAGGTGAAGTGGACGTTGATCACCGTCACCGTCTCGCCGTTGAAGATGAAGTCGACGGCGAGCGGGTAGCGGGCGCCGCTGGCCACTGCGCCCAGGATCAGCTCCTCGCTGCCCGGGACATAGGTGACTCGCGCGGGATTGTAGAGGAAGCCGTTCCGGATATTGCCGTTGGCCTGGCCGTTGGTGGTGCTGTTGCTGGTCGGAGCGATCTCAATATATTGGTAGGTCGGGCCGCCCGCGGCGGCGATCGCGTCGATCAGCTTCTGAGCGGTGGCGGCGCCGGAATAATTGGTTCCCGTGCCGGTCCCGTCGGCGTCCTGGATCTCCTGCAGGCCGATGATGTCGGGCGCGCCGAGATTGGTGACGATCTGGGCGGCGATCGCATCGAACTTGGATTGCGGATCGGTCGGATCGAGATTCTCGACATTGTAGCTGGCGATTGTGAGGCGGGTGGCATCGCCGTCGAGCGCCGTGGTCTCCTGCCCGAGGGTGACGTCGGTGGTGGTGGTGACCGACCCGGTGACCAGCACCTCGTAGCTGGCGAAAGCGTAGTTCAGGATCCCGGTGACGTCGGCGAGCACGTCGCCCTGGCTGTGGTTCGGACTGTAGCCCGGGCTGAGATTGGGGTCGTTGTCGATCTGGATGCGCTCGGGATTGAAGTCGCCTTCGGAGACGGTGATGCCCTTGCGGGCATTGACCCCCGTCGCGCCGGTGCCGCCCGAGGCGACAACGTAGGTCTCGCCGAATTCGTTGGTGTTGGCGACGACGAGCGGCGCGTGGATCGTGACGCGCATCCCTTCCATCGACTCGTAGAAATCGAGCCCATCGGTGGCGGGATTGAAGCTGGTGAAAGCGTCGTCCTCGTAATTCTCCGTCGGCGGAGTGCGTCCGCCCGTGCCGATGACGACCGCGGCGGGCAGGCTGTTGCCCTGCGAATTGCGGACGGCAGTCGTGCCGGTGAGCTCGGTGACGGTGAGGCTGTCGGAACTGGCCTGGAACTCGGTGACGGTGCCGGTCACGGTCAGCGAATCGCCGATCTGGATCGGCTGGGGAGTGGCGCCCACGACTACCGTCGGCGCGCCGCTGGTGAAGACGAAGATGCCGTCGGAGGTGGCGTCGTTGCCGTCGCCGCTCGCGTCCTGGAGATAATAGCCGTTGGAATCGACCGCTGTGACGATGCCGCTGGTGGTGACCGTCGCGCCGACGAGCGGGGAGGTATGCGAAGCGCCCTGGATGACAAAGATCGGGGTCGGGCCGGTGTCGTCGTTGGTGATCGTCCCGGTTGCGGACGAGTCGCCGAGGTCGGCGCCGCCCTGAGGGAGGGACAGCGTGACGGTGAAGGTCTCGGTCGCCTCGACCGCGAGATCGCCGGCGACGTTGAGCGTGATCGTCTTGCTGGTCTCGCCGTCGGCGAATGAGACCGTTCCGGTGAACGACTGAGTCGCGTTGAAATCCGCCGCGTCGGCCGAGTTGAAGGTCGCCGTCCAGGTGGCGCTGACCGCACCGGTGGTGCCGCCGCTGCGGGTGACCGTGAAGGCGATCGGCGTGTCGCCGCCATTGCCTTCGGCGACGGTCTGGTCGGCGACCGCGAGGGTACCGTTCGGATTCGGAGCCGCGAAGGTCGCGGTCAGCGAAAGATCGTCGATCGCCAGGCCGTCGTCGGCGCCGCTGGCGTCCAGGTCGTTCCATCGGATCCAGAAAGTCGTTCCGGCCGGAATGCTGAGGCCGGTGATCGTGTGGGTCATCGTGGTGCGGTTTGCGGCGTTGTTTCCGTCGAGAGCGCCGGCCGCTGCGGCAGACTTGACGGGGCTCGTGAAGTCAAGCTGGTTGACGTCCGTCCAGGTGCCGTTGTTGACGGCGGTCGCATTGGTCGAATATTGGAAATCGAGGCGGTCATCCCGGGGCGTGGCCGTAGCATTCCCGATCCGCCACTGCTCCCCCGTGTAGGTGATGGTGATGGAGGTGATTACTCCGCCGGTGTCGTTGACGAACACCGCTCCGAAGGTCGCGATGACGGAGCTGCTTCGAAGCCCGCCAAGCGCGCGGTCCGTGGCGCCGGTGCTGCCGTAGCTGTAAGCGTCGCCCGCGTTCGAGCCCCCCGTATCGACCGCGTACCTCTCATTGTCGCGAGTGGCGCTGCCCCCTTCTTCGTTCAGAGCCCAGCCGGCCAGGATCAGCTCGTTGGTCGTGGTCGCGGCTGTGTTCGAGAGGCTGTTGAAATTCTCGTCATAGGTGGAATCGGCGGCCGTCAGCGAGATCGGGGTCAAGGTGTGCGACATAATCATCTTCCTTCATGGCACGCCGAGGCGAAACGTGCTTGGTGACCGTCAACTTTGCCCCCTCGACAAATCGAAGCCCTGACGCCTCGCGCGCCGCGGACAATCCCTCACGTCCGATAGAGTGAAGATGACCGACGAGAATCGGCCGAATCGGGGCATAGCATTTTGAAAAGACATGCGCATGTCAGATATGCGCCCGGCGGCCCTAAAGAGTTGTTTTTTTTGGGAAGACCGTGGCTTCGTCGCCTCAATCGGCAGGTTTGTCGCCTGTTTTGGCCTTCGCAGCGAGCGGGCGTGCCGCGGTCGCAGCAGCGACGCGCTTCGCAGCGTCCGGGGCTATCCCGGATCCACCGCCGCGGGAACGGGCACGCCCCTCGCCCCCCTCGCGGCCGCACCCGGAGAAAGACCGTGACTTCGTGAAGCGCCTCCCACTCGTCCTCGCCGCCCTGCTCGCCCCCTCGCTCGCAACCGCCGCCCCCCGTGCCGATGTCGCGGAGGTCGTGGCAGCGGAGCGCGCCTTCGCAGCCGCCGCCCGGGCGGACGGGGCCCATGCGGCATTTCTCCGCTATTCCGCGCCGGACGCGCTCGTCTTCCAGCCGGGTCCGAGGCTCGCCAAGGCCGCGCTCGAGGCCAAACCCCTCCCAGCCGTCCCGCTGGACTGGTGGCCCGCTTATGCCGGAATCGCCGCCTCGGGCGACCTCGGCTTCACCACCGGCCCCTTCGTCGTCGGCAAGGGCGAGCGCCCGGGCCATGGCTGGTACTTCACGATCTGGCGGCGCCAGCCCGACGGAAGCTGGCGCTGGATCGTCGACCACGGCCCCCGCACCCGCGAGGCAGCGCCGGAAGGGACCGGAGCCCGGGTCGCGACCCTTCCCGCCGGCCGCCGGGCGCCCGCCGCCGACGCCGACGCCTTCGGGGACGTGAAGTCCGTCGAAGCCAGGCTCGCCGCCGCCCTCGCCGCCGACGCCCGCGCCGCTTTGCCGCGCTTCCTCGCCGCCGACGGCCGGATCATTCGGGCCGGGCCGCAGCCGGCGGTCGGCGCTGCCGCCTGGAAGCCGCTTCTCGCCTCCGGCCCTGGGCGGATCGACACCGCCCCGCTCGGCGGCGCCGCGTCCGCCGCCGGCGACCTCGCCTTCACCTACGGCACCGCGCGATGGCGAAGCGACAAGGGCGAGGCCGAGGGCCATTACGTCCGGATCTGGCAGCGCCGTCGCGAAGGCTGGAAGCTGATCGTCGACAATATGATCGCCGTCCCGCCTTCGCACCCGGAGCAGCCTTCGGCGGGAGGATAGTTCTGCGAAACCCGCCGCTCATGCGACGAAAAGGGCGGCATGGTCACCGCTTCCACGATAGAATAGGTTCCCGAACGCCCTGCCTCGGAGCTTCGATGGAGAGCACGTCCCGTCCGAATGTCGCGCTCCAGGCCGCCAAGCTGACGCTTGGCGTATGGATCTTCACGTTCATCCTCTTTCTCATGCCCGTCGTCGCGGCCGAGGGGCACCTGCCCCGGTTCCAGATCGGAATGACCGCCCTCGTCGTCGCGATCGGCATCGTCCTCACCGTCCCGCTCTACTGGGTCTGCATCCGTCTCCAGGATTCGCCGACTGCGCTCAAGGTCGGCGGAGTGTTCGGCGCCGTCTGCGTCAGCGCCTTCGTCTTTTCGCTCAGCGACGCTTTGTTCGGCGCCAACATCATCCAGATGTTCATGGGCGAGCATGAGATCCCGGCCGACGTGATCAACCGCACCGTCTCCAACTTCATCAGCTTCTCGTGGCTGTACGGCTGGCTCGGCACGACTTATGTCATCCTCCTGACCAACGCCGCGATGCGCGAGCGCGAGCTCCAGCTCGCCGAGGCGCGCACCCTCGCACAGACCGCCCAGCTCACCGCGCTCCGGCTCCAGCTCAATCCGCATTTCCTCTTCAACACCCTGAACGCCATCTCCTCCCTGATCGTCACCGGCCGCACCCGCGACGGCGAGGCGATGCTCGCGAAACTGTGCGCCTTCCTCCGCACCGCCCTCGTCGGCGACGGCCGCAGCCAAGTGACCCTGGGCGAGGAGCTGGAAACCCTTCAGACCTATCTCGAGATCGAGTCGATCCGCTTCGGCGACCGGCTCACCGTCGAATTCGCCGCCCCGGAGGCCCTGCTCGAATATCCGGTTCCCAATTTCATCCTCCAGCCCCTGGTCGAGAATGCGGTGAAGCACGGAGTCGCACCGACCAGCCGCCCGGTCATCGTCAGGGTGGGCGCCCGCCGCGACGGCGACGACCTCATCCTCTCGGTCAGCGACAACGGAGGCGCGGTAGCCGGTTCGCGCTCCGCCGGGACCGGCGTCGGGCTGGACAACACGCGCCGTCGGCTTGAGGTCATCTACGGCCCGCGCGGCCGGGTCGAGACGCTCGCCCATGACGACGGCTTCACCGTGCTCCTGCGCGTCCCCGTGCATGAGGCGCCGGTCCTGGGGCTGGTCGCATGACCCTCCGCACCCTCCTTGTCGACGACGAGCCGCTGGCGCTGGAGCGACTGCAGGTCTTCTTCCGCGACATCGCCGGGGCCGAGGTGATCGGCACAGCCCGCGACGGCCGGGAAGCCGCCGAGGCGATCGAGCGCCTGAAGCCTGACCTCGCCCTGCTCGACATCCAGATGCCCGAGCAGAACGGCCTCAGGGTCGCCGCCACCCTTCCGCCGGAGGACCGCCCGGAGATCATCTTCGTCACCGCGTTCGAGCAATATGCCCCGGACGCGTTTGAAGTCGAAGCCGCCGACTATCTGCTGAAGCCGGTCCGCTTCGACCGGCTGTGGCAGGCGGTCGAGCGCGCCAAGCGGCGCAAGCATCAGCGCACCCTGGCCGGGCGCGCCGAGGCGGCGGCCGCACCTCGGGACCAGGCCCGCGACGACGGCCTCTGGGTCCCGACCCGTGCCGGTGCGGTCTTCGTTCCGGTCGAGTCGATCGACTGGATCGAAGCGCAGCGCGATTACGTCATGCTCCACACTGCGACCCGGAGCCACATCCTGCGGGTTTCGATGCGCGCGCTCGAGGACAAGCTCGATCCCGCGCAGCTCATGCGGGTCCATCGCTCCGCTTTCGCGCGCCCGGCCAACGTCGTCGAGGTCCAGCGCCTCGGCCGTACGATCAATGCTCTCGTCCTTCGCGACGGGGCGATCGTCCAGGTCGGCCCGAACTATTCGAAGGCGGTTGCGGAGCGGCTCAAGGTGGCGGAGTGAAGTTGGCGGACGGGCGAGGCCCGGCCTCGCACGCCCGCCACCCTGAACTTGTTTCACGGTCCAGGTCTCCACCCGCGAGGCGGCTCGACCCTGGATGCTGAACCAAGTTCAGCATGACGGTAGAAGCCGGGTCCCCTTTCCGGACAGTCCCCAGCTTTATTTCATTTCGGCGACGGTCCGGGGGAACGCGCCGCGCTGATCTGGGTTAAGCGCTTCAGGGCCGCTTCCGCCGGCCCGGAACAGGGGAAGTCGCGCGTGCCCGGGGCCAAGATATTGCTGGTCGAGGACGAGCCGCTCGTCCTTCGCAACACCGCCGACCTCCTCATCGAGGACGGCTACGACGTCGCGGAATGCACCGGCTGCGAGGAAGCCCTGGCCCGGCTGGAGGCCGAACCCGACACCGCCGTCCTCGTCACCGATCTCAACGTCGCCTGCCCCGGGGACGGGATGACCCTTGCAAGGGTCGCCGCCGAGCGCTGGCCGCATTTGCGGATCGTCATGGTCTCCGGAGCGCTTCGCCCGCCGCAGGGCAGCTATCCCGAGCGCGCCATCTTCTTCACCAAGCCCTATGCACCGGGCGCCCTCCTGCACGTCGTCAAATCCCCCGATTTCGCTTAGAAAACCCCTCTCTCGTACTGAGGGGAGAGGGTCTCACGGCTAGTGACTGTCCCCAATTCCCCGCCTAACGCTTCCGCATGGACGACAACCTGCCGGAAGCCATACCGGCCGCCACCCTGATCCTGATGCGGCCGGCGGCGGCGGGCGGGCCGCCCGAGATCCTCATGCTCGAACGCGCCGAAACCATGGCCTTCGCCGCGGGCGCCCTGGTCTTTCCCGGCGGACGCATCGATCCCGAAGACCATGCGGCGGCGGCGGGTTTTCCCGGGCTTGCCGACGCCGCCGCCCGAATCGCCGCCATAAGGGAGACGATCGAGGAGACCGGAGTCGCGCCGGCGATTCGGCCGGCGCCTGACGCCGCCGCGCTCCGCGAGGCGATGGCGGCCGGCCGGCGTTTCGCCGTCTTGCTGGAGGAGATGGGCCTCGCGCTCGACCTCGACGCGCTCACGCCCTTCGCCCGCTGGTGCCCTAATTTCCGCGAGGCCCGGCGCTTCGACACCCTCTTCTATCTGGCCGAGGCCCCGGCGGGCTCAGGGACGTTGCACAGCGCCGACGAGACGGAGAGCGTCCACACCTTCTGGGCGAGCGCGGGCACGGTGCTGGAAGAGATAGAAGCGGGCCGCGCCAAGGCGATCTTCCCGACGCGCCGCAACCTCGAACGCCTCGCCCGCTTCGATTCGCTGGCCGAAGCGCGGGCCGACGCCGGGCGTCACCCGGTGCAACGGATCACCCCATGGGTCGAAGAGCGGGACGGCAAGCGCTTCGTCTGCATTCCCGAGGGAATCGGCTATCCCGTGACGTCGGAGCCCTATGAAAGCGCCCGGCGGCGCTGAGATCGCTTCGGACGGCGCGCGAGCCGCGCGACGGCGAGGCGGTCCCGCCGGAGGCGGAAGGCGGCCAGCCAGTACATATAGGTGAGCATGAGGGCGATGAGGATTGGGAACGCGTACAACATAAGGCCACAAATCTCCGCGAGTCTCCAAGTTCCGATACTTGCGGCGAAACGTTAAGGATCAGCGAAAACTCGGCTCCAGCCGAACCGGCGGCCGGTAGCGGCGGCGCTCCTCGAGCCGCTCGACCGGCTGCGACCGGCGCGTATCGACGAACAGCGCCTCGATCACCTGCGGTCCCGGATAGGCGAACAGAATCTCCGATCCCGGATCGATCCGGACCCGGCTCTGATCCTCGACCAGCCAGACGGACGGCGGCTCGAGCGTCTCGCCGTCGATCAGGCCGCTCCCGCTGACCGGGACCAGCCAGACCGGTCGCTCGACCTCGCCGGCGAGCCGGCCACCCGCGGCGCGGGTCCAGCGCTCGACAACGAAGGCTCCGCCTTCCGCGAGGATCTCCCGGCCGGGTTCGATCTCACGGCGCGGAGCCGGCGACCGGTAGCGCTCCGGCCGGGCGGCCTTGACCCCCTCCTCGACCTGGAGCTCGCGCTCCCGCCCGTAATCGAACAACCGGTAGGTGAGATCGACATTCTCCTGGATCTCGACCAGGGTCAGCCCCGGCCCGAGGGCATGGATCGTTCCCGCCGGAGAATAATAGAAATCGCCGGCTTTCGCCTCGCGCCAGTCGACGAAGGCTTCGAGGGTCCCGGTTTCGATGGCGCTGCGAAGCTCCGCTGGCGATATCTCCTTCTTGAGGCCGAGGCCGATCCGGGCCCCTGGATCGGCCTCGAGAATCAGCCACGCTTCGTCCTTGCCCCGGCGATGGCCGGCCGCCCGGGCCGCATCGCCGTCGGGATGGACCTGGATCGACAATTTTTCGCGGGTCAGGAGATATTTGACCAGCAGCTCCGACTCCGGTCCGCGTCCGTCCTGGAACCATATCTCCCCGATCGGCTCGCCCGACGCCATTGCCGCGCCGAAGCTCTGCGGAAGCTCGGAGCGCCCCCACAATTTCTCGACCTGCCTTGAAGCGAGGCGGCTCGCCGTCACCCTCCACTCCTTCACCCTTCGAAACCGGCGCCCGTCGTCCGGAGTCTTGCCGTCATGAGATACCTGCGCAGGGTAAAAATCTTCCTAGTGCTGGCTTTGCTGGCTTTCCTGGCCTTTCTGGCGTGGGGTTATGCCCGCAATCATCCCGAGGACGTGCCCTGGACGGAGCTGGATCTCGCCCGGCCGGTCGGCGCCTTCACCGGCCGCAAGCTGGCGGCGCTCGGCGGCGAGGCAGAGAAATGCCGCATCCTCCTCCGCCGGGCCGGCATCCGATTCGTGGCGTTGCCGCCGCGCCGGGGCGAGCAATGCGGCTATGGCGATGCGGTACGCTTCTCTCGCGGCGGAGCGATCGACCTGGCCTATCGGCCCGCCGATCTGGGCACGAGCTGCCCCGTCGCCGCCGGCCTCGCGCTTTGGGAGTGGCACGTCGTCCAGCCCGCCGCGCTCCGCCACTTCGGCACCAAGGTCGCCGCCGTCGAGCATTTCGGGAGCTACAGCTGCCGCCGGATCTACGGCCGCTCGGAAGGCGCGTGGAGCGAGCACGCCTCGGCCAATGCCGTCGACATCGCCGCCTTCCGGCTTGCCGACGGCCGCCGGATCAGCCTCGTCGGCGACTGGAATGACGAAGGCGCCAAGGGCCGTTTTCTCCGCGACGTCCGCGACGGGGCCTGCCGCCTGTTCGCGACCACCTTGTCGCCGGACTATAATGCCGCCCACCGCGACCATTTCCACCTCGACCAGGCGGAGCGCGGCGCGATGGGGTGGAGAGGGTGCCGCTGATTTGCCTCCGCATCGTCAGATGGAGAGGCAAGTCAAAAGCAGATCGGCCCCGCCCTTCCGGGCGAGGCCGATCATTGTCTCCGCCGAAGCGGAAAGGCTCTAGCTCAGATGGCGCGAGAGATGCTTGTTCATCTCGAACATCGAGCAGCGGTCGGTTCCGAAGACCTTCTTGAGCTTGTCGTCGGCGAGGATCTCGCGCTTGTTCTCCGGATTCTGGAGCTTGTTGGCCCGGATATAGTCCCACATCTTGCTGACCACCTGGCTGCGCGGAAGCGGGTCCTTGCCCGTGATCGCCGCCAGATCCGCCGACGGAGTCACCGGACGCGACAGTCCGCCCCGCGCTGCGCCGCCCGTAGTGCCTTTTGCCATGATATTCCCTCCTGTTTATGCTCGGCTGATAAGCCTCAAACGCGCGGCGAGCGCAAGAGATTCCAAGAGGGGAATTCGTCGGATCGCCCCTCAGGGCCGTTCCGGCGCGTTTTTAATGTGGATCATTGCCGGAAATCGGCTTGCGGGGAGGCAAGGGCGCCTCACGGCGCTCCCGTTCAGCGACTCGATTCGCCGACCTTCGTCATTCCGGCGAACGCCGGAATCAAGTCCGGCATGACGAGCCTGGCCGCGCGCCCCGTCAGAAGGCGCGGCCGAACGGGACGATCTTGTTGCCGGCGTCATGACCGATATCGGCGCGGCCGAGATAGGGGATTGAGGATCGGCCGCACCAGTGACGGAACACCTCCTCCTCGCTGGCGCCGAAGTCGGGGTCGTTCTCCGGAACCTCGGTGCAGCGGCCAAGCCTTATCCCGGCCGCCCGCCGCACGCCCGCATTGCCGGTGATGTGGAAGAGCGAGCGGTCTGTGCGGTACATATGCTCGGAGACGTCCTCGAGCATCAGCACATGCCCGGCAAGGTCAGGCTCGAGCGGGGTTCCGAGCAGCTGCGAGAATACGGTGATGTTGAACGCGGCCGCCGGTTCGCCGCCCAGGTTCGGTTCGAGGGCCGCCGGGTCGTCCCGGACCAGCCAGGCCAGGGCCCGGACCACCGCCGCCTCGCCACCGTCGCGGCGCAGGTCGCCCGGCATCGGGCCGTGCGCGACTCGCTCGAAGCCGGCGCGGTACAGCCCGGCCAGCACGTAGCCGGCGTCGCTATAGCCCAGATAGGTCTTTTTCCGCGCCTCCGGCCCGAGGCGGCCCAGCACGTCCTCGGCGATCCTGCACGAACCGTATCCGCCGCGAGCGAACCAGAGGGCGTCGAAGCCTGGATCGTTCGCCACTTCGACGAACGCGTCGGCGCGCACCGCGTCCTCGCCGGCGAAGTGGCGGTGACTGAGGAAGCATTGCGGGTGGAACACCAGCTCGGCCTCGGGCACCGTCTGCTTCGCGATCGCCGCCACCCGCTCCGCCGTCCCGGGCAGGATCGGGGTGCTGGGAGCGACTATACCAATGCGCATTGCCGCTTCCTCAGCGTTTGAAAAGCCTGGCCGACCTCAATAGGGCGGCGCCATGTCAGGGACCAAATCCTATTTCTTCTGCGGCATCGGCGGCAGCGGAATGCTTCCGCTCGCGGCGATCGTCCGCGGCCAGGGCGCCGAAGTCGCCGGCTCGGACCGGGCGCTGGACCAGGGCCGGACCGCGGCCAAGTTCGACTATCTGCGCGGCCTTGGCATCGAGCTTCATGCTCAGGACGGAAGCGGCCCCAGGGCAGGCCAGATTCTCGTCGCCTCGGCCGCGGTCGAGGAGACCGTCCCCGACGTCGAGGCCGCCTGCCGCCTCGGCCTGGAGCGGATCACGCGCGCCGAGCTGCTCTCCCGCCTGTTCAACGCCGCAGAGACCGGGATCGCCGTCGGCGGGACCAGCGGGAAATCCACGGTTACCGGAATGATCGCCTGGATCCTTCACCGGGCGGGCCTCGAGCCGACGGTGATGAACGGCGCGGTGATGAAGAATTTCGCGACGTCCGACGCGCCCTTCGCCAGCGCCCTGGTCGGCGGTAACCGGTTCTTCGTCAGCGAGGTCGACGAAAGCGACGGCTCGATCGCGCTCTACTGGCCCGAGGTCGCGGTCCTCAACAACGTCAGCCTCGACCATAAGTCGATGGAGGAGCTGCGCGCCTTGTTCGGGGATTTTCTCGGCCGGGCCCGGACCGCCGTGGTCAATCTCGACGACCCCGAGACGAAAGCCCTGGCCGGGGCGGGCGCCCTCACCTTCAGCCTTGCCGACGGGGGAGCGGACTACAAGGCCGCCGATATCGTCGAGGCGCCGACGGCCGTCGCCTTCGAGATCGCCGAACGGCGCAGCGGAGCAACGGCCCGGATCCGGCTCCCGGTCCCCGGCCGCCACAACGTCGCCAACGCCCTCGCCGCGGTCGCCTCTGCCCGGGCCGCGGGGGTGCCGCTCGCCGACGCGGCCGAGGCGCTGTCGGACTTCGCCGGCCTCAGGCGCCGCTTCGACGTCGTCGGCAGCCGCGCCGGAGTCACGGTCATCGACGATTTCGGCCATAACCCGGACAAGATCGCCGCCACCCTCGCCACCTGCCACGCCTTCCCGGGCCGGCTCCTGCTCTTCTTCCAGCCGCACGGCTACGGCCCGCTCAGGACCATGCGCAGAGAGCTCGTCGCCGCCTTTGCCGGAGGGATGGCGCGCGACGACGTCCTCGTCCTTTGCGACCCGGTCTATTATGGCGGAACCGTCGAACGGACCGTGACCAGCGCCGACATCGTAGCCGACGTCGCCCTGGCGGGCCGCAAGGCGGAGCATATCGCGGATCGTGCCGAGGCCGGACTCCGACTCGCCGCCCTCGCCCGGCCCGGCGACCGGATCCTGATCATGGGAGCCCGTGACGACACGCTGAGCCAGTTCGCCGCCGAGGTGCTGGAAGCGCTGGATTGAGCGTCATCCCGGCGAAAGCCGGGACCTCGGGGAGACCCGCCGAGACTTCTTGTCCTGAGGTCCCGGCTTTCGCCGGGATGACGGAGGCCCGGCCTGCCAGGCGTCCGCCCCATTGGCGCCCTAATCGCTTGGCAGAGCTTCGTGCCGGACATAAGGGGCTGGGATGACCGACAGGGAAGAGACGTTCGCCAAGGTGGCGCAGCTCATCGAGCCGTTCAACAAGAAGGACGTCGAGCTCGGCGACTCGACCAGCTTCGCCGGCGATCTCGAGTGGGACAGCCTCATCGTCATGGATTTCGTCGCCTCGGTCGAGGACGAGTTCGACATTTTGATCACGATGAACATGCAGGCGGAGATCGAGACGGTCGGCCAGCTCGTCGACGCCGTCGAAGAGCTCCGGAACGACGGATGAGGGACTTCGATCAGGTGACCGAATCCGACGCCAATCCGATGGATCCCGCCGAGGCGCCGGCCGGCCACACCCATGGCCGGGACCTCTTCTCCAAGTTCGACGCGCTGATCGCCGAGCGCGACACCCTGCTCGGGACGGGCGTGCGCGATCCGTTCGGGCTGGTCATGGAGGAGGTGCTCTCGCCGACCCGAGCGATCGTCCGCGGCAAGGAGACGATCCTCCTCGGCACCTATAATTACATGGGGATGACCTTCGATCCCGACGTGATCGAAGCGGGCAAGCAAGCCCTCGACTCTTTCGGCTCGGGAACAACCGGAAGCCGGGTCCTCAAGGGCACCTATCAGGGCCATATGGAGGTCGAGGAGGCTCTGAAGGACTTTTACGGCACCCGCCACGCCATGGTCTTCTCGACCGGCTACCAGGCCAATCTTGGCCTGATGTCGACCCTGGCCGGCAAGGAGGATTACATCATCCTCGACGCCGACAGCCACGCCTCCATCTACGACGGCTGCAAATTGGGCGATGCCCAGATCGTCCGCTTCCGCCACAACAATGTCGAGGATCTCGACAAGCGTCTCGGCAGGCTCCCCGCCGAGGGCGGAAGGCTGGTCGTCCTCGAAGGCGTCTATTCGATGCTCGGCGACATCGCGCCGCTCAGGGAGATGGTCGAAGTCTCGAAGCGGCACGGCGCGATGGTCGTCGTCGACGAAGCCCATGGCATGGGCTTCTTCGGCCCGAACGGGCGCGGCGTCTTCGAGGAAGCCGGGGTGGAGGACCAGGTCGATTTCGTCGTCGGCACCTTCTCCAAGTCGGTCGGGACGGTGGGCGGCTTCATCGTCTCCAACCACCCCAAGTTCGGGGTGCTTCGGCTGGTCTGCCGTCCCTACGTCTTCACCGCCTC
>DASVVM010000110.1:0-20034 GCA_036386555.1 Allosphingosinicella sp.
CCCCCCCCCACGGCGCGGCTTGCCCCTCCACCCTGCTTCGCAGGGTCCCCCTCCCCATCGCTTCGCGACGGGGAGGATGAGATCAATCCCGCGCCGCCCGCATCGCCGCCCCGGCGGCGAAAGGCGCCACGGCCACGAGAAGCAGCGAGGCCGCGGCGAGCAGCTTCAGCGCTCCGGCGCTTCCGTCCGCCTCCGTCAGGCCGGCGCCGAAGACCAGGATCGGCACCGCGAGCGGAAGCATGAGCAGCCCCGCAAGCGCCCCGGTCGTCCGAAGCCCCGAGGTCAAGGCGGCGACGATCAGGGTCAAGGCGGCGAGGCCCGGCGTTCCGGCCAGAAGCCCGAGCTCGAGGCGCCAGAGCAGCGGGCCGGGGAGCTTCATCAGCGCCGCCGCCGGCAGGGCCGCCAGCATCAGCGGCGGGCCGAAGCTCAGCCAGTGGCCCGCGAGCTTGGCCAGGGCCACGCCCTCCTCGCTGATGCCGCGGACCGCGAGCTGGTCGAGGACGCCCGAAGCCCGGTCCGGCTCGACCAGCCGGTCTACCGGAAGCAGGGCGGCGAGAAGCGCGGCGATCCACAGGGCGCCGCCGCCGGTGCGGGCGAGCAGAGCCTTGTCCGGCCCGACGGCGAAGGGGAAAAGCGTCGCCACCAGCAGGAAGAAGACGAGCGGCAGGATGGCGCTTCCTCCGGCCGCTGCAAGGCGGAGCTCGCGCAGGAGCAGTGCGCTCATCCCAGCGCCACCCGCTCGGCGCCGGGCAGGGCAAGCGGCTGGTGCGAGGCGGCGAGGACCGCTCCGCCGCCGGCGCGGTGGGCCGCCATCGCCGCCTCGAGCCGCGCCTGGCCGTCGCCGTCGAGGCCGTTGGCCGGCTCGTCGAGCAGCCAGAGCGGAGCGCGGCTGGCCAGCACCCGCGCCAGGGCGGCGCGCTTCCTCTGTCCGGTGGAGAGCATCCGCACCGGCACGTCGCCCAGCCCCGTCAGGCCCATCGCCGCCATCGCCGGCGAGGCATCCGCGCCGTCGAGCCGGCTCCAGAACCCCAGCGCCCGGGCGAGGCTCGGCTTCGGATCGAGCGCAAGCCCTTCGTCGGCCAGCGCCGCCGCCGCCCCCCGCTTCACCGTCCCGGCCGAAGCCGCGAGCAGCCCGGCGGCGATCCGGATCAGGCTCGACTTGCCCGCCCCGTTGGGCCCGGTGACCAGTGCGGCGCCCCCCGGCTCGAGCAGCAGGTCGAGCCCTTCGAACAACAGCCGTCCGCCGCGCAGGCAGGCGACGGCGCGGAGCTCGAGCAGGGTCAACCCGCCCGATCCTCGATCGAATCCTCGATCGCGTGCATGTCTTCGTCCGAGAATCCGAAATGGTGCCCGGCCTCGTGGACGATGACGTGGGTGACCAGGGCCTCGAGGCTGACCCCGGTCTCAGCCCATTCGTCGAGCAAGGGGCGGCGGTAGAGGTGGATCATCGCCGGAAGCTCGCCCGACAGCATCGAGCTTCGCTCGCCGATCGGGCGGCCGGTATAGAGGCCGGAAAGCTCGAACGGATCCTCGATCCCGAGCTCGGCCAGCACGTCCTCCTCCGCGAAATCGTCGACCCTCAGCACCACCCCTTCCAGATGGCGGCGGAAATGCTCCGGCATCCGCGCGATGGCGGCCTCGGCCAGCCGCTCGATCTCCGCCGCGTCGGGCGCAAGGGTTTGACGGTCCCCGGTCACCTGGGCGACATAATAGGGATATGAGGGGAGAGACAATGACGCTGAGCGACGAGGAACGGGCGGAAGCGCTGAAGGCGCTGCCCGAATGGCGCTACGAGGAGGGCGAAAGGGCGATCCGGCGCGACTTCCGCTTCGCCGATTTCGGCGAGGCCTTCGCCTTCATGACCCGGGCGGCCCTGGCCGCGGAGAAAGCCGATCATCATCCCGACTGGTCGAACAGCTGGAACAAGGTCGCGGTCGCGCTCAGCACCCACAGCGCGGGCGGAGTGACCGGCAAGGACATCGCTTTGGCGAGGGCGATGGACGGCTTCGCGGGCGGCTTGCCCTGAGCGCGCCCTGCCCCTAGATGGGCCGCCTCCAGGGAATGCGGAGCGGTGGCCGAGTGGTCGAAGGCGCTCGCCTGGAAAGTGAGTATACGCCAAAAGCGTATCGAGGGTTCGAATCCCTCCCGCTCCGCCACCACCCTGTTGCAAGAGCGCGCATATAGTCGTGTAACCCGCTGTTTTTCGCCGTTTTAGCCGTAATGGCGGTCAACGGTGTCGCATGTTGTCGCATCAAAATCGCCGGTTTGATGGAGGCACTTTGGGGGCACCGATGGCACGAAATGGGGGCATCGGCAGATCTGGCGCCCAGCCTCTGGCCAGCTGTAGCAACCGCCCGTTTCCCGCGCCGCCGAGAAGGCCTACGAAAGGCTCGAAAGGATCCCGCATGGCCGACCGCGAATCCACCGACGAAGAGAACGAGCTGACCGATACGAGGGGGCTCGCCGCGGGCTACGCCCGGCGCCGAGGGCTAGAGGACGTCGCCGCGAGGATCGAAGGCGGGGAGCTCGACGACGCACCCGAGATGAGAATAGCCACTCTCATGCGCCAGAAGGGCGAGCATGATCCCGAATATCTGAGGGCTTGGGACGAGCTCGTCGCCGCCGATGGGGCCGGGGACGGCTGCAATGGGTGAAGCAAAGCGGCGGCGGGCGGAACAGGCTCAGCTCATCTATCATCACACCAGTAGCTTGCGGACCAACCAGCTGTGGATGGCGGGCGTCATCCTGCCCGAGGGGAAGATGCCGGCCGTCCTCCACCCGAAGCTGGGCGAGATCCAGACCGACGCATTCCTGCGCCGGGCCATGGTCGACTTCCCTCCGGTGGTCTGGCTGACCAGGCGAATCGAGGTCCCGAATTGCATGCTTCAGACGGGGCTCCGCTTTGCCGACAAGGAGACGGGGGTCGAGCGTGGCCGGAGCGAGGCAGGGGCCGACTTGTCGAATGCCATCGCCCTGAACCGGCTCGCGCTGGGCTTCCGGATCGCAGACGTCTCGGTCGTGCCTTGGCCGGAATATCCCGGCTATTCGACGGCAGAAGGCCAGGAGCTGAACGAGTCGGCCCGCGAGGTCGGCGACGACCCCGACCAGTGGTTCGTCTCCGAAGAGCCGATCGACCTACTGGCGATGGCCGAGATACGGGTGTCGCGCAGCATTGCCCGGCCCAAGCTGGAGCGCAGCGACCGTTACCTCGGAGAGGTCAAGGCGCTTATCCAAAGGTGCCGCGACACGCCCGGCGCGTTTGTGCCGCCATCGTGGCTCAAGCCGGGGGAGGCGCGGCTGCTCGCTACCCGCTTGGGGGTGCCTGTCCTCGGCGGATGATGTAGGGTGAAACCCGTCTCTATGCCCCAACCGAGGGCGCCGGGGAGGTGAGGCACCACGAAAAATAATTTCGGAGCGAGGGGGCACCCTTGGGGGGTGCCGGGCCGGATAGCCCCGCGAAAGTCGCAGAAAACCGCCAAAAAGCCACCGCTTGTGATGGGCTCCCGCTCCGCCACTCCTTCAGTCCTGAATCGGAACGGCCGCCAGCGCCAGGGTCCGAAATCGGTCGGCCGCTTCCGATTTCCGCCGTCATCCCGGCGGAAGCCGGGATCCATGAACGCAGGCGGTCGGGACGACGAGGGACGTTCGCCTCCGTCACTACCAAAACCGGTTGATGCCTCGACCTAGGCCGGAAGGCTTGCTCCGCTCCCGGCCGCCGGGAGCCGGAGGTGCGCGCGCAGGCCGCCGCCGCCGCGGCGGCTGAGCCAGACGTCGCCCCCGTGCGCGCGTGCGATCGCCCGGGCGAGGGCCAGCCCCAGCCCGACGCCGCCGGTTGCGGGATCCCGGGTCGAGTCCCCCCGCTCGAACGGCTCGAACACCCGTTCCAGCGAATCCTCGGCTATTCCAGGGCCTTCGTCGTCGACCAGGAGCAGCGCGTCCCCGCCATCGCGGCAGATTCTGCAGCGGGCGCTTCCGGCATATTTCACGGCATTCTCCAGGAGGTTCGAGACCAGCCGGCGCAGGGCCACGGAGTCGGCGTCGATCTCGACGGAAACGGCTTCCGTGAGGGTGACATCGGCGCCCGAATCGGCCCAATCGTCGACTGCGGACTGGACGAGGGCGGCGAATTCGAGGCGTTGCCGCTCGATCCGCTCCTCTCCCCGAACGAAAGCGAGGACGCCGCCGATCATCGCATCCATCCGCTCGATGTCCTGAACGATCCGGTCCCGATGCTCGGGAGGCGCATATTCGGCGCGGAAGCGGAGGCGGGTGAGCGGGGTTCGCAGGTCGTGGGCTATGGCGGCGAGCAGCTTCGTCCTTTCCTCCACCGTTGCGCGGATGCGGCTCTGCATCTCGGCAAGCGCGCGCGCCGCCTTGCGCACCTCGCGCGGGCCGGCGACCGGGAAGGTGGCGTCGGGATCGCCGCGCCCGGCGGCTTCCGCCGTCTCGGCGAAGGCGCGGATCGGCGCGACCAGCCGCCGGGTGAACATCCAGGCGAGCCCGCCCAGGACGAGCGCGCTGACCCCGAGCCAGACGAGCAGGAAGGTGCTGATGCCCAGCCATTCGGCCGGGTCGCTCACCACGATCCAGCGGCCGTCGCGGAGGCGCGCCGCCACCGCGGCATCCTCGAACGAGGTGGAGCCTCCGTCCACCTCGGGGCGGGTCGGAAGCTGCTCCTCCGGCAGAATGGGCCGGTCGAGGCGCAGCAACATTTGCCCGCCGGGGAAGGGGAGCTGCTGCTCGACCCGCAGGTCGGCCGGATCCTTGCCGAGAAGGTCGGCCAGCGTCAGCCGGAGGCGCCGTTCGAGGGGATCGTCCTTTTCCCAGCCTTCCGGCGGCGCGTCGACGATCCTGGCCGACAGCCGGACTCGCCCGTCCTCCGGCTGGGGCTTGCCGCGGAGGGCGTCCGCGATCTCGTCCAGGGTGAAGGCGCTGTGCGGCACCGGTGCAACGACCATCGCCGCGAAAGTGGTAAGCTGGGCTGCCAGGGCGGTCGCCACGACCAGGGCCAGCACCTGGGCGAAGAGCGGGGCGCGGGACAGTCGGCTCATCGCAGCACCGGCCGGACGGCGAGCATATAGCCTTCGCTGCGCACGGTGACGATCAGGTCGCCGCCGCCACGGTCGGCCAGCTTCTTCCTGAGGCGGCTGACCTGCACGTCGATGGCGCGGTCGAACACGTCCGCGCCGGGCCCTCGCGCCAGGTCGAGGAGCTGATCGCGGCTGAGGACTCGCAGCGGCCGTTCGAGGAAGGCGCCCAGCAGCCGGGATTCGCCCGACGAGAGGGCCACCGCGACGCCCTCGGGCGAGCTGAGCTCGCGCCGCCGGGGGTCGAACGACCAGCCTGCGAAGCGGTAGAGTGCGGCCCCGGACTGCTCCGCGCCCTCGTGGCGGCGCAGCACGGCGCGGATCCGGGCGAGCAGCTCCCGCGGGCTGCACGGTTTCGCAAGATAGTCGTCGGCGCCGAGCTCGAGCCCGACGACTCGATCCGTCTCCTCGCCGAGCGCGCTGAGCATGATCACCGGGATCCGGGCCGCCGACAGCCGGCGGCAGATGGCGAGGCCGTCCTCCCCCGGAAGCATGAGGTCGAGCACGATCAGCGCCGGTCGCTCGGCCGCGATCAGCCGGTCCATCCTGGCGCCGTTCGCGGCGGCGGCGACTCGGAAGCCGTGCTGAGCGAGATAGTCGCCGATCAGCTGCCGGATCTCCGGATCGTCTTCGACGAGCAGGACGAGGTCCCCCTGCTCCGCACCCGCCTCGTTCATGCCTGCCCTTTTCCGCCCCCCGCGTTTCGTGACTATTTCAGAATTGCAACAAACGGAAACATGCCGAAATTTTCACGCAAGGCGGCTGCGCCACAATCCCTTCCTCACGGGAGGATAGCGCATGCTCGAACTGAACGACGTCAGCCACGTCTATGCGAACGGCACCCGGGCGCTCGATCATGTCAGCCTGACCATAGCGCGCGGAATGTACGGCCTGCTTGGGCCCAACGGCGCGGGCAAGTCGACGCTGATGCGGGCGGTGGCGACGCTCCAGACGCCGACCGAGGGAAGGATCCGCTTCGGCGACATCGACGCCGTCGCCGACCCCGGGCGGCTGCGGCGGACGCTCGGCTACCTGCCGCAGGATTTCGGAGTCTATCCGCGCGTCTCCGCATATGAGATGCTCGACCATCTGGCGGTGCTGAAGGGCCTCGCCTCCGCCGCCGACCGCAAGGCGACGGTCGAGACCCTGCTCCAGCAGACGAACCTGTGGCCGGTCCGGAAAAAGGCGCTCACCGCCTTCTCGGGCGGGATGCGGCAGCGCTTCGGCATCGCTCAGGCGCTGATCGGCAATCCCGAGCTGATCATCGTCGACGAGCCGACCGCCGGTCTCGACCCGGAGGAGCGCAACCGCTTCCTCAACCTCCTGGCGGAAATCGGCGAGAATGTGGTCGTGATCCTGTCGACGCATATCGTCGACGACGTGGCGGATCTCTGCCCGCGCATGGCGGTGCTCGCCGGCGGCAGGATCCAGCTCGAGGGCGCTCCGATCGACCTCATCCGCGCCACGCGCGGAAGGATCTGGATGAAGGCGATCGATCGCGCCGAGCTCGAACGCTACCGAAGCGAGTACGAGCTCATTTCGACGCGCCTGTTCGCCGGCCGGACATTGGTCCACATCCTTTCCGGCACCGATCCCGGCAACGGCTTCGAACCGGTCGAGGGCGGCCTCGAGGACGTCTATTTCTCAACGCTCGCGCAATCGCGCCGCGCAGCCTGAGGGAGATCCGACATGCTCGCCAGGATCGCCGCCTTCGAATTCCGCTATCTCCTGAAGAATCCGCTCCTGTGGATGGCTGCCGCAATCGTCTTCCTTCTGCCCTTCGCCTCGCTGGCGTTCGGCATCGGGTTCGAAGAGGACGTCCGGGTCTACAAGAACTCCCCCTACGAGGTGATCAGCAAATATATGATCATCTCGTGCATGTTCATGTTTGCGACGACCGTGTTCGTCTCGAACATCGTCCTTCGGGACGACGAGACCGGGTTCGGGCCGATCCTTCGGTCCACCGGGATCAGCAAGTTCGACTATCTCTTCGGCCGGTTCCTCGGGGCGCTGGCGATCGTGGCGCTCTGCCTGGCCCTGGTCTCGCCGGGAATCTGGCTCGGCTCGCTGATGCCGGGGGTCGATCCCGCGACGATCGGCCCCAACCGGATCGGCGACCATCTCTACGCTTATTTCCTGATCGGGCTTCCGAACGTCCTCATCACCGCGTCCGTCTTCTTCGCGCTTGCGACCGTCTCCCGCTCGATGATGGGCACCTATCTCGGCCTGCTCGCCTTCCTCGGCCTCTACTTCTCGCTTCTCAGCGCGATCGGTTGGCGCGCCGAGATCGTTCAGAGCTTCGGGATCGCGGAGCCGTTCACCAACCGTGCCTTCGATGACGCGACACGCTACTGGACGACTCCCGAACGAAACACCCTTCTCCCCGAATTCTCCGGAACCCTGCTCTACAACCGCCTGCTGTGGATCGGCATTTCAATCCTGTTCCTGGCAGCCGCCTATTTCGGCTTCGACTTTGCGGAGAAAGGCGGCTCGAGGCGCAGGCGGAGGAAGGAGAAGATCGCCGCCGCCGCCGAAGACGTTGCTGCAAGCGCCTCGCCGCCGATCCTCCCGACGCCTCGGCACGGCGGCCGTGCGGCATGGGCCCTGCTCGCCCTGCGGACGCGTTTCGAGGTGAAGCAGGTGGTCAGGAGCCCGGCCTTCATCATCCTCATGCTCTACGCGGCCTCCCTGGTCTGGGTCGGCGTGATCATGGAGTGGCAACCGGAAAACAGGCCCAGCTACCCGCTCACGGTGACGCTCATTCCCGAGCTGGAGAGCATCTTCTTCATCCTCCCTCTGATCATCGTCATCATCTACACCGGCGAGCTCGTCTGGCGGGAGCGGGACCGCAGGATGCACGAGATCGTCGATGCGGCGCCGCATCCGAACTGGGCCTATGTCGTGCCCAAGACGGCGGCGGTGGCGCTCGTGCTCTTCTCGATGTTCCTCGTCAGCGTGGCCGTCGCCGTCGCGCTCCAGCTCTACCTCGGCTTCGCCGGGATCGAGCTCGGGACATATTTCCTCTGGTTCCTGCTTCCGATGACCTGGGACGCCATGCTCGCTGCGGCGCTTGCCGTCTTCGTTCAGACGCTCAGCCCCCACAAGTTCGCCGGCTGGGGCATCATGATGCTCTACGTCGCGGCCAAGTTCACCGGCATCGTACCGGAGCACAATCTCCTCAACTATGCCGGCCATCCGCCGGTCACCTACAGCGACATGGACGGGGTGACCTCCTTCCGGGAGGGACCCTGGGTGTTCCGGCTCTACTGGGGCGCCTTCGCCCTGCTGCTGCTGGTCGCGGCGCACCTGCTTTGGAGGCGGGGAGCGGAGGTCGGGATCAGGGCGAGGCTGAAGCTGGCGAGGGCTCGCTTCAGGGGTGCGCCGCGAGTCGTGGCGGGCGGCGCGCTCCTCACCTTCGCGGCCAGCGGCGCCTATGCCTTCTACAACACCAACGTCCTCAACCGCTACGAGACTGCGGAGAGCGGGGAGGCCTGGCCGGCCGAATTCGAAAAGCGGTACATCAAATATCACGGCCTGCCCCAGCCGTCCGTTTCCCACGTCAAGCTCGACGTCGCGCTCTATCCGTCCGAGCGGCGAGCGGAGGTGAAGGGCGCCTATTTGCTCCGGAACCTCGAAAACCGGCCGATCGCGGACGTGCACCTGCTGCTGCTCGATCGCGACCTGAAGCTGGTCGCGGCCGCCGTCGGTGGCGGGCGCCTGGCGTTCGAGGACCGGAAATACGGCTATCGGATCTTCCGCCTCGACCGGCCGATGGCGCCGGGCGAGACCCGCCTGATGACGTTCGAGACCCGGCGGTGGCATCGAGGCTTCGCCAACGGCGAGCCGAATACGAGGATCGCCGATAACGGCACCTTCCTCAGCAACGATGAGTTGCTCCCCGTCGTCGGCATGCCTGGCCCGCCCATGGTGGTGAGCGCCGCGGCGCGCCAGGAATACGGGCTCCCGCCCCGGCCGTGGCCGCCGAAGCTCGAGGACCTGTCGGGGACGAAAAATCCGGTCGGCGGAAACTCCTGGACGACGGCCGACATCACCTTGTCGACCACGGCCGGCCAGATGCCCATCGCGCCGGGCAGGAAGGTGTCGGACGTCACCCGAGGCGGCCGGCGCATTGCGCGCTTCGTTTCGGACGCGCCGATCCGAAGCAGGTTCGCAGTCCAGTCCGCCCGATATGCCGAAAGGCGCCGCCGGTACGGCGATGTCGATCTCGCCGTCTATTATCACCCGGCCCACGCGTGGAACGTCGATCTCATGCTCGAGATGCTCGGGGCCTCTCTGGCCTATTACGAGTCGAACTTCGGCCCCTACCAGTTCGACCAGGCGCGGGTGATCGAGTTTCCAGGCTACAAGTACAATTACGCCCAGGCCTTCGCGAACACGATACCGAGCTCGGAATCGTACCTATTCACCGCCGACCTCCGGGCTGCCGACAAGTTCAACCATGTCGCCGCCACGATAGCGCACGAGATCGCGCACCAATATTGGGCCCACCAGCTGACGCCCGCGGAGATGCAGGGCGCCATGCTCCTCGTCGAGTCGCTGGCCCAATATTCCGCGATGATGGTGATGAAGAGCATGCATGGCGGGGACCAGATGCGGCGGCCGCTTCAGGAGCAGCTCGACCATTATCTCGCCGGCCGCGCTTGGGAGAAGATGGAAGAGACCCCGCTGATCAGGGTCGGGCACCAGCGATACCTCATGTACAACAAGGGCGCCCTCGCTTTGTACCTCCTGCAGGAGCGGCTCGGAGAGGCGGCCGTAAATCGGGCGCTGCGATCGCTGCTCGAAAAGCACAGGTTCAAGGGAGCGCCCTACGCGCGCTCGCTGGACCTCGTCGCGGCCCTCCGCGCGGAGGCGAAAACCGCGGACGACCAGCGGCTGATCACCGACCTGTTCGAGCGCATCACCCTCTACGATCTGAAGGCGCTCGAGCCGGCGGTCCGGAAACGGGCGGACGGACGGTGGGACGTGACCCTCACCGTCGAGGCGAAGAAATATTACGCCGATGCCCAAGGCAATGAGAAGCCCGCACCGCTTTCCGAGCCGATCGAGATCGGCCTGTTCACCGCCGAGCCCGGCAGCGGCGCGTTCGACCGGCGGCACGTCGTCCTGATGCGGCGCCAGCCGATCCGGTCGGGCCGGCAAATCCTGAAGCTCGTCGCGGACAGGAGGCCCAGCCATGCGGGCGTCGATCCGTACAATTTCTACATCGACCGCAACTCGGCGGACAATCTCGTCCCGGTTCCGCCGGACGGAAGCTGATCCGCGGTCATGGCGGGTTCAGCCGGGCCTGCTAGAAGGCGCGAGTCCAACCTCCTTTCGGGAAGGCGCAGCCATGCGTAAGTCAACAGCGATCCTGTCCGCCGCTTTGGTCCTTGCAACCGCCTCCGCCCAGGCCGCCCCCAGGCTCAGCGGCGAGGAGAAGCTCGCCCGCGAGATCGAGGGGCGAGTCGCCGGCGAGCCGGTCAGGTGCCTCCCCTTCCACCGCATCCACTCGAGCCGGATCATCGACGACACCGCCATCGTCTACGACGCCGGATCGACGATCTACGTGAACCGCCCCCGCGCCGGCCGCGAATCGCTCGACCAGTGGGACACGCTCGTCACTCGAACCTTCGGCTCGCAATTGTGCAGCACGGATGTCGTCCACCTCCACGACGCCGGCTCGCGGATGATGACCGGCCTGGTCTTCCTCGGCGAGTTCGTCCCCTACCGTAAGCCCAGGGCGCGGGCCGGGAATTAAGCGGCCGGCGGCGCCTGCCGGCTGTCCTGGCCGAGCCGTCCAGCCCGGCGTGCCGCCTTCGCCGCGAGCCTCAAGCCGCGTCCGCCGCCGGCGCGCCCGTCTCCGGCTTCGCCTTTTCCTGCTCGATCTCCGCAAGCCGCGCTGCAAGCTCGTCGAAAATGGCCCTGGAGTCCCGGCGGGACTGCTTCGCCCGCTCCGCCATCTCCGCCCGCACCTCCGCCTCGATCCTGGGCCTGAGCTCCTTCTCGATCTTCGCCCTCAGCTTCTTGATGCTGAGCCCGAAGCGTTCCGGATCGGCGCCCTCCAGGATCATCCTGAACACCGCGTCCGAGCGCCTGCGCCGGACCCCGACCACCTTGCCGCCCTGGACCACCTCTTCCTCGATCCCGGTCACTCCCCGTTCCCAGGCCAGGGTCTCGAGGCTCACCGCCCCGCCCGACTCCGCCCGAGCCGCCCGGCACAGCGAGGCGAAGGCCGGATCCTTCTTCTCGTGCCTGTAGAAGGTCGTCGGCGAGATCCGGGCCGCCCGGCACGCCTCTTCCACCGACGCGCCCCGGCCCAGCGCCTCGAGGCAGGCGGCCTTCTTGGCCGGAGTGAACCCGCCCTTCTTCCATCCCAGAGCCATCGCTCGCCCTCCCCTCAAACGTCGCGGAAATGGAGGTGCCGCGGCCAGCGGTCCTCGTTGAGCGCCGCCATCACCTCCGCATAGACCGCCTGGGCGGCCGCCTGCTCGGGCGGATCGGGCAGGTCGGGAGCGTCCTCATCCTCCCAGTCGACGTCGGGGTGAGCCTCGATCTGCCGCATATAGGCCTCGCCGGCCTTGTCCTGCAGGTCGAAGAAGGCGTCCAGCCGCTCGCTCGCCCATTCGTACCTCAGCCGGGCCCGCTCCACCTTCTTCGCCGCCTCGGCCTCCGCCTCGCCCGGCTCGATCCCCAGCCCGACCATCTCCGCCGCCAGCCCCCGCCCGACCTCGCGCCACTCCGCCGCCCCGATCGCCCGCCGCCGCCGCCCCGGCCGCTTCGCACCCCCACGCCCCGCCATCGCACCTCTCCCGCACCGCCCGGGAGCCGGCCCCACCAGCCCCCGGACGAATCACCACGGCCCCCATTAAAACAGGAAAATTCCTAGGACGCAAGAGTTTTGTTCTTGTTTTGTACGCAGGGCGAGCCAGGCGCAGCGCCGCCGGCGCGAAGCGCCGCCGAAGCAGCGCTAGGACTCGCCCCCGCGCGGCCGGCGGGGCGGCTGGACGAGGCCACCCGAACCCGTCCGACGTCACGGCCGCCCGTGACGTCGCCCGCCTCCGCGCCTAAACAATCTCTGCATATCCGAAACCCACCGTTGACAACCTTCCGCCCCCCGCGGAGTTTACCCACGAGGAGAACGGCGATGGACGCCCCCCGCAAACAGAAGCATCCGCCGCTCGAGCCCAAGCCGACGGGCAAAAAGCCTGACGGCGACGAGATGTATGAGCAGGCCATGAAGCGCTACCCCAAGACGATGGCGCGTCTTGCCGAATGAGCCGACTTGGCTGACCCTCGAGGCGGCGATCACGGCGAACCAGCGAGCGGTAGCCGACACCGGCGAGCCCTTTTTCATCCGCGACCAGGGTTTGCTGGAAAGCGCTCTCGCCAAGCCGCAAAACCACTGGGCCTATGGCGAAACGGATCTGGCGTTCCTCGCGGTCGCGCTCCTCTTCGGCATCGCCCGCAACCATCCGTTCGGCCAGGGCAACAAGCGCACCGCCTTTGCGGCCGCGCGCTACTTCCTCTGGCTCAACGGCTACGAACTGACGGCCCCGGACGCTGACGAGCTCGCCGATCGAGTCGTCGATCTCATCACCGGCGCAATGACCGAAACGGAGTTCATCGACTTGGTCCGGGAACATGCGCAGCCGGTTTGATACTCCGCCAGTCGCCGCGCATCCGCCTCGACCCACACCAGGCAATCTTCCCCGCCCTCATTTTCCCAGACCAGATGAGCTGAGATCAGGGATATCTTGACGACCAGCGCCTCCAGATCCGGCGCCGGCGCCTCGAGCAGCCGAAGCATCGCCGAATCGGCGGCGTCGACAAAGACCCCATATTCGTCGTCCAGCGCCTCCTGCTCGTCGAACGACCGTCCCCCCGGCCCCGCCGAAGCCGCCGAGGTGGCCACCTCGAACTTCGCCCTGGCGGCGTCCGCCTCTCGGTAAGCCGCGAGCGCGTCTCGCCACTTCACCTCTCCCGCTTTCCGCGGGAGAGGAGGGGCCCGCCGCGAAGCGGTGGGAGGTGAGGGTCTTGCTGACTCGGAGCCGCCGACCCCGGCCGCGACGGACACCGCTATCGCTGCGCCTAGGACCGCGCGGCCAGTGAAGGCCGAGCCGCCTTCCCCGCCGGCATCGACTTCACCAGCATCCACAGGTGGAAGTGAAGCGCGCACGAAGCTATGCTCCCTGGAAGCCATAACCAAAGGTCTCCCGCCGATCGGGTTAGTTCGACTTTCGCTTGTTGATTTACTGACAAAAGGGGCTGCCGAGGTCAAGTGTTTTTTGTTGAAAAACTGACACCATGAACCAACGTCAGTGCCGAATGGCGCGAGCGGGACTGGATTGGACGCAGCAGGATCTCGCCGACGCCTCCGCCGTTAGCTGGCGTACCGTCGCCCGCTTTGAAGGCGGGGAATCGGTCATGCCGGCACAAGTTCAGAAAATGCGTCACGCCCTTGAGGCGACCGGCACCTTGTTCATTGACAGTGGGCATTTGGCTGGCGGAGTGATCCCCCCGCGGGTGCCCTCCCCTGATACCCATTAAGCTCCCGTCGACCTACGAAACTGCGGTTGCGAATGCGTATGCACCTGCCAAAACGCCGACGAACCCCATCAGAGAGAAGACGATTCTGAGGGCCTCCCCCTGCGTCCACTGCCGTGCGATGAAGTTTCCACCCTTTGCTTTTTTTGTCTCGCTAGGCTCGTTGGCGAAAAGACGCATCCCGACGGGCAATTCGGTCTCGGCCTCGGCGAGTACCTTCTCAGCCCGCTTGGTTAGAAAGCTGTTTCTCTGATCGATCTTCCAAAAAATGAGGGAGAAGAACGACAGCAGGCAAGCAAGAATGATTGCGGCGACAGGCCGGGGTGTATCTCCGGTCATCGCAGCCGCCCATGCTGCGACAATAAGTGCCGCCAACAGAACGAAGAAGTTGAACAGGGCAATCCTTTGTTTCGCATGCAAGTCGAAATAACGCCAAGCGTGTTCCGCAACCCGATTGCTTTCGCTGCTGATCGAGTCTGATTCCATGGAATTCACGCACCGTCTCGACAAAAAAAGGCTTGCTCGGTTTCTGGTAAAAATCCGCCTTGCAGCCGCATCTCACGAAATAGTGAAAATGCCTGATCGCACTTTGTGAGCGCATCTTCCACGCACCACCTAAGGAGCCTGATCGTCCCTATCACGCGCTCAGAGCCTATCAGTGACCTAGCGATATCACGGGCTCGTCGGTCGTCGCAGCAAATCCCAAAGTCCTCCACCATTGCTAAGGCGATGCACTCTGTCTCGCCGTCCCCTAACCGGTGCCTGGCCAGCAGACGTAGAAACAGTTCGCCGTCAATGTCCGTATCGTCGACAAAATTGAGACGTCGCTCCTCCCGCAAATCCATGATGGTGCCGGCGCACGTGGGCCCACATTCCCCCACGACCAAGGGAGGGAGCCAAAAATCGCACCGCTCTAGTCTGCAAACAAGGTCCAGCGCCCCCGCGTTGAACAGGTTGATCACCGAGCTAGAGTCGATGACATACCTCACGGAGTCTCCACTTTTGCGTGCGCGGAAAGCACCTCGCCGATTGACAACCCGAATCGGTCAGTTGCCCAGCCGAGAGAGACGTTGCCGACCGTAATTTTGGATGCAATCGCCTTGGCAAGGCTCCCAGATACAGCCGCCACATTTACTGGCACCCGCGGTGGAACGCCAAGTTCCACTGCCCGTTTCTCGGGCGAACCATACTCCTTCTTCAGCTTAGCAGCGATAGCGTAACCCACCCCTTTTGGTAACATCTCCAAGTCCTCGCACCGCCGTGCGGCGACTTCGAAACTAACTCCGTAGAACCGGGCCAGCAGAAGTATCTCGAAGTCAGTCAAGCTCTTGGACGCAATCTCGTAATACGTCCGAAAGCTGCGTAATGCTTTGCCTACCCCGACATCTGGCAGGAGAAAGCAGGAGGAGAACGCATCCACAAAGGCTTCGCGCCGAGAGCTGTGTCCGAAGGATGCGATTTCTGACGGCCGCTCAAAGAGAGCCGTTCGGCTCTTGCGATGATGCGCAACGATATGGCCAAGTTCATGCCCGAGTGTAAAAAGCATCCGCCCTGGGAACCTAGGAGACACAAATACAAAGCAGTAGTTCCCTGCGATTAGCGACACGCCCTCGTATCGAGAAAAGAGCAGTCGACTGACGACTACACCTTCTTGGCGACCTAATATAGTCGGCAGATCAGTCGCCGGCTCATCTTCACGCCCTGGGTACAGCAACTGGCGGCAATGCGTTGCCAATCGATCAGCCTCGACGTAGCTAACGGCGCCCGGCTTCAAGGCTTGAAGCCAGTGCGGTAGCTCCGTCCGAGATGGAAGAATCTCTAAGGCTGCTTCCACAAAAGTCGCCACCTTCTCGACGGTGACGTCAAATTCAGCGGAAGCCTTGGCGGTGTCTCGAAAAAGAGGTTCGAGCTTAGATCCTGGCTCTACGGCACGGCGGCCCTCTGCCAAGGTATGCAGCGGCAAGCGGAGGCCGGCGCTAATTGCCCGGAGCTCAGAAAGAGACGCGCCTTCGCCTGCTAGGATTTCCTGTACCCGTCCTAGCGAAAGCTGCGACTTTTCCGCGATTTCGTTTGCGCCGATCCTCAGGCCTCGCAGGGCGTCGGCGACAGTTCCCACGCGCCTACTCTGCCGCCGCTTTTATGCCGCGAAGCCATTCCATCAGACCATTAATCTGATCCTCATCCAGCTTCCGCTGTCGGCCGATGATATCGAAGGCACGATTGCCCGGACGATCAAATATCTCCGATAGCTTGCGAAGCGACTGTTCGCGGCCCAATGCCACCTCGCGTTCCGACTTCAGAGACACAGCATCAGCGCCAACAATAAAGTTTTGGATGCGGTTTTCAAACCGCTCAAGCTTATGCTTATCCAGCGGATGCTTGGTCCCATCCGGGCTGACGACTACATTTCCCTTTAGGAGACCGTCTTCTCCTATCCTCAAGCGATTTCCCGGAAATCGGCCATGCGCAGCCAATGCGTCTATCTTCTCAGCAACGCGCATGCCACCGATCACGTACTGCTGTACCCCCGGAGCCTTGCCCGAAATTACGAACAGGTAATCTCCCGGATCGACCCATTCCCGCAGGTTGGGCATGCATGCCCCAAGCGTCGGGATATCTTCGAAAAGAGGGTCATTGAGATTGTTATATAGCCCGGGATCGGCTCGATCACCGGTGATGTAGATGTAACCCTTGGTGGTTGCCCCCTCACTCACGCTCTTTCCTCTCTATGCAGCTTTTGCCCGCAATTCTGCGATGGTGTCGACAAAGGGATTGCTCACGACATTTTTCCGGGCACCCGAAGCTTTCAGCGACTCTCCGCACCTCCCACACTGATGCTTTGAATGCGGGCGGAAAGCTGCTTCCCCTTCATCGAAGTAAGGTTCGCCGCACCGGCACTTCAAGGAAACTATCTTACCGTCCAGGTAGCGCAGAGCCTGCTGTGCCATAAAATACCGCAGATGGGTGTCATTCAACCGGACCCCGTCAATCGTCACTTGGGCATAGGTGCCATCAATGGAGCGGTCATCCCCATTACCGGTGTAGCCGTGCACATGGATTCCCTCCTGCTCCGGCTTCGGCGCGGTCCATAGAAGCGCAGGATTGGAAGCCCATATCTGCATCCCGCCCGGGAAATCAGCCTGCCGGACGTCGAGACATTCGGTAGCATCTTCGATGGCACGATCCTCCTCCCGGTCGCCCGCCATATGGCGAAGAGCGACGAGGGGATTGGAGATACATTTTTCGTTGACGGGGAAGATCTTGCCACAAGCATGGCAAAGGTGGCGCTTGTGAAGCTTTACTGCGAACCACTCCGAGTCCAAATGGGGCTCACCACAATAGCTGCAAAACAGGCTCATCATCGGAAGCTGCAGAAACCGACTGATATACGACGCAACCGCCGTCTCCATCGTAATGTAAGCGTTAGGGGCATCTAAGAGATTTCGTGCAACCCTGAGGGCCACTGCTCGAAAGGTGCCGTCGATTTCCTTGTCGCCTCCCACGGTACGGCGTGCATGCACGTGAACGCCCTCTTCCACGGGTACCGCCGAAGAATCGTATACTGGACGGACGGCCCCCCAGAGGCCGACTCCTCCAGGATAGGCCTTTGGGTCAATCTCCCGCGCTTCGCTCTGTTCAGCGAGATAGGCGCCTTCACACCGCTCGAGCCGCCGCCCGTATTTGCCGGTAGCGGAAGCTTGATGACTCTTACACCAGAAGCGCGGCATGCCGTTCCGCTGTTTTCCAACAGCCTCAATCTCGCAGTCGCGCCCAGAGGGCGCCGGTTCCATAAATCATCCTTTCGAAGGCTTGGAACTGTAGCACGAAGCTCAGAACAAATCAAGAAAAGTTTACCGCTGGCTGCATGCAATGACGGGAGCAATAATCGCCGCTTTGCTGCCGCCCTTCCCCCCCGCCGATGCCCTTGCTAGAGCGCCCGCAACTCACAGCCTGTGAACATCGAAAGGCCTCCGATGACCGCCGTCGGCCACGACACCCTCAAGACCCGGACCAACCTCCAGGTCGGCCCTAAGCGTTACGCTTATTACTCCCTCGAGAAAGCCTCGGCCCAGCTCGGCGACATCTCGCGCCTGCCCTTCTCGATGAAGGTCCTCCTCGGGAACCTCCTCCGCTTCGAGGACGGCAAGACCGTCACCCGCGCGGCTTAGTGCCCGCTCAAGCCGCCCACGCCTCCACCTGGAGCCCCTCCACCCGCCGAAACTCCCCCACATTGCGGGTCACCACCGTCAGCCCCCGAGCCCGCGCCTGTCCGGCGATGAGCACGTCGTTAGGACCGATCGGCGTGCCACGGCGCTTGAGCTGAGCCTTGATCTCGCCGGCCGCGCGGGCATCTTCGGCATCGAAGGAGATTGAGGGCAGGCGAAGGGTTTCGATGATATCGAGGCTGCGCCTCATCCGCTTGCTGGCATAGGCGCCTGCATAGAGCTCATGGAGAACGACGGTCGGGATGCCGCTTTCGCTCCGGTGGTAGCGAAGCATGCGCCCGAGGGCACGGTCATCCCGAACGGTAAGAGCAATGACAATATTGGTGTCGATCAGATACCGCATCAGTCGAGGCTGATGTCGGGCCGTTCGTAGCTCTCCGGTCCGGGCCGGTCGAGTGCGGCACGGGCGAAATCCTCGTCCAAGGTCCCGGCGACTCTGTCGATCCAGTCGCCTCTCGTTGCCGCCAGCCCCGTCGCCGCCGCATAGGCCCGGCAGGCGCGGATGTCGGCTCGGGTCAAAGGCGGGAAGTCGGCGACGAGAGTCTCTTCGGTGTCCCCATCCTCCAGCAGGCGCAGAATGTCCGCCACCGCGACATGGGTGCCTCGGAGCGTCGGCTCGCCGCCGCACCGGGCGGGATCGACGACGATCCGGGGGTGGTTTTGTACGTTGACGAGGCCGCTTTTACCGCAAAGCGCGGTGCTGCGCAGGGGGAATTTCGCGATATACCAAGTTCGTATGCGACCCTCCCGTCACCCTCAACTCGTTTTCAGTGTCCAGCTGGTCGCCCGTTCGAGAGGTGGAGGACTGGATGCTGAAACGGGTTCAGCATGACGGCCTCGCCCTTCCCCCCTGCCGACGCCCTTGCTAGAGCGCCCCCAAATTAAGCCATCAGCATAATTCGGAAGGCGCCCCCATGACCGCCGTCGGCAACAACAGCCTCAACACCCGCACCACCCTCACGGCAGCCGGCAAGACCTACGCTTATTACTCCCTCGAGAAAGCCTCGGCCCAGCTCGGCGACATCTCGCGCCTCCCCTTCTCGATGAAGGTCCTCCTCGAGAACCTCCTCCGCTTCGAGGACGGCAAGACCGTTACCCGGGCCGACATCCAGGCGCTGGTCGACTGGCAGAAGGAGAAGAGCTCCACCAAGGAGATCCAGTACCGCCCGGCCCGGGTGCTGATGCAGGATTTCACCGGAGTCCCCGCCGTCGTCGACCTCGCCGCGATGCGCGACGCGATGGCGAAGCTCGGGGGGAATGCGGCGCAGATCAACCCGCAGGTGCCGGTGCATCTCGTCATCGATCACAGCGTGATGGTCGACGCGTTCGGAACGCCCCAGTCCTTCGCCCGGAACGTCGAGCTCGAATATCACCGCAACATGGAGCGCTACGAGTTCCTCAAATGGGGCTCGAAGGCGTTCAACAATTTCGAGGTCGTGCCGCCCGGCACCGGCATCTGCCACCAGGTCAATCTCGAATATATCGCCCGCGGAGTATGGTCGTCGGCCGATCCGTCGGGCGAGCAGGTCGCCTATCCCGACACCCTGGTCGGCACCGACAGCCACACCACCATGGTCAACGGCCTCGGGGTGCTGGGCTGGGGAGTCGGCGGGATCGAGGCGGAGGCGGCGATGCTCGGCCAGCCGGTCTCGATGCTGATCCCCGAGGTGGTCGGCTTCCACCTCACCGGCAGCCTTCAGGAGGGGATCACCGCCACCGACCTCGTCCTCACCGTCACCCAGATGCTCCGGGCCAGGGGCGTGGTCGGCCGATTCGTCGAATTCTACGGCGAGGGAGTCTCGGCCCTGTCGGTCGCCGACCGCGCCACCATCGCCAACATGGCGCCCGAATATGGAGCGACCTGCGGCTTCTTCCCGGTCGACGGCAAGACCCTCGACTATATGCGCCTGACCGGCCGCTCCGAGGAGCAGATCGCGCTCACCGAGGCCTATGCCAGGGCGCAGGGCCTGTGGCTCGAGCCCGGCGCCTATCACGAGCCGCTGTTCACCGACACGCTCGAGCTCGACATGGACGGGGTCGAGCCGTCGCTGGCCGGGCCGAAGCGGCCGCAGGACAAGGTCGTGCTGTCGCGGGTGGACGAGGAGTTCATCGCCAATTTCACCCGCGAATATGGCCACACGCTCACCGAGCTCGAGCAGCGCCATCCGGTGGCG
>DASVVM010000111.1:0-20236 GCA_036386555.1 Allosphingosinicella sp.
CGGTGATGTTCTTGCGTTCGCGCCTGCGGAGGCGCTGCGGTGCCTGTGCCATTCGTCCGGTCCTTACTTTTTCTTGCCGGCGATCGGCTTGGCCTTGCCCTTGCGGGTGCGGGCGTTGGTGTGGGTGCGCTGGCCACGGACGGGCAGGCCCTTGCGGTGGCGGAGGCCGCGGTAGGAGGCGAGGTCCATCAGGCGCTTGATGTTCATCGCGACTTCGCGGCGGAGGTCGCCCTCGACCTGATAGTCGGCGTCGATCGTCTCGCGGATCTGGAGCACTTCCTGGTCGGAAAGGTCCTGGACCCGGCGCTCGGGGGCGATCCCGAGCTTCTCGGCGATCTGCTTGGCCTTGGTCCGTCCGATTCCGTGAATGTAGGTGAGCGCGATCTCCACGCGCTTGTTGGTGGGGATGTTCACCCCGGCAATACGAGCCATAAATCTCTTCTCCTGCTCCACAGGGCGGGATGGCTGCCGCCCCATCTCGACGCGTCGATGGGCCCGAAAACAGCGATAGCCGACGAGCGCACGAAAGCGCCGCCGGACGACCGGTTATCGGGATGAGCGCGAGATAGGGTTTGGGAGAGAGGCTGTCAACGGTAAGCGAGGGGCCGGAACCGGAAAAAAAGCCGGCGCTTATCGAGATTTTCCGCGACCGCGGTGCGAGCTCATTTCTGAACGCAAAGACGCAAAGACGCAAAGATTCCGCGAAGCGGACAAATTCCAGCTCGTCCCGATGAAGCCGCATCTCCCGACGGCACGGTGAAAATGGAGCGCTCCGCGCTCTTTGCGTCTTTGCGTCTTTGCGTTGAAAAATCGACCGGCACAGCGGTCGCGACCCGGCTCCGATGGCGCCGGCCGTCAGCTTAGCAGGCGCTCGTGGACGACCTTGCCGCTTTGGGTCAGGCGGACGCCCTTCACGATCTCGTCCTCGTCGGGGAGGACCGGCCGCCCGGCCTCCTTGTCCCAGAAGGCCGAGAGGAAATTGTAGAGGTTGCGGGCGTAGAGCGCCGAGGCGTCGGCGGCGAGGCGGCTGGGCACGTTGCGGTGGCCGACGATCCTCACGCCGTGGCGCTCGGCCACCTCGCCGGGGGCCGAGCCCTCGACATTGCCGCCCTGCTCGACGGCGAGGTCGACGACGACGCTGCCAGGCCGCATGGAGGCGAGCTGGGAGTCCGAGATCAGCCTCGGCGCCGGACGGCCGGGGATGAGCGCGGTGGTGATCACGATGTCCTGCTTCGCGAGATGGCCCGAGACGAGCTCCGCCTGGGCCGCCTTATATTCGTCCGACATCTCGGTGGCGTAGCCGCCGGCGCCCTCGCCTTCGATCCCCGCCACCTTCTCGACGAAGATCGCTTTGGCGCCGAGGCTCTCGATCTGCTCCCGGGTGGCGGCGCGGACGTCGGTCGCCGACACGATCGCGCCGAGCCGCCGGGCGGTCGCGATCGCCTGCAGCCCGGCGACCCCGACGCCCATGACGAAGACCCGGGCGGCGGGAATGGTCCCGGCGGCGGTCATCATCATCGGAAAGGCCCGGCCATATTCGGCGGCCGCGTCGAGCACGGCCTTGTAGCCGGCGAGATTGGCCTGGCTGGAGAGAACGTCCATCGACTGGGCGCGGGTGATCCGCGGCATGAACTCCATCGCCAGCGCCTCGAGGCCCGCCGAGGCGTAGGCGTCGACCCGCTCGCGCTGCCGGAACGGGTCGAGGATGGCGACGACCAGCGCCCCCGGCCTGGCGCCCTGTAGCGCCCCGGCATCCGGGCCCTGGACGCCAAGGACGGCGTCGGCGCCCGCCAGCGCCGAGTCGCGCGGCCCGACGGTCGCGCCCGCGGCTTCGTAATCGGAATCGGCGATCGAAGCGGTCAGCCCGGCCCCGGCCTCGACCGCGACCTCGGCGCCAAGCGCGATGAACTTCTTCACCGTCTCGGGAGTCGCAGCGACCCTGCGCTCGGCCTCGGCCGTCTCCTTCAGGACCGCGAGCTTCACCGCGTCTTTATTCGCGGATCAGGAGGACGACGATGAAGCCGAGGACCAGCGAGATGATCGCGCCCCACTTCATCAGGAACAGGAAGCCCTCATAGCCCTTCCTGTGGACCACCGCTTCCTTCTCGATCTCGCCTTCCGCCGCCATGCCTCGTCCTCGTGCCTGTTGGTGCGGCGACCTCTTATCAACGCGGCGGCGGCGTGGGAAGGCGGGTCATGGGGGAGGCGCTGGGATCGTGCCGAAGGTCGCCGGGCCCGCGGACGTGTACTGGTTGAGGCCGTTCACCGCATAGGGGCGCGACATGGCGACGGCTTCGGTCCAGGCGAAGGCGTCGTTGCTCGCCGACCGCGTGACGATCTGCCCGGCAGGATTGTAGGCGAAGCCGAGGACATGGTCGCGGTCCGTGCCGAGCGGATTGTGGCCGATCGCCTGGAGCCGCCCGGCCGGGTCGTAGGAATAGGTCGCCATGCCCCAGGCGCTGGCGGCCCGGCCCCCGGCGGAATCCCGGGCCAGGTAGGTGACCGGCTCCTGGCCGTTCCAGTGAATCCAGCCCGGCCGCCCCAGCCCGTCCAGCGCGTAGGTGAAGAAGGTGGAATCGGGATGGACGATCCGGTTGCGGTTGCCGTCCGCATTATATTGATGCCCGACCGTCCGGGCGATGCCGCCCATGTCGCTGGTGCTCGAGACGAGCGGGCCGAACCGAACAAGTGCGCCTCTTCCATCGCTCTTCAGCCTTCCGTCACCCCTCGACCGCTCCCGCCGTCCTGCCCGTCCCATTTTAAGCCGAACTTTACCTGAGCGCGCTAGAGCCTGCCCATGAGTGATGGGGAGTGAAGATGCGGCCGGACCCGACGCGATGCCTGCTGCTGATCGACGACGAGCCCGCCCAGCGGCGGCTGGTCACCGCCATCGGCGCACGCGCCGGCTGGTGGGTGCGCGGGGCGCCCGACGTGGACGCCGCGGCGAAGATCCTGACCGATGTCGACGGGCCGCCGGTCGATGCGATCCTCCTCGACCATTGGCTGCCCGGGCCGGACGGAACCGGTGTGATCCACCAGATCCGCGCGCTTCGGCCCGACCTGCCTCTGCTCGTCATGACCGCGCAGACCTCGGTGGCGGTCGCGGTCGAGGCGATGCGCGCCGGCGCCCACGACTTCCTGGTCAAGCCGATCGCGCCCGACAGCCTGCTCGCGGCGCTCAACGCCGCCACCGACCGCCGTCAGCGCGGCGGCGGCGAGCTTCGCCCCCTTTCCGAGAAGATCTCCAACCGGCCTCTGGCCTTCGAGGAGATCGTCGGCTCCGCGCCCCCCTTCCGCTCCGCCCTCGCGGTCGCGGCCAAGGCGGCGCGGGCACGGGTCTCGGTGCTGATCGAGGGGGAGAGCGGCTCGGGCAAGGAAGTGATCGCGCAGGCGATCCACACCGCCTCCCCGCGCGGCCGCAAGCCGATGATCACCGTCAATTGCGGAGCGATCCCCGAGAACCTCGTCGAATCCGTCCTCTTCGGCCATGAGAAGGGCGCCTTCACCGGCGCCTTCGACCGCCATGTCGGCCGATTCGAGGATGCCGACGGCTCCACCCTGTTCCTCGACGAGGTCGGCGAGCTTCCGCTCGACACCCAGGTCAAACTGCTCCGGGCGCTCGAGACCGGCGAGATCCAGCGCATCGGCGGCCGCGCCATCCATATGGTCGACGTGCGCATCATCGCGGCGACCAACCGGCGCCTCGCCGAGGAAGTCGCCCGGGGGCGGTTCCGCGAGGACCTCTATTACCGGCTGAACGTCGTCCATGTGCCGATCCCGCCGCTCAGGGACCGGGCCAGCGACATCCCGCCGCTCGCCCGCCACCTCCTCGCCCGGATCGCCGAGCAGCCGGGCATGCGGCACCTGTCGATCACCGACGACGGCCTCGAGGTGCTGATGCGCTACGGGTGGCCGGGCAACGTCCGCCAGCTCCAGAACGCCCTGTTCCGGGCCGCGGTGCTGTGCGACGGCAACGCCCTCACCGCTGCCGACTTCCCGCAGATCGCCCAGGAATCGACCCTCTCGCGGCGGGCGAGCGACTATCACCGCCCCGCCCTGAACGGCGCCTCGCAGCAGGCGGCCTTGTCCAACGGTCCCGGTATCACCCTCTACGATCCCGACGGCAACCTCCGCCCGCTGGAGGCGATCGAGGCCGACGTCATCCGACTCGCCATCGGCCATTATCGCGGCCGGATGACCGAGGTGGCGCGGCGGCTGGGGATCGGGCGGTCGACTCTGTACAGGAAGCTCGGCGAGCTGGGGATCGGCGAGGTGGCCTAGACCGTCATCCCGGCGAAGGCCGGGACCTCGGGACAAGAAGTCTCGGCGGGTCTCCCCGAGGTCCCGGCTTTCGCCGGGATGACGGAGCGGCTAGTCTCCCCCCATGCCAGACTTCACCCAAGCCATCGTCCTCATCACCGGCGCCGCCTCGGGCATCGGCGCCGCCACCGCCACCCGGCTGGCGGAGGCCGGCGCCCGCAAGCTCATCCTGATGGACCGGGACGAGGACAGGCTGCGCGACTTCGCCTTCACCCTTCCGTGCGAGCGCCAGATCCGGATCGGCGACGTCGCCGACGAGATGCTGTGGGAGCGCGAGGATCTGACCGGACTCACCCATGCGGTGGTCAATGCGGGCATCGGCGCGGGCGGCCCGATCGCCGAGACGAGCTTCGCCGACTGGCGCCAGGTCATGTCGATCAACCTCGACGGCGCCTTCCTCACCTTGCAGGCCGCGATGAGGGCGATGCGCGACACCGGCGGCTCCATCGTCCTCACCGCCTCGGTCGCCGGAGTGAAGGCCGAGCCGGGCATCGCCGCTTACGGCGCGTCCAAGGCGGCGGTGATCCACCTCGCCCGGATCGCCGCGAAGGAGGGCGCGGCTCTCGGCATAAGGGTCAATTCGATCGCCCCGGGCGGAGTGGAGACCCCGATCTGGGAAGGGATCCCGTCCTTCAACGAAATGGTCGAGCGCCAGGGCAGGGACGCGGCGTTCAAGGCGATGGCCGCGGGGACTCCGCTCGGCCGCTTCGGCAAGCCGGAGGAGATCGCGGCCCAGATCGCGTTTTTGCTCTCAGAGGATTCCGCCTTCATGACCGGCGCCTGCCTGGTCAGCGACGGCGGCTATTCGCTGTAGCCCTCATCCCGGCGAAGCCGGGACCTCGGGCCAGGGAGTCTCGGCGGGTCTCCCCGGGGTCCCGGCTTTCGCCGGGATGACGGGCTGCCTAAGCCTGTTTTAACCCGGTCCGTTTATGGCTGCGGCCATGCGCAGTCCCGCTTTCCTCCTCTTGCTCGCCACGGCGGCCCCCGCCGCCGGCCAGCGGATCGACTATCAGCCTGTTTCGGACGACGAACTCGCCGAGCCCGCCCAGCTCGCTTACCAGGCGGTGGATGTGCCGGAGCCCGTGGCCGAAGCCGCAGCGCCCCGCACGAAGCGCAGGAAATGGCTCCAATGGGGGCTTCTCGACCGGTTCGAATATGCGGCGCAGAGCGGGCAGGACGGCTATGCCTGGGACTTCTCGGCGCTCATCGGCGGCGAGCGCCATCGGCTCTGGATCGGCACCAGCGGCGACGGCCCGGCTTTGGGCGGCCCGGACTATGTCGAGCTGAACGCGCTTTACAGCCATAATCTCGGCGGCGGGCCCGTCGACCTCAATGCGGGCCTTCGTCACGACATGCGGCCCCGCCCGACCCGGACCTACGCCATCCTCGGCGCCCAATATGACGACGAGACCTTGTGGCTGGGGGCCTGGGGCTATGCCTCCACCAAAAGCGAGCTCAGCGCCCGGCTGGCGGGCTATTACAACCAGCCGCTCTCCGGAGACCTGATCCTCCAGCCCAGCGCCGAGCTGGATTATTATGGCGAGGACGTGCCGGAGCTCGGGCTGGGCCGCGGCTTCGGCTATGCCGAGGCCGGGCTTCGGCTGCGCTACGAGATCAGGGAGGCCTTCGCCCCCTACGTCGGCCTGAGCTGGTCGCGCGACCTCGGCCGGACCGGCCGGATGACCCGCGAGGAGGCGGAGGATCCGGAGACGAAGAGCTTGGTGGTTGGGGTAAGGTCGGCGTTTTGATCCCGTCGTCCCAGCGAAGGCTGGGACCCCGGCGGGTGAAGTGCACCGAGCCTTTCACCCACTGGGGCCCCAGCCTTCGCTGGGGCGACGGGTCAGGCCAGCAGGTCCGCCGTCTCCGGATGCTTGTCCATATAATGTTTCACGAACGGGCAGGCCGGCACCACCTTCAGCCCCTGCGCCCGCGCGTCGTCGAGCGCCGCCTCGACGAGGCGGCTGCCGATCCCCCGCCCTTCCAAAGCGTCCGGCACCTCGGTGTGCGTGAAGGTGATCCGCCCGTCCCGAAGCCGGTAGGCGGCGAGCGCCAGCTGCCCTTCGACCTCCAGCTCGTACCGGTGCTCGGCTTCGTTGTTCCTGACTTCGCCCGTCATCCGATTTCTCCTTCGGGACAGTCACCAGTGACCGTCCCAAGCGACTGTCCCTTCATAGGCGCGATGACCTGCTCGGCGAAGCGGTCCATCTCCTCCGCCTGCGGGCTCATCTGGAGAAGCAGCAGGTCGAGGCCCGCTTCCCCATATTCCTCGATCCGCCCGCGCAGCTGCTCCGGAGTGCCGACCAGGTTGGGGCGAAGGCCGCGGTTCGACACCGAATATTCCTGCAGCTTAAGCTCGCGCTCGAGCTGCGTCCCCGACAGCCACTGATCGAAATTGTCGAAGCCCTTGGGCGGCTGCGGGGGCAGCGCGGTGATCCGCTCAAGCTCCCGTTTCGCCTCGGCCTCGCTGTCGCGGACGATCGCATAAGCCGCCATGCCATATTGCATCGGCCGCGCCCCGGCACGCTCCCGCCTCGCCGCCATGTCCGCGATCTTCGGAGCCACCGCCTCGACGGGATCGCCGTGCATGACATAGGCGTCGCACTGGGCCGCGATCATCGTCTTGGCCGCCTCGCTCTCGCCTCCGGCATAGATCGTCGGGCGGGGCTTGCTCAGCGGCTTGGGCTCGCAGATCGCGTCCTTCAGCCGGTAGCGCTCGCCTTCGTAGGTGAATCGCTTCTGAGTCCACAGCCCGTCGACCACGTCCAGCCATTCGCTGGTCCTCCCGTAGCGGTCGTCATGCTGGTCGAACTGAAGCCCGTACTGGGTCGCCTCGTCCGCCCACCAGGAAGAGACGACGTTCAATGACAGCCGCCCGCCGCTGATATTGTCGATGTTCGCCGCCTGCTTGGCGAACAGGGCCGGCTGGTGGAAATTGGGCCGGACCGCGACCATCAGCTCGATCCGCTCCGTCACCGCGGCAAGGGCGGCGGCGGTCGACCAGGCGTCGAGCGCCGGCGCCTCGACCCCCTTGATATCGTTGAGGTTGAGCTCCGCGATCAGGCTAAGGTCCCAGCCCGTCTCCTCGCTTCGAAGGGTCAGGCGGCGGACATAGTCCCAGCTCGCCTCCATCGCCTCATCGTCGACGTTGCGAAGCCAGCCGCCGAAGACCGGCATCCAGTAACCGAAGCGCATCTTATCTTGTCTCCCGGATGGCGGCCTCGAGGTAATCGACGAGCCGCTCGTGGGGCTCCCAGCCGAGCACGTCCAGCGGCTTCGCGACGAAATTGGACAAGGCATTGATGTCGTAGAAGCGGGCCGTCCCGTCGCGGTCGTCGATCAGATATTCGACCCCGCCGACGTCGAGGCCGACGGCCCCGGCGATCCGTTCGGCCGCCTCGGCCAGCTCCGGCGGAGGAGTGACCGCCGTCATTCGGATGGCGGAGCGTCCCGGCTGGGCCAGGCAGGCGTCCGCCGGGCACAGGTCGAAGCTGTCGCCGCCGCTCTCCACCTCGATCGCATAGAGGAATTTGCCGCCCAGGGTCTCGACCCGGACGATCGCGCCGCCGCGGGCCGGGACGTAGTCCTGGACGAGAAGCACGCTGTCGACGCTCTCCGGCGCGCTGCCGTCGGCGATGGAGGACGCCAGTTCTTCCTCGCTTCCGTAGCGGACGATGCCGGCGCCGGAGCCGCCGATATTCGCCTTGACCAGAAGCGGCCATCGCATCGTCCGGGCGGCCGCGATCAGATCCTCGCGGCGGTGGACCACCCGCGTCTCCGGCACTTCGTAGCCGAGCCTGGAGATGAGCGAGAGCTGCCGCGCCTTGGAGCTGTCGACCGCGACCACCTCCGCGCCGTTGAGCACCCGGGCGCCGTTGGCGGCCCAATGGGCGAGAAGGGCTTCGGCATAGAAGATGCCGTGCTGGGTTTCGCGAAGGAAGCTCGACATGGCGACCCGGCTCAGGACGACCGGGGCTGGAATGTCCGACGAAGCGGGGTCGAAGCCGTGATCGGAGAGGCGGATCGCCTCGAAGCGCACGCCGCGCCGGTCGAGCGCCGCGAACAGGGGCTCGAACCAGGTCGGGTGCTCGTAGAGGATGGCGAGGTCGGGTTTCATCCGGGAGGCACTTGGGGGTGGGAGGGACGGATTGAAACCCCAAAAGCCGTCATCCCGGCGAAAGCCGGGACCTCAGGACAAGAAGTCTTGGCGGGTCTCCCGGAGTCCCGGCTTTCGGCGGGATGACGGTTCGCACCGCCTCGCCCCCTCCCCATCTTCGATGGGGATAATATACATGACTCAGCACAATGAAGGCGAGTTCGTTTCCGAGTCGCCAGCTATGATCGCGGCGGGCGTGGAAACGCTTCGCGCTGAATCGTTCGGCACACCCCACGAGGAGCTAGTCAGCCTCATTTACGCGGCGATGGAATATCAACGCCGCAGAGAATGCGCCTCTGATAGCATGTCTCCCAGGTAGGGCAGGGTTAGATGGGCGGCGGTCAACGGGCTGTCATTTGGTAGCGGCTGGCCCCGGTGCAGAGTCGGAACCGAATATGTCACACCCTTGTCTATAACGTCCTGAAGCTTGAGGCCGCCGGGAGACTTACGAATACTCACGTTAGCCCCTCCACCTATGTGTGTGACCCCTGCGCCAGCCCTAATGTCATACAAGATAACTGGCTTCCTTGGATCAGCGGCAAAATAAGAGGTTATCTGAGGCTTGCGCTTTGTAATAGATTCGAGCCTATGTTGGTGAGCGTTTCGTGCGTGATGAATATAGCAAAGCAGTTCGTCATCGCGACGCTCGTCAAGCTTCTTTCGAAACCAATCCCAACTTGGAGTTCCTCGCGCGCCCTCTTTTAGCTTAACGTAAAATATATTGGCTGCGGCCAGAAAGTCTCCCCACGCGTCCTCCGCCTCATCCAATGCTGTGGAAGTGCGTAAGCGCTCAAAAGCCCGATGGGCCTTGCTGAGGGCCTTGTCCGCATGATCTAACGCTCTGCTGTCCATCGACCAAGTTTAGCGGAACCTTGATCATAAGAAACCCAACGTCCCGGCGGGGCGCGGGCCGGAGTGATGAACACAGGCGCTCCGGCCACATATTTTTGCTTGCGAGGCTTGTGGATTGTGGGGATTGTCTCCCAATCAAGGCTTTTAAAAAGCGCTATATCAGCCGAAATTGGCAGTTTTCCGCCACTTGCAACGCGACGAACGGTTCGTCGCATCCATACTTGACGCAATTGCGTAGTGATCCGAGAGTCCCACCGTGCCCCCGTGGCGGAATTGGTAGACGCAGCGGTCTTTAAAACCGAAGTCCTGGCGGACGTGCAGGTTCGAGTCCTGTCGGGGGCACCACGATGAACCTCGTTTCCAAGGGTAAGAACATGACGGTGATGGAAAAGAAAATGCAGCCACTGGATGTGGAAATCGCCAGACTGGAAGCTGAGATAGCTCGGCTCCAAGGCGAGCGTGCTGGCCTGCTTCGAGCGAAGGAGCTTTTGCTCGGGGATGGCGCGCCGGTGAAGATTGAGCTTCGCAAGCGCGCCACCAGCGTAAAGCCGCTAGTCCTCGACATTATGAGCAGCGTAGGGTCGGCAGGCGCTACCACTGCCGAGGTAGACGCCCGAGTGAGGGAGTCTGTGCCAGCGGTCGCTAAGGACACTGTGGGATCCATTCTATCCCGCCTCAAGAGCGAGGGGGCGCTGGTTTACGAAGGCGACCGCTACTACGAAAAGCGCCAAGCGCCGGAGCGGCCCCCTTTTGATTCTCTGCGCATCGTAAGCTGAAAATGGAAACCCCGCGCTGGCTTGGCGCCTACGCGGGGTTTCTGGTCACGAAGCCTGGCGGACATCTCGTTTCCGACTTTGGTCTAGACCACATTCATTCCCAAAAGCCTAATCAATCTTGTTGATTGCGAGTCCCGTTGGCGCTCTTGCTAACGTTATCAAGCTTTGGCGGCTTAGCGGATCAAGCTGGTTTTAGCGGGCTTAGCGAGCCTAGCGGATTTAGCGGCTTAGATTTGGCAAGCTTGCCAAACTTCACCACCGTTTCCGCTTCCAGCGTTTCCACGTCCAGCGTCCTCCCGCAGGGTTACGGTCCAGATCGTTTTGCCCGACGCTCTTCCCCGTCCTCCGCCAGCGCCTTTTTGAAACGCTCCGGATCGACCGCAAAGAGCCTCGCCGCCAGCGTCTTGAAACGCGACAGCGATCCGGGGCTTGTCTCGCTTTCCGCGGCCTTGGCGGGGCCTTTAAGCGGCGCTGGCGATGGCTCCATGGCCGATCAACTCCCGATAGGTGAGCTTGCGCCCGATGATGCCCTTGAGGGCGATGGCGAAGCGGTCGCCGTCCGTACCCTTGCGCTCGTTGAAGCGAAAAGTCTGCTCGTCAACGTAGCGGCCAAGGTGGAACGGCTCCACGCTGATATAGGTGCCCTTGAGGGCGCGCTTGAGAAGCGCCCAGAAGCTTTCGATCCCGTTCGTGTGGCAGGAGCCGGAAACATACTCGCCAGCCGCGTGGCGCACCACCTGATGCGTGTAGGTCCGGGAAAGGTGGCGGTAGCCGGAGTGCTCGTCGGTCGAAACCAGCGTGGCTTCCTTGGCGACAACGGCATGAGCGAAGCCGTCCAGAGTTTGCGTGTCGGTGCGCTGGATGACAGCCGCAACGGCCTTGCCGCCGCGCTGGAGGGCTCCGATGACCGGAACCTTGTCGGCGGTGCCGTGGCGGTGGCGAGGGTCGGACTTGTGACGGTTCACGCCCTTGCCACCGACATAGGTTTCGTCAATCTCGACGTCGCCGCCCATTTTCTCAATCGTGCCGAGCTTCATCGCGAGCCGGATACGATGGTTCATGTGCCAAGCGGACTTCTGAGTGATCCCGAGGGCGCGGGCCATCTCGTAGGAGCTGATCCCGTTTTTGCAGTTGGCGACCATCCAAATCGCGACGAACCACTTATCGAGGGGGAGCGCGCTGTCCTCAAAAATCGTGCCGACCTTGGCGGAAAACTGGCGGCAGGCGTGCTTCTCTTTGCACTCCCAAATGCGGCGCGTGGCGATGAACCGCACGTCAACGCGCCCACAGGTCGGGCACGTCGGAGTGCCGCCCCAACGAAGCTCGACCATGTGCTTGAGCGCCACGTCCGGATCAGCGAAGTACCGGACGGCTTCCATGAGGGTGCGGGGTTCCTGTGCCATTCCCCCTTATGGGCTGAACGGGTTACTGAGTCAAGTATATTATTCCCATCTTCGATGGGGAGGATTAAAGCCCGAACGGGTAGGTCTCGTCCTCGCCGGTCTTCGGTTCCTCGCCGAGCGGGGTCACCGCCTCGGTCTCGTCGAACCAGACCCAGGCGTCGAACTGGTTGGGGAGCACAGCCTCCGTGTAATGGCTCCAGCGCTCGGTCTCGGGCCGGTAGATGACTCCGATGAAGCGCTCCAGCCGCGGCTCCAGCAGGGCTTCGACCGCTTCTTCATTCACGCCCGCGTCCTCGCGCATATCCAGCAGGAAGCGCGGCACGCCGCTGTCGTGGCAGAGCCGCTCGTAGCTTTCGGCAAGCGACGGACGCACTTGCTTCACCTCCATCGGCTCGTCCCAGTCGCTCGCCGCGGCGACCGTGCCGCTGTGCGTTCCGAAGCCGATCAGCCGCGCTCGATGGCCGAACCGCTCCTTGACGAGCTGGCCGATATTGAGCTCCTCGCGCACCTGCCCCATCTCGGTATGGGCGGCGTTGCCGATATGGCTGTTGTGCGCCCACACCACCGCCCTGGATTCCAGCCCCTTTGCCTCGAGCAGCTGGCACAAGGTCTCGAACATGTGCGTGTCGCGCAGATTCCAGCTCTCGGCCGAGCCGTAATACATGACCCGGTAATAGGCTTCCGCATTCCTGATCAGCCGCGCATTGGCGGCGGCGTCGAGCCATTCGTCGCATTCGGGGCTGAGGCAGTCCATCCTCCGCTTCATCAGGTCCTTCAGCATCTCCACCGCCCCGAGCTCGCAAAAGGCGAAGCCCCGGGTGACCGCCAGGCGGCCGTAGGCGGCCGGGTCGTGGGCCCAGGGCCGGAGGCAGCCGTAGCGTTCGCGCGCGACCCTTGCCGCCTCCGGATCGGCCTCGTCGAGGAAGTCGATCACGGCGCGGATCGAGGCTCCGAGATTGTAGAGGTCGAGGCCGTAGAAGCCGGTCATCGCCTCATGCGCCCGACCCCGGTTGTGGCCGCGGAGCCAGCCGACGAAGGCGTCGACATCGGTGTTGCGCCACATCCAGGTCGGGAAGCGCTCGAAGGCGGCCTCCTCCCCGTCCCGGTGAGGCCGGTGGCGGACGTAGCGGTCGATGCTCGCGGCGTCGGGCCAGTCGGCCTCGACCGCGACGATGTTGAAGCCGTGGCGCTCAATCAGCCGCCGGGTGATCGCCGCCCGCGCCCGGTAGAATTCGGACGTTCCGTGGCTGGATTCGCCGAGCAGCACGACCCGCGCCTCGCCGAAGCGGTCGAAGGCCTCGCCGAAGGCGGGGTCGTCGGGGCCTGGAAGGCTTTCCGCCGCGGCGGCGATCAGCTCGGGGACCGGCATCTTCACTCTCCTTGCGGCTCGGCCCAGCCATGGGCGCCGATCAGGGGCACGAACCGCACCGGCCCCAGATCCTCCTGGTCGAAACGGTCGCCGCCGCGGCGGACGACCTTGACCAGCCTCTGGACGGCCTCCGGCTCGCCCAGCGGCATCACCAATATTCCGCCGACGGCGAGCTGGCGCCGCAGGGCCTCGGGAACATGGCTGCCGCTGGCCGCGCACAGGATCGCGTCGAAGGGCGCCTCCTGCGGCAGGCCGCCGGTGCCGTCGCCCTCGACGATCCGGACATTGTCGAAGCCGAGCCGCTCCATCCGCGCCCGGGCGAGGCTCGCGAGCTCGGAGTGGCGCTCGACGGCGATAACCTTCGCCGCGATCCGGCTCATCACGGCGGCCGCATAGCCGGAGCCGGCGCCGATCTCGAGCACCTTGTCGCCCGGCGCGACCTCGGCCGAATCGATCATCAAGGCGACGATATAGGGCTGGGAGATGGTCTGGCCGGCCTCGATCGGCAGCGGCCCGTCCTCATAGGCGAAATCGCGCGCGCCTTCCGGCACGAACAGCTCCCTTGGTACCGCCCGGAAAGCGTCGAGGAGCCGCGGCCCCTCGATCCCGCGCCGGGCGATCTGCTCTCGGACCATCTTCTCGCGCTGGGCCGCGAAGTCGCCCATCCTGCCTCCAGTCGCGCCAACAACCGGCGCGGGCGAAGGCCGTTCCAGCGTCACCTCGTCGTTCCGGCGAGGCCGAACCCATGAACACCGCCGGGGCGAGAACCTCACCGTTGTGTTCATGGATCCGGGTCAAGCCCGGGATGACGCGGGAGAGTCGCCTGCCATCAGCCGCCGCAGGCCGCCCGTCATGTCGTCCGCGAGGTCGCCGGCGCCTTCGGATCGTGGCAGATGATCCCGCATGCACGAGCGCATCGTCGGCCTCTACGAAGAAAATGCCGCCGCCTGGGACCGGCAGCGCGGCCGCGACCTGCACGAGCGGGCCTGGCTGGAGCGCTTCGCCGCCCTCCTGCCCGCGGGCGGAAGAGTGCTCGATCTGGGCTGCGGCATGGGCGAGCCGATCGCCGCCTGGCTGATTGGGCGCGGCTTCCGGATCACCGGCATCGATTCGTCGCCTTCCCTCATCGCCATGGCGCAGGCGCGTTTCCCCGATCATGCCTGGCACGTCGACGACATGCGCAAGCTCGCGCTCGGCGAACGCTTCGAGGGCCTGATCGCCTGGCACAGCTTCTTCCATCTGAGACCGCAGGATCAGCGGCCGATGTTCGCCCGCTTCGCCGCCCATGCCGCGCCGGGCGCCGCGCTGATGTTCACAAGCGGCCCCGAGCATGGCGAGAGCATCGGCGAGTGGCGCGGCGAGCCGCTCTATCACGTAAGCCTCGACCCGGCCGAATATCGGCGCCTGCTGGCGGGGAACGGCTTCGTCGTCGTCGAATTCAAGCTGCACGACCCCGACTGCGGTCACTCGAACCTGTGGCTTGCGCAGCGTCGCTGACGCAGGGAGGTGGAGTTGAGCACGGGCCGAGAAAGACTAGACTGCCCCTCTCGCAGTGAATTCGGGTGCAGCGACATGAACCTTCTCCGCCTTCTTCCGCTCGCCGCCTTGGCGCTCGCCGGGCCGGTCTACGCTCAGCACGGGGGCCATGCCCCGGCGCCGCGCGCCTCGGTCTCGGATTGGGCGAGGGGCGCCCGGCTCTTCGATGGCCTCGGCACCTTCCACCGCAAGATCGCCACCTCCTCGCCGGAAGCCCAGCATTATTTCGACCAGGGGATGCGTTTCGTCTGGGCCTTCAATCATGACGAGGCCACCCGTTCCTTCGCCAAAGCCGCCGAGCTCGATCCGAAATGCGCCTCCTGCTATTGGGGCGTCGCACTGACGCTGGGGCCCAATTACAACATGCCGCTGATGGCGGAGCCCCGGGCGCGCGCGGGCTGGGAGGCGCTGGGCAAGGCGCGGGCGAACGCCGCCGCGGCGACTCCGGTCGAGCAGGCGCTGATCGCGGCCCTGGCGAAGCGCTTCGACGGTCCGAAGCCGCTCGACCCGTCCAACAGCGCTCCTCTTCTCGCCGCCTATGTGACGGCCATGGAGGGGGTGGCCCGCCGCTTCCCGGACGACATGGACGTCCAGACGATGTTCGCCGAAGGGCTGATGAACACCAATCCCTGGAAGCTTTGGAGCACGGACGGAAAGCCGGGGCCCGGCACTCCGGCAATCCTCGCGGCGCTCCAGAAGGTGCTGGCCAGGGATCCGAAGCACCCCGGCGCCAACCATTATTGGATCCACGCCGTCGAGGCGTCGCGCAATCCCGAGCGGGCGATCCCTTCGGCCGACGCCCTGGTCGGCATGATGCCGGCCGCGGGGCATCTCGAGCACATGCCGGCGCACATCTTCCAGCGAGTCGGCCGCTACGAGGAATCGGCCGAAGCCAACAGGAAGGGCGCGGCCGCCGACGTCGCCTATCTCCGACTCACCGCTCCGCCGGATTATTACCCGATGTACCTTGTCCACAATTACCAGTTCCTCGCTTATTCGGCGGCGATGGAGGGACGGCGGGCCGAGACGATCGAGGCTCTGAGGAAAGCGCGGGCGGCGGTTCCCGAAGCGATGCTTCTGAGCATGCCCGGGCTCGATTGGGGAATCGGCTATCTCTACGACGGAATGGTCCGCTTCGGCCGGTGGGACGAGCTGCTCGCCGAGTCGGCGCCGAACCCGAAGCTCACCGGCCTCACCATCGCCTGGCTTCAGGCTCGGGCGACTGCACTGGCGGCGAAGGGCCGGGTGGAGGAGGCGAAAAAGCTGCTTCCCGAGCTCGACCGAGCGATCGCGGCCGTCCCCGCCGATGCGACCCAGGGGATGAACCTCGCCAGTCCGCTCTACGAGATCGGCGCCCTCAAGGCGAGGGCCCGGATCGCGCTCGCGGAGGGGCAGCACGGCGCTGCCCGGATCGCCCTGCGCGAGGCCGTGACGAAGGAGGACGGGCTTTCCTACAACGAGCCTTCGGACGAATTCTTCCCGGTGAGGCATTTGCTCGGCGCGGCCTTGCTCGACGCGAAGCGGCCCGCGGAGGCGGAGACGGTCTATCGCGAGGATTTGCGCCGCAACCCGAACAACGGCTGGGCGCTTCACGGGCTGGTGCGGGCGCTGGCGGCCCAGGGGAAGAAGGCGGATGCCGAAAAGGCACGGTTCACGGAGGCGTGGCGCCACGCCGATACGGAGCTGACGGCTTCGGCTTTCTAACCCCTCTCCGGGCAGGGGAGAGAGGCCTAATCACCTTTCTGCCGCTCCCGCTCCCTCAGCGCCCGCCGGTATCTGTACCCCGCCACCGCCACCGCAGGCAGGATCATCAGGGCAATCAGGAACAAGGTGAAAGCCAGCTTCATCGCGGCCTCAGTTGGTAAGCGCGTGGAAGATGCTTTTCGCGACGGCCGTGTGGGACAGGTATTCGGTGATCGAATGCGCATCCGCGCGGCTGTTCGTCACGTCGTCGAAATTCTCGATGTCGGGTGCGAAGGAATCGCGGTCCAGCCGCGCGTAGAGGGCGACATAATCGCGCTCGTCGGTGGCGTTCACCCATCGCCGGACGCCCTCGGGCCGCGCCAGCGGACGGGGCGGCTGCAAGCGGCGCTTGACCGTGTGAATCCCAAGCGGCGAACCGGCAGTGACGAACAAAGGAACGTCGCAGTCCGGTCCGGCCTTGCGAAGCAGCCAGTAGGAAACGACTGTCCCCAGCGAATGAGCGACCACCACGCAGCGCTCCCCGGTTAGCGCGGGACGGACGATGCCGTCCACGGCCGCCGTGATGTGCTGCCTGGTAAGATAGGCTTCCACTTGGCGAACGAAGTCGAGCGCGATGACTCCGAACAATGGGACACGTCTTTCCGCTATCCTCGCGATGGCGTGCACCCACCCCCAATTGGCCATACCTTTGGCGACCACCTCGTTGGCGCGCTCGGCCGCGATCTCTTCGTCGGTGATCCCCAGCGCCTCTCCATATTCCCGCATCATGTCCGCCTCGTCCGCGCTCGGCGCTTCGCCGCCCCCTCCCTTCGCCACCACCTCGGTGCTGCCTCGCGCCTCCGCCGTCAGCCGTTCGAGTTCGTCCCCATAGAAGGGCATCTTCAGATCGTAGTCCGGAATGGCCAGGCCCTCGCGCTTCCAAGCGGCATGAAGCGCAGCCACCCACGAATCCTGCAACACGTCGGGATCCTTGCCTTCCTGACGCATGCCGTGAACCAGGACCAGTCGCATCACACCATCCTTCCAACACCGCGGTGGCTGAGCGACCCGCTCCGGATCATCCGAGCGAGCGCCAGCCCTTGGTCGAGATTAAGGCACGTCCAGGCGACCGGGAGCAGCCCCTGACGAAGCTCGAGAAGGCCGGGGTGGATCGCGTCCCGACCCGGTTCGAGCAGGGCCCAGCCGCGAGTCATCAGCGGAAACGCACCGACCACGGGTGCGTCAGCAGATCTGCCGTCCCAGGTGAAACGCGTCACCACCCCGGGTCCCTTGACCCGAGCCCGCGACAGAAGGGCGACATCGAAGGGCACGAAGTGGTTGCGGGTGGCGAAATACCAGGCGATGCTGTCTATCTCCTCCTGGGCCCCAGCGCGGTCATAGGCGTAGGCGGCAAGGATACCCAGGGTCGGATTGGCGTGCTTGCCCTGGCGCAGGCGCTTGCCGAATTCGTGAAGTCTCTCCTTCGAGACCTCGGTCTGCGCAGAGACCAGGGCCAGCCATTCCGCGGCCACGTCCTCCGACCCGCGGGCTTTGTATTCGTGATGGTCGGGGCTGTGACGTGCCGGAACATAGTGGAGGCTCACCGGCCGGGAATCGAGCGTGGCGATGGTGGCGACGAAGCCCGGCAGCGAGGTCGCCCCGATCCACGCCTGGCGGTCCAGCTGCACCGCGAGGGACTGCGCTAGGCCCTCCTGCGCGCGAACATGCCAATTGCCGTCTTCCGGGAAAGGTTGGGCCAGGCGGCCGGGCTCCCCGGCCACCTCGGTGATCCGCGCTCCGACGACGGTGATCCCTTGCCGAGTCTCAAACCCCTCGCGGCCCTTGCTGCCCAGGATCAGCCGATGATGCTCGTCCACCAGCCGGGCCTGTGCCCGAGCCGCCTCCCGAACGCGTGTCACCGCCTGGGGCGAGGGACCGACGGTAATCGGTCCCCGTCGACCGTCCACGAAGACCTTGCGGGCCCCGTCCCCAAATTCGGCGAGAAGGTCATCTGAATGCGACCGGATTTCCCTGTCAGGCTGGCGCGGCTCCTCCGTGTAATACCAGTCGTTCGGCCTGAACCAGCCGGGGCGCGCATCTGGCCACTGCACCACGGCGCCGGGGATTCTTCCGCTCTCCAGCGGGATGATCTCCTCGAGCCAGAGAGCGAGGCTTTGCGAGGAGACCGCGGGCGGGCGCCGGTCCCGTTCGAAGGCCGCCGGACTCTCGCCGTTGATCGCCTGGAGGAGATACTTGCCGAATATTCCATAGGTTTTCGCCGCGACTTCGTCCGGCACTTCCTGCGCGACCGAGCCGACGCGCGTCGCGTAGAAGCTGTCGACCCTCGCACCGCGCGGATCGTCGTGCTCGGGATAGCCGATCAGGTTGCGCGGCTGGAGCTTGGCCGCCCAGGATACGGTCGAGCGGCACGCGTCGGCGATGAAGGCGATCTGCTCGATAGGATGGGCGCGCGCCGCCCGCTCGGACGCCGACACGTTGATCGCCTTGAACCTCGATTCCGAATCTGAGACGAGCCAGTAATCGCCTTCCGGCAAGGTCGTGCCATGGCCGGAAAAGAAGATTACCAGTCGCTCGACATAGTTCGCCAAGATTTCCTCGACGCAAGATTCGAGCTGTTCGACCTTCACCGGACCGGTATCGTCGGTGACGAGGCGAGTAGCGTAACCATTTCGGCCGGCCCATTCGGCGAAGCGCTTCGCGTCAAGCCGGGCGCCGGGAAGCAGCGGCATCGTGCCGACTTTGCCGATACCGATACTGACGGCGAACCACCCACGTTTAGCCATTGCTCGCCTCCCGCTCGGCCAAGCCCCGCACTTAACGGCCATCGTGCGCGACCGACATCGGATTGTGCCGCCGATCATCGGAATAACGCAAGACGCCCCGCCGAATTTCTTCAGCGGGGCGTCGAGTTAGCCAAAACCTGGGCCAGCCTCAGCTCTGCAGATACTCGCCGGCATCCGCGTCCGTGCCGTGACCCTCCGGAGCCACCGCCGCGAGCGGATCGTCGCCGATCGCCGCTTCGGGGCCCTGGGCGAGCTCGGCGGCATGCTCTTCGGCCGCCGAATTGGCCGCGACCAGCGACTCCTGCAGCTTGCGGTGCTGGGCGCGGAGAGCGACGTCGCGGCTGGTGGCCGCGATCCGCATCCGGTTCATTCCGGCTCCGGTACCCGCCGGGATCAGGCGGCCGACGATGACATTCTCCTTGAGGCCGTCGAGCGTGTCGATCTTGCCCTGGACCGAGGCTTCGGTGAGCACCCGGGTGGTCTCCTGGAAGGAGGCGGCCGAGATGAAGCTTCGGGTCTGGAGCGACGCCTTGGTGATGCCGAGAAGGACCGGCTTGCCTTCGGCAAGGCGCTTCTTGCCCTGCTTCAGCTTGGCGTTGATCTCGTTCATCTCCTGCAGGTCGATCTGCTCGCCGGCGAGAAGGGTGGAATCCCCGCTCTCCGTGATCTCGACCTTCTGGAGCATCTGGCGGACGATCACCTCGATGTGCTTGTCGTTGATCTTCACGCCCTGGAGCCGGTAGACCTCTTGGATCTCCGAGACGAGATATTCCGCCAGAGCGACGACGCCGAGCACCTCGAGGATGTCGTGCGGATCGGGGCTTCCGCCGATCAGATTGTCGCCGCGCTTGACGAAATCGCCTTCCTGGACGTCGATGACCTTCGACTTCGGCACCAGATACTCGACCGGCTCGCCCCCGTCCTCGGGGATGATCGCGATCTTGCGCTTGGCCTTATAGTCCTTGCCGAAGGCGACTCGCCCGGAGACCTTGGCGATGATCGCATTCTCCTTGGGCTTGCGGGCCTCGAACAGCTCCGCCACCCGCGGCAGACCGCCGGTGATGTCGCGGGTCTTGGCCGCCTCGCGGGAGACACGGGCGAGAACCTCGCCGCCCTCGACGCGCTGGCCTTCCTCGACCGACAGCATCGCGCCCGGTGCAAGCATGTAGCGGGCCGCCTCGCCGCTCTCCTCGTCGAGAAGGGTGATGCGCGGACGCAGATCCTCCTTCGAGCGAGCCGAGCCGCGATATTCGGTGACCACGCGCTGGGCGATTCCGGTCGCTTCGTCGGTCTGCTCGGTGAGCGTCTTGCCCTCGACCAGATCCTGGAACTTCACGATT
>DASVVM010000112.1:0-24917 GCA_036386555.1 Allosphingosinicella sp.
CAAAACCTCGCCGCGAGCGAAGCACCCGTCGCCCCGGCGTTCCGACTGGGCCGCGCCGAGCGTTCGCAAGCTCGCCGCGGGCTCCGCCGAAGAAGAAGGCGACAGCATGCAGACCGACCTCGGCGATTCATTCTCCTGAGCAGGAAGAACGGAGCCCGTCACCTCCGGCTTCCGCCTTACGCCAGCCGCCGCCTCAGAAATTCAAGCGAAACAGAGCGACCGCGGCCGGAGTGCTGTCATGACTGCCCTTGCATGCTTCTGGCGCTTCGGCTCGGATGACGATCCGGCCCGCTGCTGCGGCAATATGCTTGCCGCCCAGAAGATCTACGGTCCCGAACCGCCGCAGCAATGGCTGGACGGCGAGATAGCGCTGGGGCGGCGGCTGTTCAAACTGCTGCCGGAGGACCGGTTCGATCGCAAGCCGGTGGTCAGCGCCGACGGCTTCAACTGCCTGGTCGCGGACGTCCGTCTGGACAATCGGCTCGAATTGCGCCTGGCTCTCGGCAAGAGCGAGGCGGAGACACGCAACCGGTCCGACTCGGTCCTGTTGATGTGGGCTCTTGAAGCCTGGGGCGAGGAAGCGCTCCCTCGGCTCGTCGGCGATTTTGCGTTCATTTACTGGAAGGGCAAGGAGCGGCAGCTGATGCTGGCGCGCGACTACCTCGGACATCGCCCTCTGCATTACCATCTCGCGCGGGGATTCTTCGCCTGCGCCTCTATGCCCAAGGGTCTGCACGCGATCGAGGCCATCCCCCTCGCTCCGGACCTGAGCGCCGCCGCGGAGTTCCTGGCACTCCTCCCCGAACGTCCGGGCGCTTCCTTCTTCGAAGGCATAGCCTCTGTCCGGCCCGGCCACCTCGTCTTCGTCACGCCGGGGGGCGTTCGGACGCGCAAATACTGGCAGCCGGACCTCGATCCGTTACACCTGCCGCGACCGGCGGACTATGAGGAGGCCTTGCGCGAAAAGCTCGACACGGCCGTCGGATGCATGTTGCGCGGCGCGGGAGACCGCGTGGCGTCGCATCTGAGCGGGGGGCTCGACAGCACCGCCGTCACCGCAACCGCAGCGCGGCTCATGGCGCCGTCCGGAGCGCGAGTCGCCGCGTTCACATCGGCGCCGGGCGCGGGCTATCAGGGCGCCCCGACGGGGGCTTTTGTCGACGAAGCGAACCACGCCGGGCTGGTCGCGTCCCAATATCCGAATATCGACCATTTCGTCCTCCGCGGGCCCTGGCATTCGATGCTCGAGGCCGCAGACCGCAATTACTTCATCTATGAGCGTCCCGTCCTCAATCTCTGCAACATGGCCTGGTCGGACGAGATAAATGCGGCCGTGCGCGCTCAGGGCCTCAACGTCATGCTGTCCGGCAGGCGGGGCAATATGGGCCTGAGCTATTCCGGAATGCAGTATCTGGCGACGCTGCTCCGAAAGGGCAAAGTTCGCCAGCTGGCATCGCTTGCCGGCGCTTTGCGGGCAAACGAGACGAGAATGGGGACGATAGCCTCGCAGGCCCTGGGCCCCTTTCTTCCCTTTCCGGTCTGGCGCGCGATCCAGCGGTTCCGGGGGAAGGCCGCCTCTCTCGACGACTACAGCGCCGTCCGCCCGGAGGCCGTCGCCCGCCTCGACCTTCCGGCCCGGGCGCGCGATTTCGGTTTCGACCTCAGTTACAGGCCGATCGGGAACGGCATCCAGCACCGGCTCCGGGGCCTCTCGCGCGTCGACCTGGGCAATTACAAGAAAGGCCAGCTGGCAGGCTGGGGAATAGATTCGCGCGACCCTCTGGGGGACCGGCGCTTTATCGAATTCTGTCTCCGAGTCCCGGAAGATCAGTTCACGCTTGGCGGGGTCCCGCGGAGCCTGGCGCGCAGGGCCCTGGCCGATCGCTTGCCGAGCGCGATCGTCCAGGAGAGGAAAAAGGGATATCAGTGCGTCGACTGGCATGAGGCCCTGACCGCGGCCCGCGAAGAGATCGCGCGGGATTTGGACCGGCTGAGCGAAATAGCCGCCACGGCGGAGACGCTTGACCTGGACGGCATGAAGCGGCTGGTCGAGCGATGGCCGTCCGGCTCCTGGCACTCGCAATCGACCACCCGCGACTACCGGCTTAAGCTGCTGAGGGGCCTGTCCGTGGGGCAGTTCCTCCGGAAAGCCAGCGGATCGAACCGCTAGACGCGACCGTTGCATGGGCGACCTTTGGGCTTAAAAGGCCCGAACCAGGATGGAGGATTTAGGTGGCAGGCGATTTGATTGTGGAACGTTGCGGCGAGATGATCGAGACCGAGGTGGACGGCGAGCTCGTCGCTCTGCACGTCGATAACGGCACCTGCTACGGCTTCAACGGCACCGCCACCCGGATCTGGGCCCTCACCGAGCAACCCATGCGGCTTTCCAAGCTGAAGGAGAAGCTTATGAGCGAGTTCGACGTCGATCCTGAGACGTGCGACGCGCAGGTCAGGGAATTGCTGAACGAACTTGCTTCCGACGGGCTGATTTCAATCCGCCCGGCATGACGGCCCTTGCGGGCTATTGGAGCCTCGACGATCGTCCCGATGCCGATGCGCGCTGCGCGCGGATGCTCAACGCCCAGCAGATTTACGGGCCCGAAGCCCCCGCGATGGCGAGCGACGGCGCGCTCGCGATGGGGCAGCGGCTGTTCGCCGTCGGCCCGGGCGCCAGGCGGCCCGAAAGGGTCGCCGTCGGCGCCGGCGGCACGGCCTTGCTGGTCGCCGATGCCAGGCTCGACAATCGAGGGGAGCTCGGCGAATCCCTGGGTATCGGCGGCCCGGAGCTTGGTCGCCTTTCCGACGCCGCGCTGATCCTTCGGGCGCTCGAGCGCTGGGAAGAGGAGGCGGTCGAGCGCCTGCACGGCGTTTTCGCCTTCGCCCTCTGGGATTCACGCCGCCGGCGGTTGCTGCTCGCCCGCGACTTCCTGGGCGAGCGCCCCCTCCACTACAGCCAGGGGCACGGGTTCTTCGCTTTCGCCTCGATGCCCAAGGGCCTTCACGCCCTCCCCGAGATACCGCGCGCACCGGACCGAGAGGCGGTGGCGGGCTTCCTCGCGCTCATTCCGGAGGACGGGTCCGAGACCTTCTTCAGAGGCGTCGAGAAGGTCCGCACCGGCGAGATCGTCGAGGTGACCCGCGGCGGGCTGAAGACCAGCCTGTGGTGGCGGCCGTCGCTCGAGCCCCTTCGTCTAGGCGGCACCGAGGATTATGCCGAGGCGTTGCGCGAGCATTTGGACCGGGCCGTCGCCGTGCGCCTTCGAGGCGCCGAGTCCGCGGTTGCGGCCCATCTCAGCGGGGGGCTGGACAGCAGCGCCGTCGCCGCCACCGCCGCAAGGCTGATGGCGCCGACCGGCGGCAGGGTCTCGGCCTACACCAGCGTGCCGCGGGAGGGCTATGATTCGAGCGCGGTGAAGAACGCCTTCGCGGACGAAGGTCCCCATGCGGCCGAGGTCGCCGCTTTGTATCCCAATATGGATCATGTGCTGGTCCGCAACGGCGGCTCCCCCTTCGCCGGCCTCGACCGGATGTTCTTCGTCTACGAGCGGCCGGTCCTCAACCTGTGCAACGGTGTGTGGACTCACAGGATCATGGAGGTCGCGCGCCAGCGGGGACACCGGGTCCTGCTGAGCGGCGCACGCGGCAACATGAGCTTCAGCTATGACGGAATGCCGCTGCTCACCCAATTGCTGTCGAGCGGCCGGCTTTTGCGCCTCGCGCGGGAATCTCTGGCCCTGGTCCGGAACGGCCACCGCATCGGCACCGTCGGCGCGCAGGCGCTCGGGCCGTTCGTCCCGGTGCCGCTGTGGCAGGCGATCGCCCGGCTCCGCGGCAAGGGCCGCAAGCTGACCGACTATGCGGCGATCAGCCCTGAAGCGATCCGGGCGTTCCGGATCGCGGAGCGCGGAGCCGAGCGCGGGCTCGACCCTAGCTACCGCCCCCGGCGCGACCCGCTCGAGACCCGGCTCTGGGCGCTGCGCCGGGTCGATACCGGCAATTACAACAAGGGACACCTCGCGGGCTGGGGAATCGACGTCCGCGATCCGACGGCCGACCGCCGGCTCATCGAATTCTGCCTGACCGTTCCCGCCGACCAGTATCTGCGCCGCGGCATCCACCGCGCGATCGCCCGTACCGCGTTCGCGGACCGTCTTCCGGCCCGGATCGTCAATGAGCGTCTCAAGGGCTATCAGGCGGCCGACTGGCACGAAGGCCTGGTCGCCGCGCGCGACGAGCTCGGCGGGGAGCTGGAGCGGATCGAGGCCTGCGGCGAGGCCGGCTCGACGGTCGACCACGCCGCCATGCGCAGACTGGCCGACGCCATGCCCGAAAGCGGGTGGCACAAGCCGGGGGTTACCCAGCGATACCGGCTCGCTTTGCTTCGCGGCGTATCGGCCGGCCACTTCATCCGAAAGGCGGCGGGCTCGAACCGGTAAAGGGCCCTTCGTCATCCCGGCGAAAGCCGGGACCTCCGCGAGAAAAGGCTCTACGGGTCTGCCCGAGGTCCCGGCTTTCGCCGGGATGACGGGCAACGCAGTCGCGGTTGCCAAAACACGCCGGCCGGTTCATGACCCGCTTATGCTTTCTCAACGAACGCGCTATACAATCCGCGCGCTCCTCCATCTCGCCGATCGCTACGGTGAAGGGCCGGTCCAGCTGAGCGAGATCGCCGCCCGGCAGAACATCCCGCCGAAATTCCTGACCGTGATGCTGTCCCAGATGATCCGCGAGAAGCTGGTGGCGAGCCGCCGCGGCCGCGACGGCGGCTACTGGCTGGCGAAACCGCCGGCGGAGATAAGCTATGGCTCGATCGTCAGGCTCACCCGCGGCTCGCTCGGCCTGCTGCCCTGCGCCAGCCGATACCGCCACGAGACCTGCAGGAATTGCATCACCGAGGACCAGTGCCGGCTCCACCGGGTGATGCTGATGGTCCGCGACGAGACGGCGCGCATCCTCGACGGGCTCAGCCTCGCGGACTCGATCCCGGAGGAGCAGCTCTGGGAAGATCCGATGCCCGGGCCAGACGATGCATCGCGTCATCCCGGCGAAAGCCGGGACCTCGGTGAGACCCGCCGAGACTTCTCGTCCTGAGGTCCCGGCTTTCGCCGGGATGACGGGGCGCCTCTCTCCCCCCTAGAGCAAGATCCTGAACAGCGCTCCGCCGCTGTCGCTCGCGCCCAGGCCGATCGAGCCGCGGTGGGCGAGGACGACCTGGCGAGCGAGGCTGAGGCCTACTCCGGTGCCCTTGGCCTTCGTGGTGAAGAAGGGGAGGAAGACGTCCTGGCGGAGGTCTTCGGGCACTCCGGCGCCGTTGTCGGCGACCTCGATCTGGACCCGGGCGCCGGCCACGGAAGCGAAGGACAGGGAGACGGCGGGCGCCTCGGCATGATCGCGTGCGGCCTCGGCCGCGTTGCGAAGCAGGTTGATCAGCACCTGGCACATCAGATCGGGGTCGGCGTCGAGCGTCAGCCGGTCCGGGACGACGTCGAGCGACAAAGCGACGCCCTCGGCTCCGTCGCCGGCGCGGAACAGCGATTCGAGCTCCCGGGCCCAGGGCAGGACCTCGAAGTGGCGGCGGCGAACCACGGGCGTGCGGCTGATCTGGCGATAGCTCTCGACGAAGTGCATGACTCCGTCGGCGCGCCTGGCCAGGGTCTCGACCGCGGCCCTGGCGTCCGCGACGAGCGGATCGTCGCCGCGGTCGACCTCGGCCATCAGTCCGGCGGCGCTCTGGGCGAGCGAGGTCACCGGAGTCATCGAGTTCATGATCTCGTGGGTCAGGACCCGGATGAGGTCGCTCTGGGCGGCGATCTCGATCGCGTTCAGCTCACCCTGGATCGGCTGGACGGCGACGACGCGGACCATTCCGCCGAGGCGGTGGACGGAGGCCGCGCTGACCATCGCCGTCTGCGGCAACTCATCCAGCATCAAGGGGACGAGGCGGGGCTTGCCGATCGCGTCGTCGCCGAGCGCGGCGGCGAAGGTCTCTCCGTAGATACGGTAATCCTCGATCCTCACGCCGTGATGGCGGACGAACAGGCGCCGCGCCGCCTTGTTGGCGAGCTCGACCCGGCCCTCCGAGTCGACGGTCAGGAGCGGCGCCGGCGCGTCGTCGAGCACGGCCTCGCAGAAACGGTTCGATTCGGTCAGCCGGAGCCGCTCGTCGCGAAGGTTGCGGATCCCCTGGTCGAGCGCCTGGCCGATATCGGTGAAGCCGCTGCCGTCGGCGCGGTGGGCGAAGCTTTGCGAAAGATCGCCGAGCCGGACCGCCTCGAGGAATCGGGCGAGCTCCATATTGGTCCGCTGGATGTAGCGCCACAGCTCGTAGAGCGCCCACAGGCCCAGGCCCGCCGCGAGCAGCCGCGCGACCCCGAGCCCGTCGATCCCGAGCGTGGCGACGAACAGATAGGCGGTGCCCAGGAGCATCGCCGCCCGCCAGGCGAGCCCGGCGACGAAGCGGCTCCTAAAGTGCATGCTAAAAATCCTCCCCTGCATTTGCAGGGGAGGGGGACCACCCGAAGGGTGGTGGAGGGGCCTTTCGACGTCCGAAGAATCCCTCCACCATGCTTCGCATGGTCCCCCTCCCCCGGAAATCCGGGGGAGGATTGAGCGGCACCTCAAAGCCCATGCTTGTCCATTCGGCGGTAGAGCGAGGCCCGGGTCAGGCCGAGCTCCTGGGCGGCGAGCGAGATGTTGTAGGCGTGGCGCTTCAGGGCCTGCTCGACCATCTGCTTCTCGACCCGCTCGAGATTGAGATCGGCGCCCAAAGCCGGCGGGGCGCTGGTCGCCGCTTGGCGAGGAGTCGTCGAGCGGGACAGCGAGAAATCCTCGAAGGTGAAGTCGCCGTCGCCCGCCAGGATCACCGCGCGCTCCGCGGCGTGGCGGAGCGCCCGGACGTTGCCCGGCCAGTCATAGCCGACGAGCGCCGCCATCACCTCGGCTGGAAGCCGGCGCGCCGGCTTGCCATATTTCTTCGAGTAGAGGGCGACATAATGGTCGACGAGGACCGGAATGTCGTCGCGCCGCTCGCGAAGCGGCGGAAGCTCGATCTCGACCGTGTTCAGCCGGAACAGAAGGTCCGGGCGGAACAGGCCCTCGTCGGCGAGCCGCTCCGGCGGAAGGTTGGTCGCGGCGACGACCCGGACGTCGATCGACACTGGCTTGTTGGCGCCCACCGGAGTGATCTGGCGCTGTTCGAGCGCGGTCAGCAGCTTGGGCTGGAGGTGGAGCGGCAAATTGCCGACCTCGTCGAGGAAGAGAGTGCCGCCGTCGGCCGCCTGGAGCCGTCCGACCCGGTCGCCGCGGGCGTCGGTGAAGGCGCCTTTGACATGGCCGAACAGCTCGGACTCGAAGAGATTCGCGGCCACCGCCCCGAGGTCCACCGAGACGAAGACGTTGCCGGCGCGGCGGGATTTGCCGTGGAGCTCGCGCGCGACGAGCTCCTTGCCGGTGCCGTTCTCGCCGAGGATCAGGACGTTGGCCTCGGTCGGGCCGGCGCGCTCGATCAGCGAGTAGATCCGGCGCATCGGCGCCGACTGGCCGAGCAGCGGGGTCTCGCCGCCGGCCGCGGGCGCGGAGATGGCGACGGCGCGCTTGCGCTCGGTGACCGCGGCTTCCCGCGAGGTGCGAAGCGAGGCGGCGGTCCGGACGGTCGCGAGCAGGCGTTCGTTCGACCAGGGCTTGGAGACGAAATCGGTGGCGCCGCGCTTCATCGCCTCGACGGCGATGTTGACCCCGCCATGGGCGGTGATCATCACCACCACGGCCTGCGGATCCCTGGCCAGGATCTCGCCGAGCCAGTGGAAGCCTTCGGCGGCGTTGGTCGCGCCCCGGCCGAAATTGGCGTCGAGCAGGACGACGTCGGCGCCGTCCCCTTCGATCGCCGCCATCGCGTCCTCGGGGGCCTGGAAGGTGGCGACCTCCTCGAAAAGGTCGCGGAGGAGAAGCCGGGCGGACAGCAGGATGTCCTGATCGTCGTCGATGACGATGCACCGCCAGAACGGCTTCCCCTCCCCAGCCACGAATAGTCTCCTACAAGCCCGTCCGGTCACGGACAAACAATAATCGTGCCACCGGCGGCGGGAGGGTGACCGCGGCGTCCGCGGACGGACTCCACGCCGTTCGGAAGCGGACGCGAGGTCGGGGCGACAATCGTGCAGAATCGCCCAAAACCGCGCTTTTCCGCAATTGGCACGCCTCATGCTGCGGGGAGTGCGACGATGGGCCATGGAGCCCGGGGAGGACGCAGATGCGCAAGTTGGAAACCTGGCTGGCCGGGCTGCTGGTCGCGGCGGCGCTGCTTGCGCCGATGGCGGCGCTGGAGCCGCTGAGCTGCGTGAGGTCCCTGGCCGCCGGCCTGTGCGACGACGGAAGCGCGCATCTCGCCATGGGCTGCGCGAGCATCTCGCTGTGATCCTGTCCGCACGCGTACAGGCGACTGTCCGATATCGGACGGCATGAGGTTGGGATGAGCGTGATCAGGATCAAATCCACGGACGGCGAGACTCGCGCGGAAAGCGGAACCGGCATGGACAAGGTGGTGGTCGCCACCGGCCTGTCGCAGCGCATGAAGATCGCGATCGGAGCGGCCGCCCTGCTGCTGTTCGCCTTGCTCTTCTGGTGGTTCGCGCCGGGCGCGGGCAGCCAGACGGTGGCGGCCGAGCGGCTGACCATATCGGCGGTGAGCAAGGGGACGTTCGACGATTTCCTGCCGCTCAGGGCCCGGGTCGAGCCCCTGGTCACCGTCTATCTCGACGCGGTCGAGGGCGGCCGGGTGGAAAAGGTGCTGGTCGAGGACGGCGCCATCGTCCAGCAGGGGCAGCTGCTGGCGGTTCTGTCCAATTCGGACCTCGCCCTCAACCTTCTGGCCCGCCAGTCGGACGTGTCGCGCGAGGTCAACTCGATGCGAAGCCAGGAGCTTGCGCTCGCCCAGACCAGCATCGGCGACGAGCGCGCGGTGATCGACGCCCAACTCGCCGCCGACAAGGCGAGGCGCCAGTATGAGATGCAGAAGCCGCTTATGGAAAAGGGCTATGTGCCCGCCAAAGTCTATAATGACAGCCGCGACGAATATCTCTCCAGCCAGCGCCGCGCCGAAGTCCTGAGGCGCGCTCGGGAGGTCAATCGGCGGCTTCAGACCAGCCAGCTGGCCCAGCTTCGCGCCTCCAACGCCTCGCTGAGCGGAAGCCTCGACATCGCCCGCTCGACGCTCGACGCGCTCAACCTGCGCGCGCCCGTCACCGGGCAGATCACTGCTTTCTCGATCCAGGTCGGCCAGTCGCTGACCCGCGGCCAGCGGCTCGGCCAGGTCGACAGCGCCGGCCGCAACAAGCTCGTCGCGAGCGTCGACGAATATTATCTCGGCCGGGTCCGGCCAGGACAGACCGCGACCGTGGAGGCCGGCGGCAAGACCTATCGCGCCAGGGTCGCCAAGATCTACCCGCAGGTGAAGAACGGAGTCTTCGAGGCGGACCTCAATTTCGTCGGCGCCGAGCCTCCGGCGCTCAACCGCGGCCAGACCCTCCAGACCAAGCTCACGCTCGGCGATCCGGCCCCGGCGCTGCTCATCCCCAACGGCGCCTTCTACAACGAGACCGGAGGCGCCTGGGTGTTCGTCGTCGAGCCCGACGGCGACGGCGCGGTGAAGCGCAACGTCCGGCTCGGCCGCCGCAACGCCGATTATATCGAAGTGCTCGAGGGGCTGGAGCCCGGCGAGCGGGTCATCACCTCCCCTTACACCGGTTTCGCCGACAAGGACCGGCTCGACCTGGACACCTGACCAAGGAGCTCAACATGCTGACCATGCGTGAACTGTCGCGGGTGTACCGCGCCGATACCGTCGAGACGACGGCGCTCGACCGGATCGATCTCGACATCGCCGACGGCGAGTTCGTCGCGATCATGGGGCCGTCGGGCTGCGGAAAATCGACCCTCCTGAACGTGATCGGGATGCTCGATTCGCCGACCAGCGGCTCCTACGTCTTCGACGGGATGGAGGTGGCGGGGCTCCCCGAGGCCAAGCTCGCCAACGTGCGCAAGCAGAATATCGGCTTCATCTTCCAGAGCTTCAACCTGGTCGACGAATTGAGCGTCCGGGAGAATATCGAGCTCGCCTTGCTCTACCACGACGTCGCCGCCTCCGAGCGGCGCTCACGGGTCGAAGCGGTGATGGACAAGGTCGGGGTGGCCCATCGCGCCAAGCACCGGCCGAGCCAGCTTTCGGGCGGCCAGCAGCAGCGCGTGGCGGTCGCCCGCGCCCTGGTCGGAAACCCGAAGCTGATCCTCGCCGACGAGCCTACCGGCAACCTCGACACCCAGCATGGCGAGGAAGTGATGAAGATGCTCCAGGCCCTGAACCGCGAGGGCTCGACCATCGTCATGGTCACCCACTCGCCCGCCCATGCCGATTATGCGGGACGCGTCGTGAACATGCTCGACGGCCGGATCCTCATCGAGCGGCGCAGGGCGGCGTGAAGCCGGTAACTCTTTCAATTCCTCCCCGAGCCTGTCTCGGGGAGGGGGACCGCGGCGCGAAACGCCGTGGTGGAGGGGCAATGCGGAGTCAGAATTTCCCCTCCACCGCGCTTCGCGCGGTCCCCCTCCCCGAGCAAGCTCGGGGAGGAATGAGGACGTGGCTTCTCATCCTCTCAACCCTGCTTGCCGCCGCCCCCGCGGCCGCCGGCGAACGGCAGCGCTCGACGGTGCTGATGAGCGAGAATGCGCAGGGCCGGAAGTTCCAGGAGGAGTGGGGCTATAGCGACGCGATCGTCGCGGGGGACACGATCTACCTCAGCGGAATCGTCGTCGGCCAGCGCGACGGCGAGCCGCTGGAGGCGGCCTATGAGCGGACCTACGGCCAGATCGGGGCGATCCTGAAGCGCGCCGGGGCGAGCTGGGACGACGTCGTCGACATCACCAGCTTCCACACCGACGTCGTCGCGCAGATGCCGGCGGTCGTCGCGGTGCACAAGCGTCACGTCAAAGCGCCCTTCCCGGCCTGGACGGCGATCGACGTCGACCGGCTGATCCCGGAGCGGGGAATCACCGAGATCAAGATCGTCGCCAGGCGGCCGTCCGTGGCGCGCGGCAAGTGAATCGAATTGGGGGCACGCTGACCATGTGGCGCAATTACCTGACCGTCGCCTGCCGCGCCCTTTCGCGGCAGAAGGTCTATGGGTTCATCAATATCGTCGGCCTGGCGCTCGGACTCGCCGCCTGCCTGCTGCTTCTCCTCTACGTCCGCTACGAGACCCGCTACGACACTTGGCTGCCGGACGCCGACCGCGTCTTCCAGGTCCAGACGGCCGGGATCGACGACTCGACCGGCGGCCGGATCGCCATGCAGGCGGCGACCCAGCCGGTGGCCGCGGCTTTGGCCAAGGACTTCCCGCAATTCGAGGCCGTGTCGAAGCTGGAGGGGGACGATATCGTCGTCCTGAAGGACGGGCAGGCGGCGCGGGTCGAGGTCCACGCCGCCGACGAGCGCTTCTTCGACATCGTCTCCGTCCCCTTCCTTCGCGGACGCGGCTCCGACGCCCTGAAGACGGTCGACGGGGTGGCTCTCAGCCGGTCGCAGGCGATCCGTCAGTTCGGAACGATCGACGCGATCGGCCGCACCCTCACCACGGTCCGGGAGGGCGAGAAATACGATCTGAGGGTCACCGGCGTGTTCGAGGACATTCCGAAGAACAGCCATCTGAACTTCGCAATGGTCCGCCGCTTCACCTCCGCGGAGGAGAATCCGTGCCCCTGGGGCTGCGTCAACGGCGGCGCCTATGCGAAGCTCAGGCCCGGAGTCGACGTCGCCGAGATCAACGCCGCCATGCCGGCCTGGGAAAAGCGCAACGTCCCCGCCAAGGACGTCGCCGGCGGCGACCTCGCGCGGCAGTGGGACTGGCGCCTCGTCAACGTCCGCGACGTCCATCTCAGCGGCGCCGAGGGCGACCGGCCCGGCAACGACATGCGAACCATCGTCACCTTCGCGATCGTCGCCTTGCTCATCCTCGCCATGGCCTGCGTCAACTTCGTCAACCTGACGACGGCGCGGGCCAGCCGGCGCGCCCGCGAGGTCGCCGTCCGCAAGGTGCTCGGCGCCCGCCGCGGCCAGCTGGTGGTCCAGTTTCTCGGCGAGTCGATGCTGCTCGTGGCGGTGGCGATGGTGATCGCGACGGCCCTGGTCGAGCTCCTCCTGCCCGTCTTCTCCGCCTTCCTCGATGCCGACCTGAAGCTTTCCTATTTCGGCGAAGGCGGGATCGTCCTGCCCATCCTGGCCCTGACCGCCCTGGTCGGGCTCGCCGGCGGCCTCTATCCGGCTTTCTATCTGTCGCGCGCCCAGCCCGCCTCGATCCTGAAGGGCGGCAAGGGGGCGGCCGAGACCGAGGGCGCGGGGCGGCTTCGTACGCTCCTGGTGGTGGCCCAGTTCGCCGTGTCGATCGGCCTCATCGTCTGCACCGCCATCGTCTACCAGCAGACCGTCTTCGCCCGCACCGTCGACGCGGGCTACGACCGGGAAGGGCTGCTCGAGATCAAGGGGCTGGACCAGGCGGAGGTAAGGCCGGTTCGCGAGACCCTCGAACGCCAGCTGGCGGCGATCGACGGGGTGACCGGAGTCGCCGGGACGATGATCGAGCCCGGCTCCAGCCGGAACCTCTACACGACCGTCGCTGCGCCGGGGCAGACGAGTCCGGTGAAGCTCGGCTGGTACAGCGTCGAGCCGGCCTTCTTCGACGTCCTCAAGATCCAGATGACGGCCGGGCGGGCGCTCTCGCCCCGCTTCGCCAACGACAAGGCTTTCATCGACGAAGCCACGCTCGAATCCGAAGAGAAATCCGCGGCGGCTGAGCAGCAGATCGCGAAGCGCGGGATGAACGTGGTGCTGAACGCGCTGGCGGCTCAGAAGCTCGGCTTCGCCGATCCCCGGGCGGCGGTCGGCAAGCAGATCGGGATCCACATGTTCCAGAACGAAATCATGGTTCCGGCGACCATCGTGGGGGTCGCGAAGAACAGCCGCTTCCGCTCCGTCCGTGAGCCGGTCGAGGCGATGATCTACCACGACAGCGGCTATTACCGCTGGGCGGTGGTCCGCTACGAAGGCGTGAACCCGGACCGGGTCCGAGCTGCGGCGGAGCGCGTCTGGCGCCAGGTCGCACCCGCCGTCCCCTTCGAATCCCATTTCGCGGAGAGCCGGCTGGCCGAATTGTACGGCGCCGACGAGGCGCGCGGGCGGACCTTCGCCGGCTTCGCGGGCCTCGCCATCCTGATCGCCTGCCTCGGGCTGTTCGGGCTCGCCGCCTTCACCGCCGAGCGGCGGACCAAGGAGATCGGAATCCGCAAGGTGTTCGGGGCGCGCATCCGCGACATCGTCCGGCTGCTCGCCTGGCAATTCTCGAAGCCGGTGGTGCTGGCCAACCTCATCGCCTGGCCGGCCGCCTGGTGGGTGATGCGCGACTGGCTGAACGGCTTCGACGCCCGGATCGACCTCGGTCCGGGGCCCTTCCTCATGGCGGGCTTCCTCGCCCTCGCCATCGCCCTGGGCACCATCGCCGGCCACGCCGTCAAGGTCGCCCGCCTCAATCCCATCCACGCCCTCCGCTACGAGTAGGACCGAAGGCATGTGGCGCAATTATCTGACCGTGGCCCTTCGCACCCTGACCCGGAACCGCGCCTATGCGCTGATCAACATTTGCGGCCTCGCGCTCGGCCTCGCCGCCTGCCTGACGATCCTGCTCTACGTCCGCTACGAATCGAGCTACGACAGCTGGCTTCCCGACCACGAGCGGATCCACCAGGTGCAGGCGACCTGGCACGAGCCCGGCCAGCCCGTCTCCAAATCGCAGCACAGCCCCTTTCCGCTGCGCGACACGCTGGCCGCCGGTTTTCCCCAGATCGAGGCGCTGACGGTCCTGCGGTCGGGCAAGACGGTGCTGATGCACAAAGGCCAGCCGATCTTCCTCGAAGCCGCCGCGGTCGATCCGAGCTTCTTCGACATCTTCAAGCTCGAGTTCGTCGACGGATCGGCGGAGCGGGCCCTGTCGGACATGCGCTCGGTCGTCCTCACCGAGAGCGAGGCGGTGAGGCTCCTGGGCACGCGCAGGGCTGTGGGGCGGACGATCACCGTGGGCGCCGGGACCGGGCGGCAGGATTATCCGATCACCGGCGTGATCCGCGATCTGCCGAGCAATTCCAGCCTGAAGCTGGCCTTCATCTACCGCCATAACCCGGCCGATTTCGACTCGCTCCCGGCCGCCGACAAGGGCTGGGGCAACATGGACCAGCAGCATTACGTCAAGCTTCGGCCGGACGCCGACGCGGCGGCGATCAACGCGGCCTTTCCGGCCTGGGAGAAGAGGACGATCGCACCCCAGCTGATCGACGGCCGGTCGTCGAGCCAGGCCGACATCCTCGATCTCAAGCTGGTGCCGATCGCCGACGTCCATCTCAGCGACGCCGTGCAGGGAGCCCTCACCCCGCAGGGCGATGCGCGAACGCTCGCCACGTTCGGAGTCGTCGCCCTGCTCATCCTCGGCATGGCGGTGATGAACTTCATCAATCTTTCGACGGCGCGGGCGACCCAGCGCGCCCGCGAGATCGCGCTTCGCAAGGTGCTCGGAGCCCGGCGCCGCCAGCTCGTCGCCCAGCTGCTCGGGGAATCGCTGCTGACCGCGGCCATCGCGATGCTGCTGGCGCTGGCGCTGGTCGAGGTCGGAAGCGCCTGGAGCGGGGGATGGATCGGGGCGGAGCTCAGGGTCCGTTATCTCGGCGAGGGCGGAATGCTTCTTCCGGCCCTCGGCCTGTTCCTTCTCGCCGGCCTGCTCGGCGGGCTCTATCCCGCTTTCTACCTCAGCCGCTTCCAGCCCGCGGAAGTCCTGCGCGCCAACAAGGCCTCGCCGGAAGCGCCGGGCAGCGGCCGCCTCCGGGCCTCGCTGGTGGTGCTCCAGTTCGCCATCGCCATCGGGCTCATCATCTCCACCTCGATCGTCTACTGGCAGACCCGCCACGTGCAGGAGGTTGACCCGGGCTTCCGCCGCGACGGCCTGATCCAGATCGACTCCGCCTGGCGCTTTGCCGGCGACGACTCCCGGTACCAGGCCGCGCGCCGCGACCTGCTCGCCATTCCGGGCGTGGTCGCGGCGGGGCGGACCAACCTCGGAATCGCCGCGACCAACAAGAGCATCCAGGCGGTCCGGGCTCCGGGCGCTCCGGAAGGCCTGTCGATGGGCTATTATCCGGTCGACTCCGACTTCTTCCGGACGATGGACCTGCGTCTTCTCGCCGGCCGCTTCCTCGGCGACGGCTTCGCCGAGGACAAGCTGATCCGGACCGACGGCGACGGCCCCGCTCTGCCGCCCGGACGCGGGCTCAACATCGTCGTCAACAAGGAAGCGGCCAAGCTGATGGGCTTCGCTTCGCCGCAGGCGGCGCTCGGCAAGACGATCCGGGTCGGGCTGGACGGAAGCGACGATCTCACGCCTTCGACCATCGTCGGAATCGTCGGCGACACCCGGATCCGCACGGCCCGCGACGCCATCGAGCCGCTGATCTACCGCTACGACCCGCAGCGCACGAGCCAGGTCCTCGTCCGCTACGCCGAAGCCCGCCCGCGCGACGTGATGGAGGGCCTCGCCAGGGTGTGGCGCAAGTTCGAGCCCGAAATTCCCTTCCAGGGCGCGTTCGCCGAGGACGTGATCGCCGAGCTCTATGCGGCCGAGCGGTCTCGAGGCGCGCTGTTCGCGGCCTTCTCCGGGCTCGCGGTCCTGATCGCCTGCCTCGGCCTCTACAGCCTCGCCACCTTCGCCACCGAGCGGCGCACCAAGGAGATCGGGATCCGCAAGGTGCTCGGCGCGAGGGTGAGGGACATCGTCCGGCTGCTCGCCTGGCAATTCTCCAAGCCTGTCATCGTCGCGAATCTCGTCGCCTGGCCGGTCGCCTGGTGGGCGATGCGGGACTGGCTGAACACGTTCGACGCCCGGATCGCGCTCACCCCGGGGCCCTTCCTCCTTGCCGGCCTGCTCGCGCTCGCCATCGCCGTCGGGACCGTGGGCGGACACGCCCTCAGGGTCGCCCGGCTCAATCCCATCCACGCCCTCCGCTACGAGTAGGACCCAGAACATGTGGCGCAACTATTTGACCGTCGGACTCCGGGCCCTGGCGAAGAACAAGACCTACGCCTTCATCAACATCTTCGGCCTCGCCATCGGAATGGCCGCCTGCCTGATGATCCTGCTCTACGTGCGCTACGAGGCGAGCTACGACGGCTGGATGCCGGGCGCCGAGCGCGCCTACCAGTTCCAGGATTATTACAAGGCGACCGACAATGGCGGGGAGGAGATGCGCCTGCAGATGACGAGCTACGTCTCGGGCACGGCGCTGGTGAAGGATTTTCCGCAGATCGACAGGGCCGTCTACGTCGCGTCGTCGGGCGCGGTGATCATGCAGAACGGCCAGCCCAGCCTCGCCGACGACTTCAACTTCGTCGACGGCAATCTGTTCGAAATCCTCCAGGTGCCGTTCGTCCGCGGCGACCGGGCTACCGCGCTGACCAACCCCAATTCGCTCGTCCTGACCGAGACCGAGGCCGAGAAGCGTTTCCCGGGCCAGGACGCGCTCGGCAAGACCCTGACCCTGATCGTCCAGGGCAAGAGCGCCGACTATGCGGTCACCGGGGTGATGAAGGACCTTCCCAAGAACAGCCACCTCGAGCTCGGCGTCGTCGCCCGCTTCCACCCAGAGACCTTCTTCGCCGAGCAGCCGAGCTTCCTCACCAGCTGGGGCAATCAGGGTGGCTGGTGGTACGTCAGGCTCCGCGAGGGCGCCAAGGCCGAGGACATCAACCGCCAGCTCCCGGCCTGGGAGAAGCGCAACATCCCCGACGATACCGGCGGGCGCGAGAAGACCAATCCCGGCGACGACCAGGACTGGAAGCTGGTCAACGTCCGCGACATCCACCTCGGCGAGGCGCAGCAGGCGTCGATGACGCCGGGCAACGACCAGCGCACCATCGTCACCTTCGCCATCGTCGCCTTGCTGATCCTCGGCATGGCGGTGGTGAACTTCACCAACCTCGCCACCGCCCGGGCCTCGCAGCGGGCGAGGGAAGTGGCGCTTCGCAAGGTGCTTGGAGCGAGCCGCAAGCAGCTCATCACCCAGTTCCTCGGGGAATCGATGCTGGTGACGGTCCTGGCGATGCTTCTCGCCCTCGCCATGGTCGAGCTGCTCCTGCCGCTCTTCAACCGTTTCCTCGATGCCGACATCGGCCTCGTCTACTGGGGCTCCGGCGGAGTGCTGCTTCCGATCCTGCTCCTGGTGCTGGTCGTCGGGGCCGCCGGCGGCCTCTATCCGGCTTTCTACCTGTCGCGCTTCCAGCCCGCGCGGGTGCTCAAGGCCAACAAATCGTCGGCCGAGGCGCAGGGCTCCGGCAGCCTTCGCAACGTCCTCGTCGTCGCCCAGTTCGCGGTCTCGATCGGGCTGATCATCTGCACGGCCGTCATCTACGCCCAGACCGTCTACGCCCGGACCGCGGACGCCGGCTACAACCGGCACGGCCTGCTCCAGCTCCAGGGGCTCGCGGCGCGGCAGGCGCAGCCTGTCGGAGAGACGCTTCGGAACGAGATCGCCAAGCTCGACGGAATCAAGGGCGCTTCGCTGACCGGGATCGGGGTCTCGCCCGGCAACAATTCGGTGGGCTCGGTCTATCTTCCCGGCAGCCCCAGGGCGATCGACCTCGGCACCTACGTCATCGACCACAATTTCATCCCGACGATGGGGATGAAGATGCTCGCCGGCCGCAATTTCTCGGACTCGATCGCGATGGACGACGCGACCACCCCCTTCCCGCTCGACCGGGCGGCCGAGCAGGCCTTCGCAAAGCGCGGGACCAACATCCTGGTCAGCGAGGCCGCGGCCCAGCGGCTCGGCTTCAACGATCCGCAAAAGGCGATCGGCAAGACGATCAGCGCCGGGCTGACTCTGGACGAATTCGGGCTCGTCGACTCGAACATCGTCGGAGTCTTCAAGGACGCGCGCTTCCGCTCCGTCCGCGACCCGCTCCAGCCGATCATGTTCCTGTTCGCCCGCAACGGCTTCAACACGATGGTGATCCGCTACGAGGGCAGGGATCCCAAGCAGGTGATGGCGGACGTCGAGCGGGTCTGGAAAAGGCTGCTGCCGGACCTGCCCTACCGGGCCGAGCTCGCCGACGACCGGGTCGCCCGCCTCTACGAGCGCGACGAGGCGCGCGGCCAGCTGTTCGGCGCTTTCGCCTTGCTGGCGGTGGTGATCGGCTGTCTCGGACTGTTCGGCCTCGCCGCCTTCACCGCCGAGCGGCGAACCAAGGAGATCGGAATCCGCAAGGTGCTCGGCGCCCGGTCGAGGGACATCGTCAGGCTTCTCGCCTGGCAATTCTCGAAGCCCGTCATCATCGCCAACCTCATCGCCTGGCCGGCCGCCTGGTGGGTGATGCGCGACTGGCTCAACGGCTTCGACAGCCGGATCGCGCTCGGGCCGACGCCCTTCATCCTGGCCGGCGGACTGGCTCTGGCCATCGCCTTGGGCACCATCGCCAGCCACGCCATAAGGGTCGCACGGGCGAACCCGATCCAGGCCTTGAGGTACGAATAAAAATCCTCCCCGGCATTTGCCGGGGAGGGGGACCACCCGAAGGGTGGTGGAGGGGTATCTGGCGAGGCCTGCGCAAATACCCCTCCACCATGCTTCGCATGGTCCCCCTTCCCCCGGAAATCCGGGGGAGGATTTGGCGGAACGCCCGTGCCGGCTTCCCGTTACCGAGAGCATGCGAATCCTCCTCCTCGGCGCAAGCGGCCTGATCGGGTCGGCCGTCGCGGCCCGTCTGAAGCGCGACGGCAATGAGATCGTCGCCGTCGGCCGCGGCGGCGGCCCGGCGGAGCGGCGGGTGCCCGCCGACCGCTGGGTGACTCTCGACCTTCGCCAGGCCACCGCGGCGGGAGCCTGGCTTCCCCACCTCGCCGGCATCGACGCCGTCGTGAACTGCGCCGGAGTGCTCCAGGACAGCAGCCGGGATTCGCCGGGCAAGATCCACCGCGAGATGCCGCTGGCGCTCTGGCGCGCCTGCGAGAGCGCGGGCGTGCGGCGGGTCATCCAGGTCTCCGCCCTCGGCGTGGAGCGTGGCGGGATTACCGATTTCTCGCGGACCAAGCGCGAGGGCGACGAGGCGCTCGAGGCGAGCGGGCTCGACTGGGCGATCCTCCGGCCGTCGGTGGTGGTGGGCCGGGCGGCCTATGGCGGCAGCGCCCTGTTCAGGGGCCTCGCCTCGCTCCCCGTCTTCCCTCGCCCGGCCGAAGCCGGACCGGTCGACGTGGTCCAGCTCGACGACGTGGTCGAGACGGTGGCGCGGCTGATCCAGCCCGGAGCGCCCTCGCGGGTGGCGCTCGAGCTGGCCGGGCCGGACCGTCTCGCCTTTCCGGACATCGTCGCCGCCTACCGGCGCTGGCTCGGCTGGGCTCCGGCGAGGAGCTTCACGGCGCCCGGCTGGCTGATGGGCCTCGCCTATCGCGCCGGCGATGCGCTCGCCTGGCTCGGCTGGCGGCCGCCGGTCCGGTCCACCCCGGGCAAGGAGATCCGGCGCGGGGCGATCGGCGACAATCGCGAGTGGCGGCGGTTGACCGGAATCGAGCCGCAATCGCTCGCCGACGCCCTCGCCGCCCATCCGGCCTCGGTGCAGGAGCGCTGGTTCTCACGCCTCTACCTCCTCAAGCCGCTGGCCCTCGGCACCTTCGCCTTGTTCTGGCTCCTGACCGGCCTGATCTCGCTCGGCCCGGGCTACGCGCGCGCGACCCATTACATGCTCGCCGGCGGCGGCGGCGCGCTCAGCGAGCCGAGCGTGATCGCCGGGGGCCTCGCCGACATCGCGATCGCCTGCGCCATCGCCTGGCGCCCGACGGCGAGGCTCGGCTTGCGGGCGGCGCTCGCACTCTCGCTTCTCTACATCGTCGCCGGCACCCTGCTGCTTCCGCACCTGTGGGCCGATCCGCTCGGGCCGATGATGAAGATCTGGCCGATCCTGGCTCTGAACCTGCTCTGCCTCGCGATACTGGACGAAAGATGACGGCCTATTACCTCCTCAAATGGCTCCACGTGATCGGAGCGACGGTGCTGCTCGGCACCGGGGCCGGAATCGCCTTCTTCATGCTGATGGCGCATCGAAGCGGCGACGTCCGGGTGATCGCGGGGGTGGCCCGGATCGTCGTCCTGGCGGATTACGTCTTCACCGCCACCGCAGTCCTGGCTCAGCCGGTGACGGGGGTGCTGCTCGCGCGCTGGGTCGGCTATTCGCTCGGCGAGGGCTGGATCGTCGCCTCCATCGCCCTCTACCTGCTGACCGGGGCCTTCTGGCTTCCGGTGGTGTGGATGCAGAGCCGGATGCGCAACCTCGCCGTCGCGGCGGCGTCGGCGGGGGAGGCGCTGCCGGCCGAATATCACCGCCTGTTCCGCCGGTGGTTCGCATTCGGCTTCCCGGCCTTTACAGCGGTGCTCGCCATCTTCTGGCTGATGATCGCTCGACCGGAGATCAACCTTTGAACGACGACGACAGGCTGAAGCTTCGAAGCCGGCTCCTGATCGGGGGCATTGCCGGCTTCGTCGGGACGATGGCGATGACTTCGGCGATGCGGCGGCTCCACCGGCGCCTGCCCGCCGAGGAGCGCTACCCGCTGACTCCGCGCGAGATCGTCGATTCCGGGTCGAAGCAGCTCGGCGTTCCGCTGGCCGGCGAGGTTGCCAAGGACGTCACCACCGCCGCCCATTTCGCCTATGGCGCTGCGATGGGGGCGATGATCGCGGCCATGAATCCCGATCCCAAGAAGCGGACCGGAGCGGCGGCCGGAGTCGCGGTGTGGCTGGCCAGCTATATGGGCTGGATCCCGGCGGTCGGGAATCTTGAGCCGGCGACGAAGCACCCGGCGCGGCGCAACCTGCTGATGATCGGAGTGCATCTGGTCTGGGGCGCCGCGACCGCCGGGGCGATCCGCGAGCTGAGGACGGCTCGCGAGACGATCTTCAGGGACGGGCCGGACAAGGACGCGCCGAGGTAGGCAAGCCGTCATCCCGGCGAAAGCCGGGACCTCGGGGAAAATAGTCTCGGCGGGTCTGCCCGAGATCCCGGCTTTCGCCGGGATGACGGGTTTCTTTCCTCCCCGCCGCCCTCAATCCACGTGCTTGACCGCCGGCGGGTCGCTCGCCGGGAAGCTTTCGTCCGAGGCCTGGTCCGCCTCGTCCCAGTCCTTCGGCGGGTCGCGCATGGCATCCGGCCCGGCCGATCGTGCCGCGCCCGATTCGCCGACGGCGCCGTAGCCGCCCGAGCCGCTGATCGCCGGCCGGGCGCCGGGTCCGGCCCCGCCCGCCGACCGGCGCCGCAAAAGCGACGACAGGGCATAGCCGAGGCCCGCAGCGCAGGCCGCGGCAATTCCGATGACGGTGGCCCCCTTGCGCATCCTCAGCCCTCCGTGCCCATCGTCGCCGCCTGGGCCGGGGGGAGGCCCTCGGCGTCGGCGAGCATCATCAGCTCCTCCTTGCGCGCCGCCATCTGGCGGCCGAGCGCCTCCAGGTCGACGTCGGTCGCCCGGGCCTGCTGGAAGAGATTGCCCCGGCTCTTCTCCTCCTCCTCGACATGGTGCTCGATCTGCTCCATCAGCACCTTGACCTTGGCCTCGTAGAAATCGTCGTCCGGGCCGCCGGCCTCGATCTCGTTGATCAGCATCTTGGCGCCGTCATGCTCGACATAGGCCTCGTCGAGATCGTCCTCCTCGATCTTGCCGCGCAGCGCGGGGTAGAAGATCTCCTCCTCGATCATCGTGTGAACCTTGAGCTCGGTGCAGATCTGGCGGGCGATCTTCTCCTTGCGGCCATCGCCGCTCGCCTTCTCGAACTGCTCGAACAGCTCCTCGACCTTGCGGTGATCCTCGGCCAGCAGGTGGGTGGCGTCCATCTTGCGTTCGGTAACCATTGTCGCTCTCCTCATTCGCGCTCTGGAACCACTGGCGCTAGGGACCGGTTCCTTCGCTCGAACCGCCCGAGGAAGACGCCTTGAACGATACTGAGACCCTGTCGCCTTTGCTGCCCGACGAAACCGAGGAGGCGACCCGCCGCCTGCTCCAGAAGGCTTCGGAGCGGGACCTTCGACTCGCCACCGCGGAAAGCTGCACCGGAGGAATGCTCGCCTCGCTCCTGACCGACGTGCAGGGCGTCGCCCATGCCTTCGAGCGGGGCTTCGTCACCTACACGAACGAGGCCAAGAACGAGATGCTGGGCGTTCCGATGGATCTGATCCGGGAGAAGGGCGCCGTCTCGCGCGAGGTCGCAATCGCCATGGCGGAAGGCGCGGTCGAGCGCTCGCGCGCCAACATCGCCCTCTCGATCACGGGTTTCGCCGACAAGGGCGACGAGCCCGGGCTCGTCCATTTCGGCTGCGCCCGCGCCGGGCGGGCCACCGCCCACCGCGAGGAGCATTTCGGTCCCGGCGGAAGAGGTGCTACGCGGGTCAAATGCATGAAGGTCGCCGTTGAGATGATGACGGAGATGCTGTGATGGCCCGGAGGAAGAAGGCGCGGGCGCCCTTCGAGGCGATCCACCGGCACGGCTTCGTCCGGGTTTCCGCCGCGAGCCCGACCGGTTCCTCGGGCGACGTCGGCTTCAACGTCGACCAGGCGATCGCGCTGGCCGAGGAGGCGGACGGCAAGGGCTGCGATCTCGTCGTCTATCCCGAGCTCAACATCTCCTCCTACGCGGTCGACGATCTGTTCCTGCAGGAGGCCTTCCTCGACGCGGTCGAGGACGGGATCGCCCGGTTCCGCGATTCCACCGCGAACCTCGGCCCGGTGTTCGTCGTCGGCGCCCCGTTGAGGCGCAACGGCCGGCTCTACAATTGCGCCCTGGTCGTCGCGAGGGGCCGGATCCTCGGAGTGGTTCCGAAGAGCTTCCTCCCCAATTACCGCGAATATTACGAGAAGCGCTGGTTCGTCTCCGGGATCGGCCTCAACGGGATCGACATCGCCGTCGCGGGCGAGATCGTGCCGTTCGGGACCGACCTGATCTTCGCCGCCGAAGATCTCGACGACTTCATCTTCCACGTCGAGATCTGCGAGGATTATTGGGCGCCGCAGCCGCCCTCGACGCTCGGCGCGCTGTCGGGCGCCCTGATCCTGTGCAACCTCTCCGCGTCCAACATCACCATCGGCAAGGCCGACGAGCGCAAGCTGCTCTGCGCCTCGCAGTCGAGCCGCTGCTGCGCCGCCTATGTCTACGCCGCGTCCGGGCCGGGGGAGAGCACCACCGATCTCGCCTGGGACGGGCAGGGCTCGATCTACGAGATGGGCGAACTGCTCTGCGATTCGAGCCGCTTCGACATGGAGCCCGAGCTGTGCGTCGCCGACATCGACGCCCAGCGCCTACGCCTCGAGCGGATGCGGATGCCGACCTTCAACGACAATGCGGTCGCCGCCGGCCACCCGGAGAAGAGCGCCCGGCGGATCCATTTCGAGCACAGGCCGAGCCTCGCCGACATCGGCTTCAGGCGCCGCTACCGCCGCTTCCCCTACGTCCCCAACCGGCCCGAGCAGCTGGACTCCGATTGCTACGAGGCGTTCAACATCCAGGTCCAGGGCCTCGCCCGCCGCTTCCAGGCGACGAGCGGGAGCCACCTCGTCATCGGAGTCTCCGGCGGGCTCGATTCGACCCATGCGCTCATCGTCGCCGCCAAGATGTGCGACTTCCTCAAGCTTCCCCGGTCGACCATCCTCGGCTTCACCATGCCCGGCTTCGCCACCGGCGACACCACCAAGGGCAATGCCTGGGCACTTATGAAGGCGCTCGGGATCGTCGGCGAGGAGATCGACATCCGCCCGGCCGCGATGCAGATGCTCAAGGACATGGGCCACCCCTATGCCGAGGGGAAGCCGGTCTACGACATCGCCTTCGAGAACGTCCAGGCGGGGTTGAGGACCGATTATCTCTTCCGCCTCGCCAACCAGCGCAAGGGCTTCGTCATCGGCACCGGCAATCTTTCGGAGGTGGCGCTCGGCTGGTCGACCTACGGGGTGGGCGACCAGATGAGCCATTACGGAGTCAATGCCGGGGTCCCCAAGACGCTGATCCAGTATCTGATCCGCTGGGCGGTCAAGACCGGGCAATTCGACTCCGATACGAACGCCATTTTGGAGGCGATTCTCGCCACAAAGATCTCGCCCGAGCTGATCCCCGCCGACGAAAAGGGCGAGATGCAGTCGACCGAGGGCACGATCGGGCCTTACGAGCTTCACGATTTCTTCCTGTTCCACATCCTCCGCTCCGGCCAGCCGCCGTCGAAGGTCGCCTTCCTCGCCTGGCAGGCCTGGCGCGACTCCGGCGAGGGGCATTGGCCGCTCGGCTATCCCGAGGCCCTGAAGCGCGCCTACGACCTCCCGACGATCCGCAAGTGGCTGGAGGTGTTCCTCTACCGCTTCTTCCAGATCAGCCAGTTCAAGCGCACCGCCATCCCCAATTCGCCCAAGGTCTCGGCGGGCGGGGCGCTGTCGCCGAGGGGAGACTGGCGGGCGCCGTCGGACGGGAATGCGAAGCCGTGGCTGGATGAGCTGAAGGCGGCTTTGGAGGACTGACGGCCAGCCTTCGCACTAGCCACGATCAAGCGGTACGCGCAGCCCCGCCAAGAAACGGGTCACCCATTGAAAGGCATCGGAACGGCCATCGCGGCTTGGAACGACGCTACGGACGAGGATGGTTCGCGTTGGCATTGTCACCACGAACATCTCGGTTGCCACTATGATTGCCTTGCCCTGCTGCTTTTCTCCGCCGCCGATCTTCAGCCTAGACTGCGCATAGAGAACGTTTCCCCTTTTCTCGATGGACGTAATATCCAAATTGGCTTCTGGGATTACTTGGGTCAGGCC
>DASVVM010000113.1:0-18063 GCA_036386555.1 Allosphingosinicella sp.
TTACCGACGGCCGGGTCTCGTTTCGCGACGGGAAACTCGGCCGCAAGTTCGTCTGCGTCGACATGCCGCAAGCGACCGAAGCAGCGAAATAGGGACGCGCCGAGGAAGGGCCGTCCCCAGGAGGGGCGGCTCCAGGTCTCAATAGAGAACCGAATTCGAGGGAGAGGAGCCGCCGGGTTTCTCTCCTTTTTCTATTTCTCCCTCGAAACTGTCGGAAGACCGTCACCCTCGCCGGGTAACGGCGACCGACCGAAGGGAGGAAGAGCCATGTTCGTTCGGACGGAAAGATTGTTTCTGCGGCCCGGCTGGAGCCAGGACGCCCCTGCCCTCTTCGAAGCGATCGCCGACGAGCGCATCGTCCGCAACCTCGCCACCGCCCCCTGGCCATACCGGCCCGGCGATGCCGAGGCCTGGCTTGCGACCGAGCGCAAGGCGTCGGAACCGGCCCTGCTCGTCTTCCGCTGCACGAACCCGGCGCCCGAGCTGATCGGAGCGGTCGGCTTCGGCCGCAAGCCGAGCGGAACGATCGAGTTCGGCTATTGGATCGCGCGCTATCATTGGGGCCGCGGCTACGCCACCGAGGCCGGCCGGGCGGCCCTCGCCGCGGCGCGCCACAGCCTCCGGCTGAAGCGGCTGGGCGCCGGCCATTTCCTCGACAACCCCGCCTCCGGCCGGGTGCTCGAGAAGCTGGGCTTCAGACCGACCGGCAGGATCGTCCCTCATTACAGCGCCGGCCGCGGCGAGGCGGCGCCGTGCAGGCTGTTCGAGCTCGAGTTCGATCAGGAGGCGGACATCGCGCCGGCGGCGATGGCGGCCTGAAATCCTCCCCAAGCTGCGCTTGGGGAGGGGGACCGGGCGAAGCGCGCTGGAGGGGCAATGGCGCAGACCTGAGCCAGCTACCCCTCCACCATGCTTCGCATGGTCCCCCTCCCCATCTTCGATGGGGAGGATTCAGGCTTCGCCCCTTCCCGCCTCTGCCCTTCCGTGCCAGTCTTCGCGGATGCGACGGCTCTTCAGGAACACCGCCGGCGGCAAGGCCGGGGCGATCGACGGGCTCAACCTGTTCTTCGGAGCCTTGCTGGGGGCAAATCTGGGAACCCTCGATGCCCTGAGGCTGGTCGACTATATCCAGCTCGCCACCCTGCTCGCCGGAACCGTGATGACGGTGCGGATGGTCTCCACCTCCGAGCGCCGCCCGCTCATGCTGGCGGTTCTGGCCGTCTACGCGGCGCTACTGGTCGCACTCGTCCTGCTTCCCGATTTCAAGCCGGCCGGCATGAAGGTCGAGGACCTCCACCGGCTGGTCGCAACCCTCGCCGTCTGGGTGATCTTCGTCCTCGGGATCGAGCTGTCGCCGATCCGGGAAGACCCTGAACCGCCGCCCGAGTAGGATCAGGCAAGCGCCTCCTGAAGGCTGCGCTCGGCCTCGGCGATGAGCTTGCGGTCGTCATGCTTCCAGGGATGGAAGCCGGGAAGGAAGAATTTCACCCACCCGCCGAGGATCTTTCGGAACATGCCCGGGCTTATCATCGCGTACCAGAAGAGGCCGGCCCAGGCGCGCGGACCTTTGATCCCGTCCTGCTCGAGAAGCATCAGGGCGCCGTGGGTGCGCTCAACGAAGAAGTTCTTCGTGACCTTGAGCATGACCAGCGACTTCACCGTCCAGCGCTTCCGGCGCGGCCAGTTGCGGGTGGCGTGGAGCCAGGTGTCGTAGGCGACGCCCTTATGCTCGATCTCCTCCATCGAGTGCCAGCGCCACAAGGCCGCCGAATGCGGGTCGGCGCCGGCGAGGTGGCGCGGATTGCCGAGCAGCTGATTGGCGAGGATGGCGGTGAAATGCTCGAGCGCCATGGTCGCGGCGAGGTTGACGATCGGCGGACGGCTCTTCGTCTCCTCGATCCTATAGTCGACCCGCGCCTCGAGCGGAGCGACGTCGTAGCCCGCCTCGACCGCCCGGCGATTGAACGCGACATGCTCGCGGCTGTGCATCACCTCCTGGGTGGTGAAGGCGCGGATCTCCTCGGCCAGCTTGGGCGGAGCGTCGTCGCGGAATGCGCGGACGCTCTCGACGAAAAAGGCCTCGCCCTTCGGGAAGGTGATCGAGAGCGCGTCGTAGAGCGCGCTTCCATAGGGGTTGCCGCCAAGCCACCAGCGCTCCGTCGCGACTCCGCGACCGAAGCGGCGGTCGCGCGGAGTGATCGTCAGATCGGAGGGTGTGACTTCCCGCCCCATAGCTGTATCTCCTTTGACCATGAGCAATGCGACATACTTACACGAATGTCAATAGGGCGTGAACGCCTCTCGCCGGAGGAGAGCCGTGCCGCCGCGCTGGAGGCGGCGCGGGCGCTGCTGATCGAATCGGGGCCTCAGGCGGTGACCTTGAAGGCGGTAGGTGCCAGGATCGGGAAGACTCATGGCAACCTCCTCCACCATTTCGGATCCGCGGCCGGCCTCCAGGGCGAGCTCGCCAGGCTGATCGGCGAGCGGGTGACGGCCGAGATCGCGCGGGTCGTCGAGCGCGAGCGCCAGGGCGAGGCCGACCCGCGCGAGATCGTCGACCGGACCTTCGACGCCTTCGACCGCGAGGGCGCCGGGGCGCTGGCCGCCTGGATGATCCTCAGCGGCAATCGCGACGCGCTCGACCCGATTCTGGATGCCATCCACCGCCTCGTCGACCAGCTCGGCGCCGGCCACGAGGATCGCCCGGTGCACGAGACGACGCTCTGGCTGGTGCTCGCGGCGCTAGGCGACTCGCTGATGGGAGGGCCGATGGCCAGCGCTCTGGGCCTGCCCCGCGAGCAGGCCCGCGAGATCGCGACCCGCCACCTGGTCCAGCTTGCCACCGAAAGGAACCCGACATGATCGTCCTCCCTGCGAACAGGGAGTGACGAAGCCTTAGAAGCGGATGCCGAGGCTTCCGACCAACTGATCGCGGTGGCCGCCGAAACCGTCATAGATGGAACCACGATATTCGGCGCCGAGGAAGGCGCGCTTGCCGAGCAGGAGTTGAGCACCCGCGCTCAGGCGGTAGCCGTCGAAGGTGAAGCGCCGAACGCCGAAGGTTCCGATGGGCGGCGGCGTCACCTCGGTCTGGATGAACAAGTCCTGCTTCAGTCGGGTATAGCCCGCGGCGCCGTAGAAGCGGAACTGGCGCGACAGGGCGAAGGTGACCCTGCCGCCGACATACATATCCGGCCCGTCGTCGGCGCGAAGCCCGGGCGGGGCGACGGTCAGGGTTCGGTGGGTGTCGACGTCGTTCAATTCGCCGTCGACGCCGATGAGGAAACGCTTCCCGACGGCGAAGTCGTAGCCGATCCGCCCGCCGTAGAGCAGGCCGCTGGAGAAGCTGTCGTCGTCATAGCCGCCAAGCAGCTCGGCCCTGAAACCGGACACCGCGAGCGGCTCGCGGACCGAAACCTCGGAAGCCGGCTCCTGGGCATAGGCAGCAGGGGTCAGCAGCGCGGCCGCGATGGCCACGCCTGAAAGTCTCGACTTCATTGTCTTGCTCCTTGGTTAGTCCCCAACGCCTCCGAGAGACCAGGACAGCATCAATGGGCCCTGGGTCGTGGAACCGGGGGAGTTCATAGGCTTGGCGCCCTGGACGATACGGGGGACCTTCCGCGCCCATTTCGGCCGGCCGATCCGCTGGCTCGAGCCTGACTCACGAGGGTCTGGCGACAGGAGCGGGATCGGTCGCAACGGGTCGCTGGAGGAGGCGATCTCGAGCCGCGGGTCGCGCCGCGGCAGCTCCCAGCCATAATTGGCCAGAGTCTGTGCATCCCGGCCATCCTGGCGCGTCGGCGCGCTTTCGGCCGGAACAGGCTGCCGGCCAGCCATGACTCGGCGCTCAACGTCCATCGCCTCCGGAGCCGCCCCAGCGGACCGTGACGGCGAAGCGGTCTCGCCCGTCCGCTCTGAGCGCCGGGCCGGCTCGGGGCCGACACCCGGCTCCACTGCAGGGAGAAGTTCAGCCTGCACGATAGACGCTTCCCGCGCCGGTCGCGGGGACGGATCGGTCCTTTCCGCCTGGAGCGACCTGGGCAGCGTCGACGTGGCGCTCACCGGTACGGCGGCCGCCACGAGCAAGGTCGTGCAGGTCCCGAGCAACGCCGACGAGGTGAGGAAAAAGGCGCCCGGGCTGTTTCGGCGGGCCGGGCCGGTGATCGAAACCAGCCTCCGCTCGAGCTGATACATCCCGGCCATCGCCGCCGCCTGGTCGAATTTCGGCCTTGCCGCCGCTCCCCTCGCGAGATGGAGGAGGTTGAGGGCATAAGCCTGCGCCGAGCCGCCCGCGGTCAGCACGCGATCGTCGGCGGCGTGCTCCTGCTCCATGCGCAGCTGCCGGGCCGCGAACCAGGCGCCGGGATGAAACCAGTAGAACGCGCAGGCCAGCGAGGCGAGCGATCGGCTGAAGCTGTCGCGGCGGGCGACATGGGCAAGCTCGTGGAGCAGGACGAGGCGGCGTCGCTCCGGCGACCATTCCGAAGCCTCAGCCGGAAGCAGCAATTTGGGCGAGAAGGTGCCCCAGGTCATCGGCACCGCCGGGCCCCTCGAGATCCGAAGCTCGACGCGCCGGGTCAGCCCCATCCCGGCGGAAAGCCGGGACAGCGATTTCTCCCAGGCCGGGTCTTGCACCGCGCCGGAGTCGCTCCACAGGCGTTTCAGGGTCCGGCGCCCCACGACGAGACGCAGCAGCAAAGTCGACGCCCCAATCGCGTAGCCCATTGCGAGCAGGATGCCCCAGCCTGGCTGAAACGGCAGGTCGGGAGAGACCGGCCCCGCGGCGTCAGGCGGGGGCGAAGCCATGGCCGGCGACCATTCGCCGGCAGCACTCGCCGCCTCGGCGGGGAGGATCGGCAGGCCCACCGCCGGAACCAGCCACCAGAGAATCGGCAGGGCCAGCAACCCCCCAATGCAAGTAAGCCACGCTATATGCCGCGCAGCGGCGGATGCGCCGATCTTCCGAAGCGCCGCCGCCGCGGCCCAGGCGGCGCCCATCAGCAAGGTCGCGCGCAGCAGCAGTAGCGCGAGTTCGCCCGCGACCTCGGGAAAAGCCAAAGCGGCGCTCACGGCTGGTCCTCCCGCGGCGCCTTGTCGAGGAGCGAGGACAGACGCTCATATTCGTCCTGGGTCAGGGGTTTCGATTCGAGCAGGGCCGCCACGGCGGTGCTGATCGAGCCGTCGAAGAAGGTCCTGACGAGGTGCGAAAGCGCGGAGCTGCGCACCTCCGTCTTCGACGAGGTCGGCGAATAGACATAGCGAAGGCCGTCCCGCTCGTGGCGCAGATAGCCTTTGCCCTCGAGATGCCGGAGCATCCCGCGGACGCTGGAATAGCTCGGCGAATCGGGAAGGTCGGCCAGCACCTCGGCGGCCGTGGCGCGGCCGCGGCGGTAGACGATCTCGACGATCTGCCGTTCGCGTTTGCCCAGTTCGTTGGTCAGGTCGCTCGTCACTTCGGCCTCCTGACCAAGGATATATGCGAACCTATTTGCACGTGTCAATAGATTTGCATCTCCTGCCATCGGCCCGCCTGCGCTCCCCTTTCGGGGCGGGGATTAATCCCCTACATGCCCGCCATGCACTTTCTCGACCAAGCCAAGATCTTCGTCCGCTCCGGTGCCGGCGGCCCTGGCGCGGTCAGCTTCCGGCGCGAGAAATATATCGAATATGGCGGCCCGGACGGCGGCGACGGCGGCAAGGGCGGCGACATAATCTTCGAGGCGGTCGAGGGCCTCAACACCCTCATCGACTTCCGCTACACCCAGCATTTCCGGGCGCCGCGCGGCAAGGGGGGCTCGGGCCAGAACCGCACCGGCGCAGGCGGCGACGATCTCGTCATCAACGTTCCGGTCGGAACCCAGATCCTCTCCGAAGACAAGGAGCATGTCCTCGCCGACTTCACCCGGGTCGGCCAGCGCAAGGTCTTCCTGAAGGGCGGCGACGGCGGCCGCGGCAATGCCAGCTACAAGAGCTCGACCAACCGCGCGCCGCGCCAGCATGGCGACGGCTGGCCGGCGGAGGAGGCGTGGGTGTGGCTTCGCCTCAAGCTCCTCGCCGACGTCGGCCTGGTGGGCCTTCCCAATGCGGGGAAATCCACCTTCCTCAACGCAGTGACCAACGCGCATGCCAAGGTCGGGGCCTATCCGTTCACGACCCTCCATCCGAAGCTCGGGGTCGTGCGCCACCGCGAGCGCGAGTTCGTCGTCGCCGACATCCCGGGCCTGATCGAGGGCGCCGCCGAAGGCGCGGGGATCGGCGACCGGTTCCTCGGCCATATCGAGCGCTGCCGGGTCCTCCTCCACCTCGTCGATTCCGAAGTGGAGGATGTCGCCGAGACCTATCGCACGGTCCGCACGGAGCTTGAAGCCTACGGCGCCGGCCTGGCCGACAAGCCCGAGGTGATCGCCCTCAACAAGTCGGACACGCTCGACGACGAGCTGATCGCCGCTCTGTCGGGAGAGCTCGAGGCCGAGGCGGGTGCGAGGCCCCTCCCCCTCTCGGGAGTCACCGGCGCTGGAGTGGAGGCGGTGCTCGACGCCCTCCTCCCCCACATCGCCGCGACGAAGGCGGCGGAGATCGAAGAGAAAGAGCCGGGCGCATGGTCGCCGCTTTGAAATCCTCCCCGAGCTTGCTCGGGGAGGGGGACCACCCAAAGGGTGGTGGAGGGGTAGCTGGCGCGGGCCTGCGCCATCTACCCCTCCACCAGGCTTCGCCCGGTCCCCCTCCCCACCGCTTCGCGGCAGGGAGGACGGTGAGGCCATGACCCGCCGCCGGGCCAAGATCCGAACCCTTGCCGTCACCGGCGGCACCGGCTTCGTCGGGTCGCACCTGCTCCGGCTTGCTCTGGCCGAGGGCTATGACGTTCGAGCGCTGACCCGCGGCTGGAAGCCGCCCGAGGACGAGATCGCCTGGGTCGACGGCGCCCTCGACCGGCCCGAGACCCTGGTCAAATTGTGCGCCGGCGCCGACGCCGTCATCCATGTCGCCGGGGCGATCAACGCCCGCAGCCGCGCCGATTTCGAATCGGTCAACGCCGGCGGCACCGCCAACATGATCGATGCCGCCCGCAAGTCCGGGGTGCGCCGCTTCGTCCACATCTCCTCGCTTGCGGCCCGCGAGCCGGAGCTGTCCGATTACGGCTGGTCGAAGGCCAGGTCCGAACGGCTGGTCGCGGCCTCGGGGCTCGACTGGACGATCGTCCGGCCGCCGGCCGTCTACGGCCCGGGCGACCGCGAGACGTTCGAGCTGTTCAAGATGGCGCGGCGCGGCATGGTCGCGCTCCCGCCGGCGGGCCGATTCTCGGTCATCCACGTCGAGGATCTGTGCCGCCTGATCCTCGCCTCGCTCGACGATCCCGACAGCTGGGCCGAAACCTACGAGCCGGACGACGGCCGCGAGAGCGGCTGGCAGCATCGCCATTTCGCCCGGACCCTGGGCCGCATCTACGGCCGCCGGGCCGTGACCCTCGCCATGCCCAAGCCGGTGCTGCGCCTCGCCTCCGGCCTCGATCGCCTCTTGCGCCGGGGCAATGCCAAGCTCACCCGCGACCGGGTCGGCTATCTCTGTCACCCCGATTGGGTGGCGACGGCCGAGAAACGCCCGCCCGAACGCCTGTGGCGGCCCGAGGTCAAGACGGCGACGGGCCTCAAGGCCACGGCGGACTGGTACCGCGAGCAAGGCTGGCTGAAATAATCGGTGCCAGGCACCAATTTCCAAGGGATTGAAAACAAACGGCGGACCCGAAGGCCCGCCGTCCGTCACCCGAGGAAGCCGGGATTCTTGAGGATCAGCCCGCGACCGTCACGTCGACCTTGTCCACCCATTCCGGAAAGAAGACGGGCTCGCGGTTCGACCAGCCGGGCGCGGTGGCCGCGGCTTCGCTGATCGACTGGAGAAGGGCGCGGCGCTTCTCCGGATGGAGGTGCGGGAGCGCGGCGGCGGCGCAGAAGGCGCCGGGCAGCCAAGGGCGGACCGCGGCTCCGATCAGCCGCTCGTAGAGGAAGCGGTAGGAAGCGAAATCGGGCAGCCGGTCCTGGCCGAGATCGAAGGCGGTCATCGTGACCAGGGGTCCCATCACCGGCTCCATCTCGTCGAGGCCGCTGTCGTCGGGGACGTTGGAGCGGACATGGTCGAGCCGCCGGTACATGCGCTCCTGGGCGCGGATCGAGGCGGCCTCGCCGACGTCGCGCGACCAGCGCCGGAGAGCGTCGCGGCGGCCGAGGCCGATGTCGAGAGAGCGGCGGATGTAACGCTGGGTCGCCGCCGGGAAACCGGCGAATTCCTTCAGCTCCACCAAAGTCAGGGCACCGTCGGCCGGCTTCGTATTCGTCGCCATGATCCCACTCCCACTCTTACACCCAGCGCAGATCATGCGATTCAAACGGTTACCAACCGCTTAACCAAGACCCCGCTCCCCGTTCATAAATGAATCAGGTTTCGGGTATGGCGGCAATGAGAAAAGTTCACGGCGGCAAGAGGGTTCGCAAGGTGTCACCTCCATGCCACAGGCCGTTCTCGCGAAAGCGTGTGAATTCAATCACTTCGCGCTGCCGAAACGACTTTTCCACAGATTTCTCGAATTTCGTCGTCCCGGCGAAAGCCGGGATCTCAGGGAGACCCGCGGAGACTTCTCGTCCTGAGGTCCCGGCTTTCGCCGGGATGACGGGATCGAGCATCGTCGAGCTGGAGCGTGACAAGGCCGGCCGCCGCGTTTTCGACCAAACCCCTCCCCCCATCTGCGAACGACACGGCGGCCGCGACAAATTCGAGCAACAATGGGTAAGAAGGCCCGGGATGGAGAGCCTCACCGATTATCGCGCGCATCGGCGCCTGCCCGATCTGCCGCTCGCGGCAGCGTCGATCTTCGGCTTCTGGCTGTTCTACTTCGCGACCATCGTCATCCGTACCCTGCTCATCGAGGAGAGACCGGACTGGCTGAGCTACCGGGCGCTCGGCTGCGTGATCGGCATCGTCCTCACCTTCCTCGTCTATTTCGTGCTCAGCCGGGCCGCGCGCGAAAGCGTCCGGATCCAGATCGTCGCGGCCGCCATCGCCTGCGTTCCCGCGGCGGCGATCTTCTCCACCTTCAACCTCGCCTTCGCCGTCCAGCAGCCCTTGCCCGAGCGGACCATCATCCGCCAGGGGCCGGACGGCACCCGGATCGTGCGCTCCGCCACGGGCGACGAGATCAGGATCGACAGACAGGGGATGAAGATGATCACGCCGCTCCCGATCGACCCCGAATTGCGCCGGCAGAAGGCGCTTCGCCTGATCGCGGACGGCCTCGTCACCTGGTATTTCTTCTTCGCGGCCTGGGCGAGCTTCTACATCGCGATCAGCTCGGCCACCCGCCTCCGCGCCGCCGAGCGCCGGGCCGCCGGAGCGGAGCGCGACGCCCAGGAGGCGCAGCTGCGGGCGCTTCGCTACCAGGTCAATCCGCATTTCCTGTTCAACACCTTGAACTCGCTCTCCTCGCTGGTCATGGCCCGGCGCGACGAGGAGGCCGAGGCGATGATCGTCAACCTTTCCGCCTTCTTCCGCTCGAGCCTTGCGCTCGATCCCAGCGAGGACATCACTCTGGCCCAGGAGATCGAGTTCCAGCAGCTTTACCTCGACATCGAGAAGCTGCGCTTCCCCAGGCGCCTCGACGTCCGGATCGAAGTGCCCGCCGAGCTCCGCTCGGCCCGGGTGCCGCCGCTCATCCTCCAGCCGCTGGTCGAGAATGCGATCAAGCACGGAGTCGCCCGAACCGCCGAGCCGGTGCGGCTGACCGTCGCCGCAAGCGAGGAGGATTCGCGGCTCATCCTCACCGTCGACAACGACCGCGGCCCGGCTGACCCCGCGAAGGGCGAGCACGGCACCGGGGTCGGCCTGGTCAACGTCTGCGAGCGGCTCGCCGCGCGCTTCGGCGCCGAGGCGACATGCGAGCATGGCCCGCTGCCCGACGGCGGCTGGCGAGTCACCCTCTCGATGCCCCTGGAGATCCATGGCTGACCCGATCCGATTCCTCGTCGTCGACGACGAGCCGCTTGCCGTCGAACGGCTTCAGCTCCTCCTCGCCCGGATGGAGGGGGTGGTCCTCGCCGGCACCGCTTCCGAAGGCGCCGCGGCGCTGCGCATGGTCGAGGCGGTGGAGCCCGACGCGGTGCTGCTCGACATCGCGATGCCGGGCATGGACGGGATCGACGTCGCCCGGGCGCTGGCGCGGGCGCCGAAGCCCCCGCTCGTCATCTTCGTCACCGCGTTCGACATGTTCGCGGTCGCGGCCTTCGACGTCGAGGCGGTCGACTATGTGATGAAGCCGGTTTCCGCCGAACGCCTGGCGCGGGCGGTGGAGCGGGCCCGGGAGCGGCTCGCGGCCGGGGACGAGTCCCGCGCCGGCGGCGAATCGGGGTCGCCTTTCGTCGAGGAATTCTGGGTTTCGGAGGCCCGGGGGCTGGTCCGGCTCTCGACCGCGGACGTCGACCGGGTCAGCGCCGAGCGCGACTATATGCGGCTCCACGTCGGCAAGCGGAGCTGGCTGATCAACCATACGATCGGCAAGCTCGAGGAGGAGCTCGACCCGGCGAAGTTCGTCCGGATCCACCGCTCCGCCATCATCCGCCGCGACTTCGTCACCGGTCTGAGGCGCGACGCCGACGGCCGCTGGTGGGCCCGCCTCGCCGACGACACCGAGCAGAAGGTGGGCCGGCTCTATCTCGCCAATGCAAAAGGGCTCGCCGGGCGCCGCTAAAGGGGTAGCGACGGCCGGCGAGCCAGTTGTCAGTCTGCCTCGGTGTCAGCGGACCCGAAGGGCGATCCGGAAGGGCGTGCCCTGGCGGGCGGCGGCGAGCTGGACCGAGTTGCGGGCGTCGGCGACGACCGCCGCCTCGCAGGCCGCGGCGTGCTGGCGCATCCGGGCCGGCTGGATCAGCTTCGAGCCGCACAGGCTTTGCGCGGCGGTGCGGATCCGGCGATCCATCCGGGCGGAGTCGGCGGGGTCGGCGGCGTCGAAGCCTTCGAGGCTGATGATGACGCCGTCCTCGACCGGAGCGGCATTAGCCGGAGCGGCGAGAGCGAGAGTGCCGGCCGTCATGGCGAGGGCGGCGATTGCGGAAAGCGTACGGTGCATGGTGTTCGTCCTTGCGTTGAAATCCGGTTGCGGCGCGGGGTCCTTTCCCCGGGGATGAGACAGGGTCGGAACCCCGCGCCGCTGGATTCGGGCTAGACGGATCGGAGCGAGCGCGCGCCCTCGCTTCGACACGGGGCCGGAACGGCTCTGCAAAGCGCCCGGAGCGCCGACGAACGGCATGCTGGGGTCGACAAAGCGCAATCGTCATCCCGGCGAAAGCCGGGACCTCGTGGAGGGCAGGCGCTGCGACCAGTGCGGCCTGAGGTCCCGGCTTTCGCCGGGATGACGGGAATTACGGCCCTATGTCCGCGACGTGGGTCTTGACCCGGGGCCGGATTTGGCCGGGGAGGCCGAGGGCGGCGGCGACCTTGTCGTCCCAGGCGTAGGGATCGGTCCGGAACACGACCCGGCCGCCGTCGACATAGGCGCTGTGGTAGAGCAGCCGCACCGGGATCTTGTTCGACAATTCGACCGGAGTCTCCTCCTTCGTCGCCATCGCCTTGTCGAAGGCTTCGAGCTTGCCATCGTCCTGGGCGAGCAGCCGGGCGAACTCGACGGCATTCTCGACCCTGGAGCAGCCGTGGCTGGCGTGGCGTTGCGACGAGGCGAACAGGGCCTTGGCGGGCGTGTCGTGAAGATAGATCTGCTCGTCATTGGCCATGTCGAACTTGACCAGGCCGAGCGCCGATTTCGGGCCCGGCTCCTGCACCAGCCGCCCGTTCTTCATGACGATATTCTCTTTCGCCATATAGGCCGCGCCCTTGGGAAGTATCTCCTCCTTCGCGATCGACTCCGGCACCGTCCAGGGCGGGTTGGCGACCAGCCGGGTGATGGGGGAGCCCAGCTCCGGAGTCTCCCAGTCGGGCTGGCCGACGACGACCTTGCGCCGGTCCTTCTCCGCGCCGTCCTTGTAATAATGGAGCTCGGCCGCCGCGGTGTTGACGTCGATCCGGGTCGCGGGCGGCGCCCGGTCGAGCCAGCGCCGCCGCTCCAGATTGACGGCAAGGATCCGGGCACGGTCCTTGGCGCCGGTATTCAATGCCTCGATCGTCGAATTGCCGATCACTCCATCCGGCTCGATCCCGTAATCGGCCTGCACCTTCTTCACGGCAGCGACCATGTCCGCGCCGTAGACATCGCCGGCGGCGGCAGGCGCCGCGGCCTTGGCTTTGCCCTGCTTGGCCTTGGCGTCTCCCGCCGGCTGAGCGGCGGGCTCGGCGTCGGCGGCGAGATAGCCGTTCGCCCTCAGCCCCTCGCGGATCTGGGTGACGCGCGCGTCCTTCTTGCCCGGCTTGATCTGCTCGCCCGCGGCGATCGCGGCCTTGCGCTCCTGCGCGGCCTTCTGCCGATAGGCGAGATAGGCCTGCGAGAGAGTCTTATATTCCGCATCCTGGGGAGCGAGGCTTGCGAGCCACTGGCGCACCCCGCCCTGCTCGACGGCCTTGCCGAGACCTCCGCCCACGTCCACCCTGGACATCGGCACGGTATAGACCTCGAACAATTTGCGCGGATCGACGGCCCCGGTTGCCAGCGCCTGGGCATAGTCCATCGCCGCGAGGGTGAGACCGGCCTCCCGCTCGGCCGCGCTGGCGCCCTTGGTCGCCTTCTCGGCATAGGATTTTGCATTGATGGCATGGGCAGCGGCGTCCTCGAACGCCGCGGTGAGCTCCTGGGCCCGCTCGCCGGTCCAGACCGCCTGCCAGCCGCGCGCCTCGTAGAATTTCTTCACGCGCGGGTCGGTCACCGCCGCCTTGAGGTCGGCCGGGGTCACCGCCTTGGGATCGACGGCCACCACCTGGCCTGAGCTTCCGCCGCCGCCGCTGCCGCCGCTTACGTTGATGAAATCGCAGCCGCCGGCCAGCAGGGCCGCCAGCGAAACGCACGCCATAATCTTACGCATACACACCGCCGCTTCACATGGATCAGGCCCTTCAAACGTCCCCACCGGCCAATAGGCTCCGTAGAAAAAGAAGCGGTCCAGTCGCTTAACCGCGGCCGCGCCGCCGTCCCGCTCTGGGACAGCGGGAAATGGGGGGGCGCATTGGTGCAACATTATTAGCTATCGGAAGCTAGGCGGGCACTCGAACCGGCGACGAGGACCATCTTGGCTTTAGTGGATTCCATATATTTCAAGGCCTTGGGAGAGGCGCTCCGCTGGCGGGGCCGGGAGATCGCCTGTTGCGCGACGCTGCTCGTCACCGCCTCCTGCGTGCCCCTGCAGGCCGCCCCGGCGCCGGTCGACACCCTGGCCGACGCGGGTGCGCTGCCGTCGATGCCGGCGCCGCTCCCCGAGCCGGCCGTCCTGCGCGACGTCGCGCCGACCGAGGCCTCCCGGATCAACGCCACCATCCCCTTCTCCGCCGAAGTCAATCCCCGGGCCCTTTCGACCGTGTTCCGGGCCGCGAGCCCGGGCGATCAGTTCCGCTCGCTCCAATGCCTCGCCGAAGCCATTTATTACGAGGCCCGCTCCGAAAGCGAGGACGGCCAGCGGGCCGTCGCCCAGGTCGTCCTCAACCGGGTCCGCCATCCGGCCTGGCCGGGCACGGTCTGCGGAGTCGTCTATCAGGGACCGCTTCGCGCAGGCGGCGGCTGCCAGTTCACCTTCACCTGCGACGGATCGATGATGCGCATGCCCTACGGAGCGGACTGGGCCCGCGCCCGGCGCCTCGCCGCCGAAGCGCTTTCCGGCTACGTCTTCGCTCCCGTCGGCCTGGCCACCAACTACCACACCCACCAGGTCCTTCCGGACTGGGCCTTCCGGCTCCCCAAGGCGACGGTGATCGGAAACCACATCTTCTACCGCCTGCCCGGCGCGTGGGGCGGGGCCACCGCCTTCAGCCAGGCCTATCGCGGCCGCGAGCCCTCGCCTGCGACGGTGATGGCGGCCCGGCTTCCGATCAATCTCGGTCGCGGCGCCCGTACGACGCTCGCGGCGCCGGTCAACCTCGCCGGCCTGCCGATGCCCGCCTCGTCCGGCTATTCCAGCTATTCCAATTCGCCGGCCCTTGCGAGCGAGGCGCCGCCGGCCCCCGTCAACGACCGGCTTCCACAATCGACCGTCAAGCCGGAATTCGCCAACAGCGGCCGCTATCTCGCGGACATTCCGCCGGCGACTTCGACCCGCTGAGCTCTTAAATCCTCCCCCGCTTTTGCCGGGGGGGAATTAGGCCGTCGACATTCAGTCCTCCCCGTCGCCGCAGGCGATGGGGAGGGGGACCGCACGAAGTGCGGTGGAGGGGCCTTGCTGAGTCCGTGACGCCCCTCCACCACCCTTCGGGTGGTCCCCCTCCCCATGAGGCTTCGCCTCACAGGGAGGACGAGAAGGCCGTATGCCTGGCCCTTATCGTCTCGCCGCCGCGCTTGCCTCGCGGATCGACCTGAACTCCGATCCCGCCTTCCACTCCGGCCAGTCGCGGCCGAAAGCCAGATCCCTTCCGACGTCGTAGAACAAGGCGACGTCCTGCGCGGCTCCGGCGAGGTCGAGGCCGGGATTCCATTCGTCGCAGGTCTGGTGGTAGCAATTGGCCGTGAACTCGCTGACCCAGCGGTCGCCCGCCTCGCGCCCGCCCTTCACCAGATCGACTCCGCCGCCCAGCGCCATCAGAAGGAATACGGGGACGCCGCGCTTGGCGAAGGCGAAATGGTCCGCCCGGTAGAAGAGGCCCCGCTCCGGCCGCGCGTCCGGAGTCATCGTCCTTCCCTGCCGTGCCGCGGCGGCGGCGATCCTGTCCTCGATCTCGCTCTGGCCCTTGCCGATCAGCACCACGTCACGGGAGAGGCCGTTGGGCTGGAGGGTGTCGAGGGTGAGGTTGGCGACCGCCTTGTCCATCGCGAACAGCGGGTTGGTCGCGTAATGCTCGACTCCGAGCAGCCCCCTTTCCTCGGCGGTCCAGGCCGCGAAGACGAGCGTGCGCTCCGGCCTCGGCCCCGCCCTGAAGGCCCGGGCGATCTCGACGATCCCGGCGATTCCCGAAGCGCTGTCGAGAGCGCCCGGCCGGACCGTCCTGCCGCGCGCGTCGGGCGCTCCGACTCCATAGGCGTCCCAGTGGCTGGCGAACCAGATCGTCTCGTCGGGCCGCTTCGCTCCGCCGATCTTGCCGAGCACGTTGTGGCTCTCGACCCGGGTCGACTCGACTCCGAAATCGGCGGAGAACCGGGCGCCGAGATCGATCGGGTTGAAGCCGGCCGTGCGGGCGGTTCGTTTCACAGTATCGAAATCGATGCCGGCGCGGCGGAACAGATCTTCGGTTACGCTGCGCTGGATCCACCCCTGGAGCATCACCGGCTGCTGGGCGCCGGGCTTGAGGACGATGTTGTAATTCTCGCCGCCCGGCGCCTGCACCGTGTTCCAGCCGTAGCCGGCGCCGGCGGTCTCGTGGACGACGAGCGCTGCGACCGCGCCTCGCCGGGCCGCCTCCTCGAACTTGTAGGTCCAGCGGCCGTAATAGGTCATCGCCTGGCCCCCGAACCGGCCCGTCACGGGATCGCCCCGCCCCGCCTCGAAATCGGGATCGTTGACGAGGAAGACCGCGACCTTGCCCTTGAGGTCGACGCCCTTGAAATCGTCCCACGGCCGCTCCGGCGCGGCGACTCCGTAGCCGACGAACACCATCGGAGCGCCGTCGATCCGGGCCCGCTTCGTCTCGCGCACCGTCGAGAGATAGACGTCCTCGGGGACTCGGAGGCGCATCGTTCCGCCCTTCGCCGCGACCCTCACCGACCCGTCTTTGGCGAGCTGGGTGCGCACCAGCGGCACCTTCTGCATCCAGCCGCCATTCTCGCCCGCCGGCTCCAGCCCGGCGAGCCGGAACTGCTCGGCGACATAGGCGATGGTCTTCGCCTCCCCCTCCGTTCCGGGCGCCCGGCCTTCATATTCGTCGGACGCGAGGGTCCGGATCATGTTCGACATCCGGACCGGGTCGATCCGCGGAGCGGCGCTCCGCTCCGCCGGCGCGGAGGCGCAGCCGGCGAGAAGCAGCAGTGCGAGGAGGGCGAAGATTCTCATGCGGCGGCTCCCGATGTCGATCGCCCAACCGTTCGCGGCCGGTTCGGTTGCCGGGCTCAGCCCGGTTCGCTCACCAGGTGCCGGCCTCGATCTTGCGGCGGCGCTCGAGCTCGGCGGCGCTGGGTTCCCCCGTCGCGAAGCTGCCGGGCTCAACCGGTCCGTCCGGCTCATAGGCCGCGATCACGTTTCCGCGCGGCGTGACCTTGTGCTCGACCATTCGCATCGCAGCGGGGGCGGTGCCGTCGCCGAACAGGCGTTTGCCCGAGCCCAGGACGACCGGAAAGGTCATCAGGACCAAGCGGTCGATCAGGCCGACACTCAGCAATTGGGGGTAGAGGGTGCCGCTGCCCTGGACGATCAAATCGGGCCCCTCCCCTCGCTTCAGCTCGGCGAGGGCTTCGAGGCTCTCGACACGGTGGCTGTTCCGCCAGTCGAGGGGCTTGTCGCTCCGGGTCAGGACGAATTTCGAGGCGCGGTCGAACAGCTGGCCGATCCCGTCCGGCTCGCTCGCATTGTAGGGCCAGAAGGCGGCGAAGATGTCGTAGGTGCGGCGGCCGAGCAGCAGGTCGAAGGGCGGCGTGAACAGCCTGTCGATCTGCTGGCCGACCGCCTCGTCGAAGAAGGGCGCGAGCCAGCCGCCCAGCTCGAAGCCGCCGGTCGGGTCTTCCTCCGGCCCGCCGGGCGCCTGCATCACCCCGTCGAGCGAGACGAAGCAGGCTCCGGTTATCCTGCGCATCCACATCCTCCTTCCGTGGCGGCTAAGCGGCCGGACACTTCCCCGCGCCCGGCCCCTTCACGAAACGCCCCGGCGTCGCGCCGGTATGCTCGCCGTCCTTCAGCACCGCGACCCCGTTGACGAAGACGTGGCGCATTCCGGTGGCATATTGCTGCGGTTTCGGGAAAGTCGCGTTGTCGCGGATCGTCGCCGGATCGAAGATGGCGAGGTCGGCGAAATGGCCGGGCTTGAGTGCGCCGCGGTCCTTGAGGCCGAGATTGCCGGCGGGAAACGACGTCATCCGGCGGATCGCCTCCTCGAGGGACACGACCTTCTCGTCGCGGACATATTTGCCCAGCACCCGGGCGAAATTTCCATAGGCTCTGGGGTGGGTGCTCGACTTCAGGAACACCCCCTCCGGCGCCTGCGCCGAGGCGTCGGAGCCGAAGCTCATCCAGGGGATCGCCACCTCGCGCCGGACATTGTCCTCGCTCATCGAGAAATAGGCGACCTGGATCCGGCTGTTGTCCTCGACGATGAGGTCGGCGGCCGTCTCCTCGGCGGTCTTGCCGCGCTCCCGCGCCACCTCCTCGAGGGTCTTGCCGGTCAGCGGCTTGAGCGCCGGGTTCTTGAAGCCGAGCAGGAGCACCTTCGAGGGCTCCTTCACCACCAGGGCGCTGTCCTCCGACTCGCCCGAGCGCATCTCGGCCAGAACCCGCGCGCGCTGGGCCGGGTCCTTGAGCCGGGCGACCCAGGCCTCGATCCCGCCCTCCTGCACCCAGAGAGGCATGGAGGCGTCGAGGCCGGTCGAGCTCGCGGGATAGGTGTACATGTCGGCGGTGATCCTGAGCCCCCGGGCCCGGGCCGCCTCGACCCGGGCGATGGCGGCGTCGATCTTGCCCCAATTGGGCCGGCCCGACTGCTTGAAATGGTAGATTTCCGCGGGCGCGCCGGATTGGGCGGAGATCGCGACAAGCTCGTCTATGGCTTCGAGCAGCTTGGGCCCTTCGTCGCGCATGTGGCTGATATACATGCCGCCGCACTTGCCGGCCTCGGTCGCCAGAGCGATCAGCTCGGGAGTTTCGGCGAAGAAGGCGGGCGCGTAGATGAGCGACGAGCCCACCCCCATCGCGCCCTCGTTCATGGCCTCGCGCACCAGCGCCCGCATTCGGTCGAGTTGTGCGGGGGTGGGGTCGACGTCGCCCTCGCCGAGCTCGTGGACGCGAACGGTCG
>DASVVM010000114.1:0-18429 GCA_036386555.1 Allosphingosinicella sp.
CCTCGACGCCGGCAAAGCCAAGAAAGTCGCCCTCGTCGCCGTCGCGCGAAAGCTCGTCATCATCTGCAACGCAATCGTCAGGGATCAACAGCCATGGCACGCTTGACCACAAAGACAGTCGCTGAACTTGTTTCAGGGTCCAGGCTCGTCGGCCGTTCGGAGGTTGGATCTGGGACGAGCGCTCGTAAGCTTGCCCCGGCGCCACGGGCGCCAGTTTCAAAGAGAAGGCGCAAAGGCGCGACGTAGAGAGCCTCCTTTTTCTACGTCGCGCCTTTGCGCCTTTGCGCCTTCCCTCAGAAATTCCAAGGCCTGCGGGCCGGTGAGAGGACGCGCTCGATGCGATGACGCCGGAAGCCTAGCGGCCCGAGCCCTGGATGCTGAAACAAGTTCAGCATGACGGGAGGGGGTGGCGGCCGGTATAGCCGGAGGCGATGGTACGGGACCCGGGGCCGAATCCGAACTGGCGAGCGCGCGGGCGGGTGCTCGTCGCGGTGGGGCTGTTCCTGGTCCTGTTCATGGCGGCGATCGCCTGGAACCTCGCTCCAATCATGATGAGCCCCGGCGTGGAGGTGGACGGCAGCACCTTCACCGGGACCGAGGTGCAGGGACAGATATTCCTCGGGCTGTTCGCCCTGGTCGGGCTGTTCGGGGCGATGGCCGCCGCAAACGGAATCTGGATGATGGCGACCGGCCGCCGGAGCCCGACCGGGACTCGTCTCTTCATGATCCTCTTCCTCGCGCTCTTCGCTTTGGGCTGGGCGATCCGGCGCGGGCTGGTCTAGCCGCAGGAGTAAACGGATGCCTCGCTTGTTGCTCTTGCTTCTGCTCCTCCTCGCCGGGGAAAGCGCCGCTCTCGCCTGCTCGTGCGTCCCGCCGCCGACCGATCCGGAGCAGATCCGCGTCTATGCACGGGAGGTCGCGCGGGGCGCCCTCGCGCTGGTCGAGGTCGAGCTCGCCGCGCCCTACGACGCGCGGCGAGGGCGGGGCGAGCGGCTTCGGGTTCGCCGCATCCTGGCCGGTCGGGCGCCCGCCGCTTTCGAGGTTGAGCGCACCCACGCCCCGAGCAGCGCCTCGTGCGACGTCGAGTTCCAGCGCGGGGCGCGGGCCTGGATCGTCCTTTACGCGCCCCGGATGCGGGGCGGGGCGGTCCGGTACCGGGTCTCGGCTTCGTGCACCGGCTACATGCTCGCCAACGCCGGCTTCCGGGCCGAGCTCGCCGCGCAGATGCGGTCGCGCCGCTAGAGAAATTTGGCGCAGGCCGGTCAGGCGGTCGGGACCGGTCCGAACACCCGCGAGACGAGATAGCGCCGGAACGATTCGCGGTCGCCATGCTCGAGATGCCAGAGCACCATCGCGGAGGCCGTGACGACATCGTCGGTCTGCGGGTCGTCCGGCCGGTCCGGCGTCCTCGGATCGTCGTCGCAGGAGCTGTGGCGGAGCGGTGGCTTGTCGGCCTTCTTGTGCGCTTTCGACTTCTGCTCCGAATAGTTGAAATAGGCTGTCGGGTAAGCGCAGACCACTTGGCTGATGAAGCCTTTCAGCGGCCCGTTCGGAGGCACCGGCGCCCCGACCGACCGTGAAGTGTGCGACTGCGAGAAGCTGTCCTGGACGAGGTGCAGCAGCGCCCCCTTTGCAGCGAGGATCGCCATTCGATCCTCTTCGGCAGGCTCCGGGGGATAATCGCATTTGTACGACGGCAATGGACCGTCGCATGTCAGTGCGAACATGGTACTGACGTTCCACTTGTCGTAGATGCTTGGGCTCTTGCACCTCATCACCTCGCTGAGCGGAGCGGGCTCCCCAAGGATGAATTTGCAGTAGTTCGCGTCGAGGAGCCTCGTGCCGTCAGGAAGCTTCTCGTCCGTCGCTATGCGAAACGCGAGGTCGCTCCAGGCAAGGATTCGGCGGTAGGTGTCCGCAGCCGTCCTGTCCTCGTCGACGGCCTGGGCATGGAAGAATTGCAGCTTGCCATAATGTGAGCTGCACAGCAGTCCGAGCTCCTCGAAGATGCGGGTCGCGCGGGCCCGTTTCGCGCAGCCGCGGAGCATGTTGTAGCCTATCTTCCCGGCCGAGATCCCCTCATCCTGCCGGGTCGGATCGTCCGGCCACCGCACGGCTACCTGAAGCGGGCTGTATCGCTCATTACTCTGACTGACCGAGCGGCCGGCGAGGTTCGCGTCCGGATGCCAGCAGTCTGCGGGCCCGTTGGCGCCGGGCAGGCACTCTTCGGCAAGCGCGGTAATCGATTCATGCACGTCGTGCTTGATCTGAACGACCTTGTAAACCCGGATCTCGTAGGCCGGGGCCGCCGTGCCCAGAATGACCGCGCCGACCAGCAACCAATGTTTCCGTCGCATCACCTATGTCCCCTTGCCGATGGCGTCCTACCGCTACGACATTTTCGGGGACGGGCCCGTGATCGCGATCACGCGCCGCTAGCGCGTCGCTCGGGTCAGCTCGAGGAGGCGGCCCTTCTCTCCGTCCTCGAGCAGGTAGACGGAGCCGCCCGGGCCCTGCTCCACTTCGCGGATCCGCTTGCCCATGTCCCAGCGCTCGGCCTCGCGGGCGCCGGTGCCGTCGACGTCGACCCGGATCAGCGCCTTGCTCGACAGGCCCGCGACGAGGATGTCGCCGCGCCAGGCGGGGAAGGCCGAGCCCGAATAGAAGATCATGTTGCCCGGCGAGATGACCGGGGTCCAGGTGACCTTGGGGGCCTCGAATTCGGGGCGGGTCGAATGGTCGGGAATGTCCCTGCCGTCATAATGGTCGCCGTCGGAGACGATCGGGTAGCCGTAATTCCTGCCGCGCTGGACGAGGTTGAGCTCGTCGCCGCCCTTCGGCCCCATCTCGATGTCCCAAAGCCGTCCCGAGCCGTCAAAGGCGATTCCGAGCGGATTGCGGTGTCCCAGCGACCAGATCTGGGCGGTGACTCCGCCGCGGCCGGCGAACGGATTGTCCGAAGGGACCGTGCCGTCGTCGTTGAGGCGGACGATCTTGCCGAGATTGCCGCTCATGTCCTGCGCCGGAGTGAATTCCTGCCGGTCGCCGTTGGAGATGTAGAGCTTGCCGTCCGGGCCGAAGGCGATGCGATGGCCGTAATGGCCGCGGCCGCTCAGCTTGGGGCTCTGCCGCCAGATCACCTGCAGGCCCTCGAGCCTCGGGCCGCCGGCGCCTTCGAGGAAGCGGGCGCGGCCGACGACGGCGCCGCGATTGCCGCTTTGGCCCGCCTCGACCCAGCTCAGATAGACCAGCCGGTTCTGCGCGAAGCGGGGATGGAGGACGACGTCGCCGAAGCCGCCCTGGCCGCCATAATCGACGGCGGGAGCGCCCCTGACGTCGCCGACCCGGCCGATGTTGTTCCACAGAAGCTTCAATCCGCCTTTCTTCTCGGTGATCAGGGCGCGCAGGCCGGGCCCGGGCAGGATGGCCATCGCCCAGGGCTCGTCGAAGGCGGCGATCTGGCGGACGGCGAACGGCCGGCCGGCGCCCCCTTGCGCGGCCGCGTCCGCACTGGCCTGCGCCGGTTCGCCGCCGGCGCCGCAGGCGGCGAGGAGAAGAAGTGGGATGAGGCTTCGCATCGATCGTCTCCCGTGGGTCGTCTTCGCCCTAGCGCGAGCGGCGGGGGGCGGGCAATCGCCAAGGGACCGGCGAAGTTCATGAAGTTCACGACTTTCACACGGGACGCCGGTTTTTTCGGATCCGGCATCGGCGTCGATCGGTGGACGCGCCGTCGCCCGGGCACGTCCTGCAACAGTCTCTACCGCGGCCATGTCCACGATCTACCCCCTCGGGGTAGAACATACCACGAACAACGATGGTTTGCGAGGCCCGTCGACTTTGCTGGCGAATGAGGCGGCTTGGGTCTAGCGATGGCGCATGAAGAGCCTAGCTCCACTGATCGCGGCGGCCCTGGCCGGCTGCGCGACCCCGGGTTCGAACGAAGCGCCGGGCGACCGCTTCTTCGCCAGCCTCGCATCTTTATGCGGAAAGGCTTTCGAAGGCCGGATCGCGAGCCCGCCGGCCGAGGCCGATTCCGCCTTCGCCGGTAAAAGCCTGGTCATGCACGTGCGCGGCTGCACCCGCCACGAGATCCGCATCCCCTTCCATGTCGGCGAGGACCGTTCGAGGACCTGGGTCGTCACCCGAACCGCCGCCGGTCTCCGCCTCAAGCACGACCATCGCCATGCCGACGGCAGCGAGGACAAGCTCACTCAATATGGCGGCGATACGACCGGCGAGGGGACGGCGCTGCGGCAGGAATTCCCGGCCGACGCCTTCTCGAAGGCGCTGTTCATGCGCGAGAATATTCCCGTGTCGACGGCCAACGTCTGGGCGATCGAAGTCGAGCGTGGGAAGGCCTTCGCCTACGAGCTGCGCCGGCCGGGGCGCTTCTTCCGGGTGGAGTTCGACCTGACTCGCCCGGTGGCGCCGCCAAAGCGAGGAGGGGACAGTCACAAGTGACTGCCCCCACCGAGCTTACGGGTTGCGGCGGGCGTCGACGTGGATGTCGCGTTCGCGCTTCTTGAGGCCGAGAAGGCCGGCGAGTCCGAGCAGGCCGAGCAGGCCCCAGGGGAAATCGTCGTCGTCTTCCTGTTGCACCGGCTGCGCATAAGTGGTGTCGGTGGTTCCCACCGTGGTGTCGTTCGTCTGGGCGAGTGCCGCCGCAGGGCTCAGAGCCAGCGCCGCCGCCAGAGCCGCGTGCTTCAGTACAATATTGCGCATCTGATTTCCTCCTGTTGAGACTGGCCCGGGTTCGTTACGGGCGGTGCCGCAAACGGTCGGGGCAGCGGCCTGTTCCGTAATTTGTCGAAGCCGAGGGCGATCGGCACGCTGCCGCAACTATCTGCCGCATCTGAAAAAATCGTCGGAACGAGCGCCGCCGCCGAAGGTTGGGCGGGTCGATGTAAGCGTCGAGGCGTGCCCCATGACAGAAGCAGAAGAGGTCGCGGCGATCCCGCTCGTCGAAGAGCGGCTGGAGGTCGGCAAGAGGCAGGTTGAGAGCGGCCGGGTCAGGGTTCGGGTCGCGGTCGACAGCCGCGAGGAGATCGTTCCCGCCGAGCTTGCCCGCGACGAGGTCGAAATCCGCAGGGTGCCGCGCAACGAGGCAGTGACCGACCTTCCCGGAGTCCGCCTCGAAGGAGACACCACGATCATCCCCGTCGTCGAGGAACAGCTGATCGTCGAGAAGAGGCTGGTGCTGGTCGAGGAGATCCATGTCGTCCGCCGGAGCGGGACGGCGGTGCAGCAAATCCCGGTGACTCTTCGCTCGGAACGCGCCGAGATCGAGCGCGAGGAACGAAACGTTCCGGAAGGAGCCGAGGGATGAGCTCCATCGACAATGAAGGGCGCGGCGACGGCGTCCCGGTGCAGCGCGCCGCGTGGATCGACGGCGGCGGAACCGCCGAAGAGGCCCGCATCGGCGACGCCCGGCTGGTCAGGGGCGGAGCGAAGGTCTCCACTTTCATCGAAGACGTCCCCGGCGCAGATTCCGTGCCGCCCGGTCAGGGCCGGATTCTCAGCGAAGCAGAGATCGCTGAAGGCGGCCTCCTCCGGGAAAGGGTGATCGAGATCGGCGAGATGCGCGAGGAGGCGGTCGTCTCGAAGCAGGCGGTGGTTCGCGAGGAGCTGGTGGTTCGAAGGGACGTCGAGCAACGCACCGAGCGGGTCGCCGAAACGCTGCGCCGGACCGAAGTCGACGTCGAACGGCTGGACTCGGGCGAGGCCGAGGAGAGCGAGGGCGCGGGAGACGCGCCCGGCCGCCGAGCCTGAAGGAAGCAGGAGATTGTCGCGGCGGCGGGCCCGCCGCGAACCGGAACGAGCGGGGAAACACCGAAGGAGTAGCTTTATGTCGCGCACAGTCACCGCCCTCTACGACACCCGTCAGGAAGCCGAAGCCGCGAAGCAACGCCTCGCCTCGGCCCTGGACGTCGAACGCGTGAAGATCATCGACAAGGATTCGGGAGGCGGCGGCAGCGCGTCGCTCGGCAACCTCTATCTCTCGAACGACGACCGCCACGCTTATGGCGAAGGCCTTCGCCGGGGCGGCTTCCTGCTGTGCGCGGAAGTGGAGAGCGGCGAGGATCACGACCGGATCATCCAGCTGCTCGAGGAATCCGCCGGAGTCGATCTCGAGGAGCGGCAGCAAAGCTGGAAGAAGGAGGGCTGGCAGGCCTATTCGGGCGCCGGGACAGCCTCCGCGCAAGCCGGCACCACCGGCCAGGCCTCGAGGGCGACCGGCAATGTCGTCGAGGAGCAGCGAATCCCCATCGTCGAGGAGGAGCTCCGGGTCGGCAAGCGCGAAGTGACCCGCGGCGGCGCCCGGGTGCGCACCTATGTGCGCGAGACCCCGGTCGAGGAGCAGGTGACCCTTCGCGAAGAGCATGTCTCGGTCGAGCGCCGACCCGTCCAGCAGCAGCAGGGCGTCCAGTCGACCCAGAATAGCGAGGGCCTGCTGCAGGATCGCGAGATCGAGATGCGCGAGACTTCGGAAGAGGCCGTCGTCCAGAAGGTCGCCAACGTCCGCGAGGAGCTGGTCGTCCGCAAGACCGCGGAAGAGCATACCGAACAGGTCCGCGACACCGTCCGCCACACTGAGGTCGAAGTCGAGGAAGGCAAGGGCGACCGCTCCGCCTTCGGCAGCTTCGGAAGCGGCGAGGGCGGTACGACCGGTTCCGACGCCGAAACGGCCGACTTCGAGCGCGACCGCTCGCGCTGAACCAGGGAGGGCCGGGGCTCGAGCGTCCCGGCCCTTGCCTCGCCGTCATTCCGGCGAAGGCCGAATCCATGAAGTCGGCCTTGGCGAACTGTCCCCTGACCGTGTTCATGGATCCCGGGTCAAGCCCGGGATGACGTCGATGCCCGGGATGACGGCGCGACAGCTATGTGACAATAGAGCCGCATGCAGGAAATCTTCGGCTCGAACCCGTTCAACATCGTCCCCCATCTCATCGCGATGGCGGCCGCCTATCTGCTCGCTCTGCCGGTCGGCTGGAACCGGGAGAAGGAGGAACGCAGCGCCGGCCTTCGAACCTTCCCGCTGGTCGCGGTGGCGGCCTGCGGCTTCGTCCAGGCGGCGGAATCGCTCACCGTCGGCGAGCCCGAGGCGATGGCCCGGATCATCGAGGGGATCATCACCGGAATGGGCTTCATCGGCGGCGGAGCGATCCTCAGGCTCAAGGACAGCGTCAAGGGCACCGCGACCGCGGCGAGCCTGTGGGCGACGGGCGCGATGGGCACCGCCGTCGGGCTGGGGAGCTACGACGTCGCCATCGTCCTGTCCCTCATCACTCTGCTGACCTTGTGGGTCCTCTCTCCGCTCAAGACCGAGCTCGTGCAGGAGCCGGACGGAGAGGAGACCCGGGCGGAGGATCGGGACGGGGACAGCCGGTAGCGGTTATCCGCGGCGCACCACTTTTCCAAAAATCCATCGAAAATGGACTAGTCCGGAGAGCTTAATTGCGCTATCCGTGGCTGCAAACCCATTTGGGAAAGTTTCCCAAACCCTCTATGATTTCCTGGATGGCGACGATGAACATCTCTCTTCCCGACGATCTCAAGGCCTATGTCGACGAGCGTGTCAGGAACGGTGGTTACGGCACTAGCAGTGACTATTTCCGCGAATTGATCCATCGCGATCAGGGCGGCGACCACCTTCGCCAGCTCCTTCTCGAAGGCGCCGCGTCGCCGATAGAGGGAGCCGTGGATGACGCATTCTTCGAGCGCCTTTTCGAAAGGGTGGGACGCCGCGCTGCCAAGTGACCGAGAAGCGCTTGATCCGTCACGCCGCCGCGCGGCGCGACCTGGAAAGAGCCAGCGATTTTTACGAAGATAAGGCCGGACCCGAACTGGTCAGGCGGTTCCTTGAAGCGGCTCGAACGGCATTTTGCGAGATAGCCACGCGACCGGGTGTCGGCTCGCCCCGATACGGCGAGAAGCTGCGCGCTCCGCACCTTCGCACGCGGCGTATCAGTCGATTTCCCTACCTAATTTTCTATGTAGAGACTGTAGAGGTTATCGAGGTGATACGGGTCCTTCACGAGAGGCGTGACATCCGCCGCGCCTTTTCAAGCGGCCTTAACTGAAATCGCCAATCCCGCTTGCCCCTTTGCCCCGCCGCGCCTATATGCGCTTCACCTTCCTCGACATCGTTAGACGTTGAGGCTGGTCCCGGGGACGGGGCCGGCGCGGGAGGTTTTGGTTTTGTGATGAGTGACACAAACAAAGTGGCGGATCTCGACGAAGTGACCCGATTGATCGAGCCGGCGGCGCAGGCCGAGGGGCTCAGCCTCGTTCGAGTCAAGATGATCGGGGGCACCGGCGACCCGACCTTGCAGGTGATGGCCGAGCGGCCCGATACTCGCCAGCTCACTCTCGACGATTGCGCGCGGCTGTCGCGGCGGCTTTCGGAACTGCTCGACGAGGCCGAGGCTTCGGGCCGCGATCCGATCCCGCATGCGTACCGGCTCGAGGTCAGCTCGCCCGGGATCGACCGGCCGCTCACCCGGCTCAAGGATTATGACGACTGGAAGGGGCACGAGGCCCGGATCGTGCTCGCCGAGAAGCTCGAGGGCCGCAAGGTGTTCAGCGGCGAGCTGACCGGCGTTGAAGGAGACATGGTGCTGGTCGACGTGCAGGGGCTCGGCCCGACCGGGCTGCCGTTCGCGGCGATCCAGTCCGCCAAGCTCGTGATGACCGACAGGCTCATCAAGGCGACCGCCCCGCTCAGCGTCGAAGGCGCCGACGAAATCGAACCGATCGAAGAAACAGAAGAGACAGAGGAAGACTGACCATGGCCACCACCGCCCCGGGCGCTCCCGGCGCCGTTTCCGCCAACAAGGCCGAGCTGCTCGCCATCGCCGACGCCGTCGCGCGCGAGAAGCTGATCGACAAGGCGATCGTCATCGAGGCGATGGAGGACGCGATCCAGCGCGCCGCCCGCGCCCGCTACGGCGCCGAGAACGACATCCGCGCCAAATTGGACCCGGTCTCGGGCGACCTCCGCCTGTGGCGCGTCGTCGAGGTGTGCGAGCAGGTCGACGATTATTTCAAGCAGGTCAGCCTCGACGACGCCCAGAAGCTCCAGCCCGGAGCGGTGGTCGGCGACTATATCGTCGACCCGCTTCCGCCGATCGAGTTCGGCCGCATCGCCGCCCAGGCCGCCAAGCAGGTCATCTTCCAGAAGGTCCGCGACGCCGAGCGCGAGCGCCAGTATGAGGAGTTCAAGGAGCGGGCCGGCGAGATCATCACCGGAGTCGTCAAGCGCGTCGAGTTCGGCCACGTCGTCGTCGACCTCGGCCGGGCCGAGGGGGTCATCCGCCGCGACCAGCAGATCCCGCGCGAGGTCGTCCGGGTCGGCGACCGGGTGCGCTCGCTGATCCTCTCGGTGCGCCGCGAGAACAGGGGCCCGCAGATCTTCCTCAGCCGCGCCCACCCGGATTTCATGAAGAAGCTGTTCGCCCAGGAAGTCCCCGAGATTTACGACGGGATCATCGAGATCAAGGCGGCGGCGCGCGATCCGGGCAGCCGGGCCAAGATCGGCGTGATCAGCTACGACAGCTCGATCGATCCGGTCGGAGCCTGCGTCGGAATGAAGGGCTCGCGGGTCCAGGCCGTCGTCCAGGAGCTGCAGGGCGAGAAGATCGACATCATCCCCTGGTCGGAGGACCTCGCCACCTTCGTCGTCAACGGCCTGCAGCCGGCGACCGTCAGCCGCGTCGTCATCGACGAGGAGGAAGGCCGGATCGAGGTGGTGGTCCCTGACGACCAGCTCAGCCTCGCCATCGGCCGCCGCGGCCAGAACGTGAGGCTCGCCTCGCAGCTGACCGGCTCGGCGATCGACATCATGACCGAGGCGGACGCCAGCGAGAAGCGGCAGCGCGAGTTCATCGAGCGTTCCGAACTGTTCCAGAAGGAGCTCGACGTCGACGAGACGCTCGCCCAGCTGCTCGTCGCCGAGGGCTTCGGAGCGCTCGAGGAGGTGGCTTACGTCGAGCTGGACGAGCTCGCCTCGATCGAGGGCTTTGACGACGAGCTCGCCACCGAGCTCCAGAGCCGCGCCGCCGAGGCGCTGGAGCGGCGCGAGGAAGCGTCCCGCGAGGAGCGCCGTGCGCTCGGCGTGTCCGACGATCTGGCCGGGATGCCCTATCTCACCGAGCAGATGCTGGTGACCCTGGGCAAGGCGGGGATCAAGACCCTCGACGACCTCGCCGACCTCGCCACCGACGAGCTCGTCCAGAAGAAGCGGCCGGAGCAGCGCCGCCAGCGCGAGAGCAACCGCCAGGAGGACAAGGGCGGTATCCTCGCCGAATACGGCCTCAGCGACGAGCAGGGCAACGAGATCATCATGGCCGCCCGCGCTCACTGGTTCGAGGATGAAGGGGAGGACGCTGTTGCGGAAACCCCCCAATGAGACGCCTGGACGCGTAGCGGAAAAAAGCCCCTCCCCTTCAGGGGAGGGGTTGGGGGTGGGGCCTGTCGGCGCACTGCACGCTGATGAAGCCTCGCACGATCCGACATCCCCCACCCCAACCCCTCCCCTGAAGGGGAGGGGCTCGCACGTGCCCGAGCGCAAGTGCATCCTTTCCGGAGAGCATGGCGAGCGGGACAATCTGATCCGCCTCGCCCTCTCCCCCGAAGGCGAAGTGCTTCCTGATGTGCGTGCCAAGGCGCCGGGCCGCGGCGCCTGGATCGGAGTCGATCGCGGGACGCTCGAAGCCGCCCGCGCCAAAGGCCGGCTGCGCGGCGCGCTGGCCCGGGCCTTCAAGGGCGCTCCCCTCTCCATTCCCGAGGATCTGGGCGAGCGGATCGAGGGCGCATTGCGCCAGGCGGCGCTCGACCGGCTCGGCCTCGAAGCCCGGTCGGGAACCCTGCTCACCGGCTCCGAGCGGATCGAGAATGCCGCGCGCAAGGGCGAGGTTCACCTCCTCCTCCACGCCGCCGATGCGGGGGAGGACGGCAACCGCAAGCTGGACCAGGCCTGGCGGGTCGGCGAAGGCCGCCCCCAAGGTCTGGTGATTCCAGCCGAAAGGGCCATATTGTCATTGGCGCTCGGGCGCCAGAATGTGGTACATATCGCAATAATTGATCGTGCCGCCGCCGCGCGTGTCGAGCATGCGCTCGGGCGCTGGCGCGCTTTTATCGGATCCGAGGCTGGGGTAAGCGCCGCTGCGGCGGGCACGCCCGACGCGTCGGCTGGGAATGTGAGCGAAGGAATATAATGAGCGAGACGACAGATAAGCCGAAGCTCGGAGCGCGCGCCCCGCTGGGCCTGAAGCGCACCGTCGAGACCGGCAAGGTCAAGCAGAGCTTCAGCCACGGCCGCTCCAACACGGTCGTGGTCGAGGTCAAGAAGCGCCGCATCCTCGGGCCCCACTCCGCCCAGGAAGCCGCCCCCGCGCCGGTTCCGGAAGCGCCCAAGCCGGCCGCTCCGGTCGCCGCGACGCCGGCCGCGCCGCGTCCCGCGCCGCCGCAGCGCCCGGTCAACGACGCCACCAGCCGGCGCGAGCTTCAGGACAAGCTTCTGCGCGAGGCCGAGGAAGCCCGCCTCAATCAGCTCGAGGAAGCCCGCCGCCGCGAGGACAAGCAGGCCGCCGAAGCGACCGAGGAAGAGAAGCGTCGCGCCGAGGACAATCGCCGCGCCGAAGAGGAGCGAGTCGAAGCCGCGCGCCTGGCGGCTGAGGAGGAGGCGCGCCGTCCCGCCGAGGACCCCGCCGGTCCCACCGAAGCAGCCCCGGCGCCGGCCGTCGAAGATGAGGACGAGGATCGCCGCCCGGCCCACGCCCGTCCCAAGGGGCACGCGCCGGCGCCCAAGCCGCCGGCCCGTCCGGCCCGCGGCCGCGACGACCGCCGCCACGCCGGCAAGCTCACCGTCACCCGCGCCCTTTCGGGCGAGGACGACAGCCGCGCCCGGAGCCTCGCGGCGCTGCGCCGTTCGCGCGAGAAGGAGAAGAGGGCCCACCAGCAGTCCGGGCCGTCCGCCAAGCAGGTCCGCGACGTCGTCGTTCCCGAGGCGATCACCGTCCAGGAGCTCGCCAACCGCATGGCCGAGCGCGGCGCCGATCTCGTCAAAGCCCTGTTCAAGATGGGCACGCCGGTCACGATCACCGAGACGATCGACCAGGACACTGCGGAGCTCCTCATCGAGGAATTCGGTCACCGCATGGTCCGGGTCAGCGAAAGCGACGCCGACATCCAGACCGAGACGGACGTCGATCCGGAGGAGACCCTCCAGCCGCGCCCGCCGGTGGTCACCATCATGGGCCATGTCGACCACGGCAAGACCAGCCTCCTCGACGCCATTCGCGGCGCCAACGTCGTTTCCGGCGAAGCGGGTGGGATCACCCAGCATATCGGCGCCTATCAGGTGGCCCAGGCCGACAGGTCGAAGATCACCTTCCTCGACACGCCGGGCCACGAGGCCTTCACCGAGATGCGCCAGCGCGGCGCCAACGTCACCGACATCGTCGTGCTGGTGGTGGCCGCCGACGACGGCCTGAAGCCGCAGACGGTGGAGGCGATCAACCACACCAAGGCTGCCGGCGTTCCGATGATCGTCGCCATCAACAAGATCGACAAGCCGGGCGCCAATGCCCAGAAGGTGCGCGAGGAGCTTCTCCAGCACGAGATCCTCGTCGAGGACATGGGCGGCGAGGTGCAGGACGTCGAAGTCTCGGCGCTCAAGAAGACCAACCTCGACGGCCTTCTCGAAGCCATCTCGCTCCAGGCTGAGCTGCTCGAGCTTAAGGCGAATCCCGATCGTCCGGCCGAAGGCGCGGTGGTCGAGGCCAAGCTCGACAAGGGCCGCGGGCCGCTGGCCACCGTCCTCGTCCAGCGCGGGACCCTGAGGGTCGGCGACATCTTCGTGGTCGGCGCCGTCCCGGGCAAGGTCCGGGCAATGATCGACGACAAGGGCAAGCAGGTGAAGGAAGCGGGGCCGTCGGTGCCCGTCGAGGTCCTCGGCCTGTCCGGAGTGCCGTCGGCCGGCGACACGCTCACCGTCGTCGAGAACGAGGCCCGCGCGCGAGAGGTCGCGGCCTACCGCCAGAGCGTGCTCGACAGGAAGCGTACCACCTCGACTCCGATCAGCCTCGAGAACATGTTCGCGTCCAAGGCCAACCAGGCGATCGAATTCCCGCTCGTCGTCAAGGGCGACGTCCAGGGCTCGGTCGAGGCGATCTCGAGCGCGATCAACCGGATCTCGACCGAGGACATCAAGGCCCGGATCCTGCATTCCGGAGTCGGCGCGATCACCGAGAGCGACGTCATCCTCGCCGCCGCCAGCGGCGCCCCGATCATCGGCTTCAACGTCCGGCCCAACGCCAAGGCGCGGGAAGTGGCCGAGCGCAACAAGGTCGAGTTCCGCTATTACGACGTCATCTACCACCTCACCGACTGGGTGAAGCAGGCGATGGCGGGCGAGCTCGGCCCCGAGATCATCGAGACGGTCATGGGCCGAGCCGAGGTCAAGGAGGTGTTCCCGGCCGGCAAGAAGGACAAGGCCGCCGGCCTGCTCGTCCTGGAGGGCGTCATCCGCAAGGGCGTCCACGCGCGCCTCACCCGCGAGGACGTCATCGTCTCCAAGACGACCATCTCGTCGCTCCGACGGTTCAAGGACGACGTCGCCGAGGTTCGCGCGGGCCTCGAATGCGGCGTTCTCCTCGCCGACACCAACGACATCAAGCCGGGCGACCATCTCGAGGTCTTCGAGGTCGAGGAGCGCGCGCGCACGCTGTGAGCCGGAAAGGGCCACGGCGTCGCCTGCGCATCCGACGCAAGCGGAAGGGGAAGAGCGTCGCCTCGCAAATCGGCGAAGGTGCCGCCGAGGTGGCGGGCGAGGCGGCCGTCAGGGTCGTCGGAGAATATGGCTGCCTGGTCGTCGAATCGGTGATCAGCGCTTCCGTCCTCGCGCTGCTCATCGTTCCGGCCTATCTCCTTATGCGTTAGGGTAAAGCGATGGTACGTCCCAACGAATCCACCGAAGGCCGCTCCGTCCGACTGCTCCGGGTCGGCGAGCAGGTGCGCCATGCCCTGTCGGACATTTTGATGCGGGGCGACGTCCATGACGAGACTCTCGCAAGCCATCTCGTCTCGGTCACCGAGGTGCGCATGTCGCCCGACCTGCGCCACGCCACCGCTTTCGTGATCCCGCTGCTCGGCGCCAATGCGCAAGCCGTGCTGAAGGCGCTTCGCACCCACACCGCCTACCTCCAGAGCGAGGTCGCCCGGCGGGTGAACACCAAATATGCGGCGAAGCTGAAATTCCTGCTCGACGAGAGCTTCGACGAGGGAAGCCATATCGACAAGCTGCTTCGAGCGCCTAAGGTGGCGCAGGATCTGGGCGCGGCGGAGGAATAGATATGGGTCACCGAGCGATGCCGGCGCTGATCGTCCTGCTGGCGTCCGGCCCGGCCATCGCGCAGCAACTCCCGCCGGTCACCTATCCGCGGCTTCCCGCCGCGGCCGCCACGGCCCAGGGCTTCGTCCCCAAAGGCTGGACGATAGAGTCCCGGGCCGAAGGCGATATCGACGGTGACTCCAAAGCGGACCTCGCACTGGTCCTGCGCTCCCAGGATCGGGCTAACGTCATCAAGCCGGACATGTGCGCGGATGAGCTGGACACCAACCCCTGGATCCTCGCCGTTCTGCTCGCCAACCAGGGCGGCGGCTACCGGCTAGCCGTGGCGAATCACGCCCTGATCCCGAGGCGCGAAAATGCCTGCAACCTCGACCATTTGGCCGCGATCGCGGTCGAGCGCGGCGCGCTCCGCCTCGATTTCGAGCGGATGATGAGCGCCGGCGGCTGGGATATGGGCACGACGACGTTCAAATGGCGCTGGCGGGACGGCGCGTTGAGGCTGGTCGGATTCGATTTTTCCAACGTGAGCCGCAACAGCGGAGCGACGGCGCGCATCAGCATCAACTATCCGACCCGCCGGGTGAAGATCAGCACCGGAAATATCGAGACGGACCGCGAGAAGGTCCGCTGGACGACGCTCCGCCGCCGAGGCGCGCCCACGATCGAGGAAGTCGGCGACGGGATGATGTTCGATCCGGAAAAGCTCCTGAGCAATCTGCCGTGATGACCTCGTCATTCCGGCGTAAGTCGGAATCCATGAATACCGACCGTGCCGGCCCTCGCTCCTCGGCGTTCATGGATCCCGGACCAAGTCCGGGATGACGGTTCGCAGCGAACTCGATCTCGCCGACCTCGGGACTCCGATGCACGAGGGCGACCTGACCCTCGAGCCGATGGCCGAAGCCCATCGCGAGGCGCTGAAGGCGGCCTGCGCTCAGGACCTCGATATCTGGTCTCTCTACGCGACCTCCTATGATCCCGACCATTTCGACGCCGCCTTCGACGTCATCCGCTCGCGTCCGAACTGGCGCTGCTTCTCGATCTTCTCGGGCGGCGAAATGGCCGGCATGAGCTGCTATCTCGGGATCGATCCGGACCGGGCCGTGCTGGAGATCGGCAACACTTATTATGTCCCGAAGCTGCGCGGGACCGGCTTCAACCGCCGGGTGAAGGACCTGATGCTGGAGCGCGCCTTCGAATGCGGCTTCCGGCGGGTGGAGTTCAGGGTCGATGCGCGCAACGGCCGCTCGCAGGGGGCCATGGCCAAGATCGGCGGAGTGCGCGAAGGGGTGATCCGGCAGGACCGGATCACCTGGACCGGCCATGTCCGCGACACCGTGCTCTTCTCCATCCTCGCCGACGAATGGAAAGCAGCCGATGGCGCTCGGCCGTCGCCGCTGTAAAAGGCCGTATGGCCAAGCTCTATTTCTACTACGCCTCGATGAACGCCGGCAAATCCACCGTGCTTCTCCAGACCGCGTTCAATTATCGCGAGCGCGGGATGGAGCCGATGCTGTGGACCGCCGCCGTCCACGACCGGTCGGGCTTCGGGATCATCGATTCCCGGATCGGGATTACCGCCCAGGCCAATGCCTATGAGCCGGGGACGGACCTTCGCCGCGAAGTCGAGGCGGAGCTTCGCAAACGGCACATCCACTGCATCCTGGTCGACGAGGCGCAGTTCCTCAGCCGCGGGCAGGTGATCCAGCTTGCCGCCATCTGCGACGAGATCGACATACCGGTCCTGGCCTACGGCCTCAGGACCGACTTCCAGGCCAATCTGTTCGAGGGCAGCGCGACCCTGCTCGCGCTCGCCGACAAGCTCGTCGAGCTGAAGGCGATCTGCGAGTGCGGGCGCAAGGCGACGATGAATTTGCGCGTCGATGAGAAGGGCACCGCGGTGGCGAGCGGGGCCCAGACGGAGATAGGCGGCAACGACCGCTACGTGGCGCTTTGCCGCCGTCACTTCATGGAGCGGATGGCCGAGGCGGAAGCGAAGCAGCTCCGGCTCAGCCTCGTCGGCGGCTGAGAGCGTGCACGGCTGGCTGATCCTCGACAAGCCGGTCGGGCCCGGCTCGACCGACATCGTCTCCAGGGTGAAGCGGGCGCTCAGGGACGGCGGCTACCCGAAGCTGAAGGTGGGCCATGGCGGAACGCTCGACCCGCTGGCGAGCGGTGTGCTTCCGGTGGCGCTGGGCGAGGCGACCAAGCTCGCCGGGCGGATGCTCGATGCCGACAAGATCTATGAGTTCACGATCCGCTTCGGCGAGGAGACGGATACCCTCGATGCGGAGGGGGCGGTGGTCGCCACGTCGTCCAAGTGGGTGGATGACGCCGATGTGGAAGATGTGCTGGTCGATTTCGAAGGGATGATCGAGCAGGCGCCCCCGGCCTACTCGGCACTGAAGATCGGAGGCAAACGGTCTTACGATTTGGCGCGTGCGGGGATCGAAGTCACGCCGGCGAAACGTGCGGTGACGGTCCACGAACTGCATTATCGAGCGAGCTGGCGTGAGGACGGCCTCTTGCACGCGACGCTGATGGCCCGGGTCTCCAAGGGCACGTACATACGCAGCCTCGCCCGCGACATCGCCCACGCCCTGGAAACCGTCGGCCACGTCACCATGTTGCGGAGGCTGAAGGCCGGGCCGTTCACGCTCGCATCCGCGATTTCGCTGGACAAAATGGGTGAACTCGCTAAGGCGCGGCAGCTTGAACAGGCACTCTTGCCGCTGACGGCGGGGCTGGACGACATCCCGGCTCTACCCGTCACCCCCGACCAGGCAAGGGCGCTCCGCGAGGGGCGCAGATTGGCCGGGATCGCCGCAAAGCCAGGGCTTCATCTAGCAACCGATCAGTCTGTTCCGGTTGCGCTTGTGGAGCTTTCCGAAGGCGAACTTCGGGTGGTGCGCGGCTTCAACATCTAGACGAAGGAGTTTGACGATGTCGGTTACCGCCGAGCGCAAGCAGGAAATCATCGAAGACAACGCCCGGGCGAAGGGCGACACCGGATCCCCCGAGGTCCAGGTCGCGATCCTCACCGAGCGGATCAACAACCTCACCGCCCATTTCAAGGCGCACGCAAAGGACAATCACAGCCGCCGCGGCCTGCTGATGATGGTCAACAAGCGCCGCTCCCTGCTGGACTACATCCGCAAGGAAGATCACGAGCGCTACACCGCACTCATCGCGAAGCTCGGGCTTCGCAAGTAGGAAACGGCGCCCTAGCGGCGCCGTTTCGTGTCCCGGCGAAAGCCGGGATCCAGTTCGACCGTGGAACTGGACCCCGGCCTTCGCCGGGGAACAGGAACGGAAAAGCCAGCAAGCAATTCCGCGAGGCTGGCAGGACCAGACAGGTCCGAACAGGCCCCGGCCGCATAGGGCGGCCGGACGGAAGGAAACAATATGTTCGACATGAAGAAAGTGGAAATCGAGTGGGGCGGCAAGACGCTCACTCTCGAAACGGGCCGGGTTGCCCGCCAGGCCGACGGAGCGGTTCTCGCGACCCTCGGCGAGACCGTCGTGCTTTGCGCGGTGACCGCTGCGAAGAACGTCAAGCCGGGGCAGGATTTCTTCCCGCTGACCGTGCATTATCAGGAAAAATTCTCGGCCGCGGGCCGAATCCCGGGCGGCTTCTTCAAGCGCGAGCGCGGCGCCACCGAGAAGGAGACTCTCACCAGCCGACTCATCGACCGGCCGATTCGTCCTCTGTTTCCGGAGGGTTTCTACAACGAGGTTTTGGTTATCGCTCATGTGATGAGCTATGACGGCGAGAACGAGCCGGACGTGGTGGCGATGATCGCGGCGTCCGCGGCGCTCACCCTCTCCGGAATCCCGTTCATGGGCCCGATCGCGGCCGCCCGAGTCGGCTATGCCGAGGGCGATTACATCCTCAACCCGACCCAGGATCAGGTGAAGGACGGCGAGCTCGACCTCGTCGTCGCCGGCACCCACAATGCGGTGATGATGGTCGAATCGGAGGCCAAGGAGCTTTCCGAGGACGTCATGCTCGGCGCCGTCATGTTCGCCCACCGCTCGATCCAGCCGGTCATCCAGGGCATCATCAGCCTCGCCGA